>JAJUJD010000104.1 GCA_029267315.1 Alcaligenaceae bacterium
GCTGGATGCGCATGGTGACCATTCAGAATCAGTCCTCGGTTGCCAAGGCTTTCCAAGAGTTCGACGACGCGGGTCGAATGAAACCCTCGGCCTACTACGACCGTGTCGTGGACGTAATGGAAGAGCTGGTGAAGTTCACGCTGCTGGTGCGTGGCCGCTCGGATTATCTTGTCGACCGCTACAGCGAGCGCAAGGCAGCCGAAGCAGAGGTGCTGCGGCTCGCGGAGGCCGCAATGGCCCATGAGCGCGAGACCGAGCAGACGTAGTTCAGCAAAGCATAGGAAGCGGCCGTGCAAGGTTTTGGGTAACGCCGAAATCTCGGCTTGCCACTGTAATGTTGTGTGACACAGGGCACAGGTAACGGAACTGATGCGTGACCTTGGGAATCATCCGATTTCCAGCTCAGATTCCGCATTCAGTGTGGCAGGGCCAAGCTCGTTCTTTCCATGCTCGGGGCCATGTGCCACCATCGGCTGCAGGTCATGCGCCAGCCCCTTGTACGTCAGGCGATCCACGCGTTCGGGCAGGTTGGACGCATCATCCGTGAATACAACGACCTCGTGCCGTTCGCGTGAAATGCTGACGTAATAGGTATCCTGGGCAGTAGTGCGGCTGAAGCTTTCGGCGTTGTACAGCACTCGGTCGCAGGTCAGGCCTTGGGCGCTGTGCGCCGTGGTGGTGTAGGCGTAGTCCATGTGCAGCGGACGGTTCGTGGGCAGATTGACAAGGCGCCTGTCCGCTTCGATTGTGACGCTGGCCGCGTCAATTAAGCGTTCTCGGCTGATGGGTACCGGCCGGTGAACGCCCGAGAGCAGAAATCCCAGGAATTCGGCGGCTTCGCTGAAGGCAAGGCCCTTTCGATCCACGATCCCCAGGATTTGTGGATCGTAGCGGTACAGACCAGCGGTCACGGTCCGCAAAATACTGTTCAGTCGTTCGATGGATTCGGCCTGCCAGTGCGCGAGGCGCTGGGCGTCAGCCTTTTCCAGGCTGGCAAAGGTGCCCAATACCGGGTCCTGGACCGGATGAATGAGCACTGTCAGGTACAGGTCGTTGATCATCAGGCCCGAGACATCGAACGTGGCCCGGTAGGCGGCATCGAACCGGGTCGCGAAGGGCTGGGCGAAGGTGCTGTCGGGGTATTCCGTGACACGGCGGCGGATGATGTGGGAATACAGGCCGAGCGACCCCATGGGCAGACCGCGCAGCACGTTATGCAGAGCTTCGATCCAGTCTTTCAGCTCATCTTGCGCATAGGCGTCAGGGGCGCGGCCCGCTACCTTGATGACAGCCAGGTACTCGTGGTTGTCGCAGGCGATGATCTGACCGGTGACATGATGGGAATAGGGCAGGTAGCGCGAGACCTGCCGTTCGTCCACGGCCAGGGTGGCAGCAGCAGTCATGGAATCGTCCTTTACTTGATGAGCGTGCGCCAGGGCCGGCGGCGGTGATAGCTCTGCAGGGCGTAGCTCGATCCCTGCCAGAAACGCTTGTTGCGGTTACGACGCCGGGTCCTGAGTTCCAGCCTGAGTACATCCATGGCCTTGTCGTCCTCGCGGGTGAGGATCGCGAGGGTGGGCATGACCACAAAGAGCAGGCCCCACCAGGCCAGGCCTGCAGTCATGGCGATGATGGCAATGCAGGCAAAGGCGCCCAGCAGCAGCGTGGTGGGGATACCCATGAAGGTGGCCTTGCGGCCCAGGCCTTTGAAGACCGGGTAGGTGTTGGGGTTTTGGTGTCCGGAAGGTGGGTGCGTGGTGTGGCGCTGGGTGGCCGGGCGTGTGGTATTGGCTGCCATGGCTTACTTCCAGAGCAGCACGACGAGTTCCGCTGCAGATCCGGCCAGAAGTACTCCGATGCCCCAACGGATGGCGTCGTCCTTTCGCATGACTTCAGCGGAATACAGCACGAAAATTATGACGCCGATGATGATGGCGGCAATAGGCAAAATCACGTCCAGATTGTCCTTGAGCGTCTGTAGCGTGGTTTGTGCCCTGGAGAGTCCGCCGATGTTCTGGGCAAATGCAGCGTGATGGACACCAACCAGCAGCCAGGCTGCAATCAGTCTGATGATGAAATGACGAGAAAGCGCAGCGTTTCTGATGCTTTGCAGTAGAGACATGAAAAGGCTCCTGCTCCCAGGCGCTGGGCGCGCTTAGGTGCGATGGTTGATGAGAAGAAGGCAGACAAGGGGCGGACGGGGCGAGAGCGTCTGATCGCGGCTCGGGGCCTCATGTGCCAGGGGCTTGTTCGGGCTCTGGCTCGTTGCTGACTGTCTGTGAAAAGCCGTCAGCAGCCGGGTTGGTGACGAAGCCGTCCGGTGTGCCCAAAGACTGGGTGCTGGTGTCACGAGCCGGTTTGTGTACCGGATCCGCGTTCGCCGGAGTTTCAGGCACCACAGGTTGCGTTGCTTTGCGTGTCAGGGGGGCCAGTGCCGGCACCTGAATGCCGGCCTGCGCCAGAACCTTGCCGACATATCCATTGGTGAAGCCGCGCTTGAAATTGCCTGTGTTGTAGCAAGACAGCGCAGCGCGCAGGGCCTGTTGCAGATCCTTGTGGGTGGGCAGTGCCCTGGCATAGCACTCTGAAAGCACCGTCTGGGCAGCCGCCAGATTGCGGCAGGGGACGAACACGGTTTCGCTGTCCAGTCCGAGCCAGGCCCAGTTGCGCACGTTGATCTGTCCCAGTCCGGCGTCGAAGTCTATGCCTTGATCAATGAGGCGTTGAGCCGCTGCGGTGGCTTCGGTCAACGTTCGAGGCTGCTGCCGCAGGTGCTTACCCTTGCGGTTTACGCCGATGGCGTACTGCTGGGCACGGGACTCATGACTGATCAGAGCGTTCAATGTCACAGGATGGATGTTGGGTGCGCAGGTCAGGGCCAGGGCGGCAAGTTCTGCGATCATGGGCGGCCACCATCAGTTACCGGACCCGTGCCTGGGGTCCGTCAGGGAAAAGTTCCAGCCAGCTGCCCAAAGTCCGCCATGGTCGGCCTCCCATTTGGCCTGTGCTGCCTCATAATCCTCGGTCTTCACCCAGCGACCGCCCATGCTCGGCCTGCCGACGTAGCGCACGGACAGTTCATAAGTCCAAGCATGATCGTTGTAGGACACGCAATAGGTCGGTAGCTGATCAAGCGTGACGGTGGGGATCGGATGGACTTCGTAGGAGGGCTCCGTTGTCGCCGAAGGCATACCCGCGATGGCGCCATTTGTACGCTGTGTCGGCATAGGTATGGTTCAGGTATTCCGCGTCGCATTTTCCAGCGCCGCGTGCAATTGCACCCAACCGCTCCGGCATGCCCTGATCGCTCGACGCCGGACACTGAGACAGAAAAGAACCTCTCGCCGCGACCGTGGCCGCCCAGTCCAGACCGCGTTTGTTGTATTTCTTGATGGCGAAATAGTGGTCCAGAGAGGGGCTGCACTCATTTGGCCGTAAGCTGGACGACAGACACAGCGTCGCCTCGCACGCCAAGCGTGTGATGCCGGTCAGGATGTCGATTCCAGAAGAAGTCGTCTGCTGGGCATGGGCAGGCAAAGTCGTCGCGCAGGCGCAAGCCAGCGCGATCACCCAGGGGGTGCGCGGTTTCATGGAAACTCCGGGAGAGGGAAAGCCCGGAGAGGGCGGCTGCCTCACCCAGACGGGCAGCATGAGACTGGGTCACCCGGATGCGGATGACCTCGGACAGAGGTTCGTTCATGGTGGATTACCTGTGTGTTGGGCGACTCAGTCATCTTGTGCCGGTACTGGCCGCAGGCGACAATACGTTAGGCTATACGCTGCAAGCCTGATAATTTGGGTACCTGTTTGGGTACTTTCATGAATGTCATGCCCCAGAGCGCGCATGAACGTTGACTATTCGAGTCTCGCCGTCGCACCAGCGTTTCTCTGGTAAAAAACGGAAATCTAGCAATGGCCCTGAGTCTGTATCGGATTCAGGGCTTTTTGTTTCGGGGCTTTTTGTATTCCAGCGGAAAAAAATGGCAATATAGTTGCCGCGCTTCAAACTACCTACGACTGACCATGCGAGCCTGCCCCTGCGGAAAAATCGCCGCCAAACGCGCATTGCCTTACGAGCGATGCTGCGGCCGCTATGTCGAGGATTTCGACCTTACCCCCGCACCGGATGCTGAAAGCCTGATGCGTTCGCGGTACACCGCCTATGTGCTTGAACGAGTGCCCTACTTATTGGCGACCTGGCATCCCGACACGCGGCCGCAAAGCCTGGACGACCTCGCGCCGGTTAAATGGCTGGGCCTCAATATCAAATCGATTGTCCCACCTGAACCGGCCGACCCGAACACGGCTTGGGTAGAGTTTGTGGCTCGCAGTCGAGTCAACGGTAGAGGTGAACGGCTGCATGAACGTAGTCGTTTCGTGAAGCAGGAAGGGCGCTGGTTTTATATCGACGGGAAAATCTTCGACTGATCGCTGCAAGAAATTGCGGCTGACCACCACTGAAGTCAGTGCTGTTCGCCGCTGAAGTGTCGGCTGTTCATTGCTATGAAGTCTGCCCGCGAAAATGTGGCGGATGCACCCTAGCTTGAGAATAAGGAAACTACGATGCTGGACAGAACTAGCCTGACGAATGGCACGTTCCTGAACGCGTTCAAGGACGTTCCTGGCCTGACCCTGTGGTCGGAGGAACGTCTCGAAAGCTCAATGCGCGATATTCTGGAACAGCGGCCAACCGGGCAGTCCGTCTGGATATTTGCCTACGGCTCTTTGATCTGGAATCCCCTGTTTCACTTCGCGGAAAGCTGCCCTGGTGTTCTGCACGGGTGGCGGCGTAGCTTCTGTATGCGCCTCATCGCGGGGCGAGGCTGCGTGCGCCGCCCAGGGCGCATGATGTCCCTCGCTTCAGGCGGGTCAACGCAAGGTCTCGCTTTGCGCATTGATGAGGCTAACCTGGATGCCGAACTACGCATTGTGTGGCGCCGCGAAATGCTCAGTGGCTCGTATACGCCGCAATGGGCGCCCATCGACTTGCAAGATGGCCGAAGGGTGCACGCCATCATCTTCACCGCGAATCCAGCGTGCCCGCTCCACGAGCAAGACGACAGCGTCCAAACCGTCCTGCCACTAATCGCCAAAGCTTCAGGCCCCTTGGGCAGTAATCGTGATTACGTTATCAAGCTGAGAGAAGCCTTGGAGCAGCATAGTCTGGACGACCCTTACATCAGCGAACTGGCACACCAGCTACAGGTCGCCGCCTAAAGTCAGGAGCTCGCTCCTGCACTTACAGCCCGCGATACCTTATTTCCGGCGGCTTGCCTTGGGCAGGCAGTGCGAGAGAAACACCAGTGCCGCCGCTGCACCCAGCCCCGCGCATGCCACATTGCGCCAACGAGTGCTGAAATCTGTGTAAAGGCTGCTGGCGCACACATGGCGGGAACGCCCGCCTTCCACGGGCTCACCCGAATGCCACAGAGCATCCTGGCGTTCCTCCGCCGGCTGTCGGCTGCGCTGAGCGCGATGCATCTTCGGTCCAAGCACTCGGTCGGCGACTCCCGGAAGGGTTTGTCCGAAGGCGGCAGTAGCGCGCGCGGCCCCTCCCACGTAAATGTCTCGCATGGGGTGTTCAGCCGCATACAGTATGGCTTCCGCGACGGCCTGAGGGCTATACACGGGCGGCGGCAGCTTCGGTTCCACGTCCAGGTAGTTCTTCGCGTGCTGCACGAAGCCAGTGTCGATGGAGCCGGGTTTGATCAATGTGACGGAAACCGGTGCCTCTTCGATTTCCAATTCCATGCGAAGCGAATCCGTGAAGCCTTTCACCGCGTGCTTGGATGCGCAGTACGCGCCCTGCAGCGGAATCGCGACATCCGACAATTCACTGCCCAGGTTGATCAGCGCCCCTCCACGTGCACGCAATTCTTTGAGCGCTGCCATGGAGCCATACACCACACCCCAATAGTTGGTCTCGAACAGCTGGCGCTGGTCTTCCATCGCCACATCTTCCAGCTTGCCAAATATCGACACACCGGCGTTATTGACCCATGTTTCGAAGCCGCCGAATGCGAGCATGGCTGCCTGCACTATCTTTTCATGGTCGTCCGGGTTCCCGACATCAGCGACAACCGATACAGCCTGAGCACCGTCCGATTTCAGTTCTTCTGTGAGTTCTTCGAGCGCTTCCTTGTTGCGGCTCGCCAGAACCAGGTGGGCGCCCCTACGGGCCGCCTCGCGCGCCGTTGCGCGGCCTATCCCGCTGCTGGCGCCGGTGATAACAACGGTTTGGTCCTTCAGGGGTTTCAAGCTTAGCTTCACGTGCGTTCTCCTTGATCGTTACGCCCGAGGCCGCAATACTCGCTACGGATCGCACCTGTTGCGGTCGTGACGGATTACCGGACCTATCCTCAAGAACAGACAGTGCAAATATCAGGCCCGTTCAGTTCACGATTCGAATCCAATTGCTTTCATCGCGCGCCCAAGAGACGCAGAAGATTTTTCATAAGCGTCCCAGGGCTGGTTGCCGATCTCCATGCGATCTTCTATGTTCAATATCGTCCAGTGGGCGCCGCTTTCAATGGTTTCCACTTCCTCCCATGTAATCGGAACCGATATTCCCATGCCTGGTCGGGCTCGCAGCGACCACGCGGATACGGTGGTCGCGCCAAAACCATTGCGCAGATAATCGATGAAGATTTTCCCGACCCTGTTCCTCGGACCGCTTTTTGCCGAAAAACGCCGGGGAAGCACTTTTGCCATGTGCTGTACCACGGCCTTGGAAAAGCCTTTCACCGCGTCCCAGTCGTAGCGGCGAATAATGGGCACTACCACGTGCAAGCCCTTGCCACCGCTGGTCTTCAGGAAAGCGGGCAGTTCGAGCTCTTGAAGGAAGTTGCGCAGAAGGACGGCAGCCTCCTGCATGGACTGCCATTCCACACCTTTACCAGGGTCCAGGTCAAAGGTAATTCTGTCCGGTCTGTCGATACGGCTGCGTACCGCATTCCAGGTGTGAAACTCTATGGTGTTCAACTGGGCAGCTTGGGTAAGGCCCAAGGCGTTGCGTATAACGACAAGTGGATCATGGCCAGGGTCGAGCTCAGGGTCCAATTCCATGATTCCGGAAAGCCGTTGCGCGTCCATGTGTTTCTGAAAAAATAGTTCGCCGTTGATGCCCTCTGGTGCTCTCAGCAGTGAAACCGGCCGGTCTTTCAGATGAGGTATGAGCAAGGGCGCTATGCGCTCATAGTACGTGGCGATATCGGCTTTGCGAGCCCCCGACTTGCGGTCCACGACGCGCTCCGCGCTGCTGATTTTTACGCTCTGTTCTTTCTTCATGAGTCTTGTTCGTTTGTCTTCGCGCAGGCCAACAAACACTGCATGCCGTATGCGCCCAGACTGCGTCCATTGAGAAAATGACACTTCTGCGGCAAGTTGCGGTTTCACCCAGTGCACTTGTTTTTCGCGTGGCGCCGGTTCAAAAGGTGAGGTCTTCTGCTCGATTCTGGATAGCCGCTTGAACAGATCTTTAAGCGTGTTCTCATTGAATCCAGTGCCTACTTTGCCCGCATACTTGAGGTAACCGTCCTCGTCGTAATGACCCAGTAAGAGAGCGCCCAAGCTGCTTCGGCCGCCCTGTGGCTCGGTGAAGCCACCAATGACGAATTCCTGTCGTTCCGCGCATTTCAGCTTGATCCAATGTCCGGTTCGACCGCTTGTGTACGGTGCATCCTGACGTTTACCGATTACGCCTTCCAATCCCAAAGCACAGGCTGAGCGCAACATATCGTCGGCGCCTACACTGAAAACACCGCTCAGGCGTAACCTGGCGTCATCGACTCCATCCATGACGGTCGCCAGCTTGGCCTGCCGTTCCCGCAGGGGAAGACGGCGCAGGTCCTGGTTCTGGAGCCACGGTAAGTCGAATATGAAATACACCGGCCCGTTCTGTTCCGTTGGAGGCTTGCGGTCGGAATTTGCTCGTGCTGTGCTGTGTCGTTTTAGCCCGCCCTGGCGCTCGAAGGCATTTTGCAGTGCTTGGAAATCGGGGCGCCCGCGTTCGTCTAGCATGACGATTTCGCCGTCGTACCAGCCGTCAGGCAGAGCTTGAGATTCGAATGCGTCAACCAAGCCGGGCAGGCGGTGCGTCCAGTCGTGTCGGTTACGGGTGAAGAATTTGGCCTTACCTCTACTGACTCGAGTCAGAATGCGATAGCCGTCGTACTTGAGTTCGAAGGACCACCCCGGTGCAGTCGGTGCAGCTGAAACGCGGGTAGCCAACTGGGGCTCCAGGTATTCTGGCAGCTCTGACTTCTGGCTAACGGCGCCCTTCGCATTGTCTGGCTTCCCGGGCATGCCGACGCTGTGGGGCAGGGCAGTGGTGATATCGTATTCCTCTGCAGGCCGCACGAAATCGTCCTTCTCCTTGATCAGTAGCCAGGTGGTTTTGCGGGTGCCGTCGCCGCTATCTTCTTTGCTGCGGCCTTTTTCGGTCTGTTCGGAATCCGCATTGCTGGTGTTAGGGTCCTTCCGCCGCCCGCCCGTTCTGATCAAAGCCCAACGGCCCTGCAATTTGCTGCCTTTCAGGCGGAATTTCAGCTTACCTTCAGCATAGGCTTCGGCTGCATCCCCTTCGGCTTCCCAAGTGCCGCGGTCCCAGACAATGACCTTGCCGGCGCCATACTGTCCTTTGGGAATCGTTCCTTCAAAGTCGCCATAGGCCAATGGGTGATCCTCCACCTGAATCGCCATACGCTTCACGGAAGGATCCAGGCTCGGGCCCTTGGGCACTGCCCAGCTTTTTAGCGTGCCTTCCAGTTCCAGTCTGAAGTCATAGTGCAGCCGGCGCGCCCAATGTTTTTGCACGACGAATTGGACAGTTGCGGTCTTGCGCCGGCTCTTGCCAGGATCATCTCCCCGGGGTTCGCCGGTTTTCTGAAAATCGCGCTTGCGATGGTAGTCCCGTAGCGCGTGTTCCGCGTCTTTCGCGGGCGGCACTCGCTTGCCTTCGACAGGGGCCGGCTTTGCACTCATGCTGCTTTCTTCCTGGCTGCCTTGCCTGAAGGAGTGCTGCCCTTGCCACTGGATGCGGTCTTAGTGGTTTTCTTCGCTGTTCTCGCGCTCTTCGTCGCAGACTTCACCGTCTTTGATGCTGTCTTGCTTACTTTCTTGCTCGCGGCCGACCGTTTCCCAGTCTTGCTAGTTGCACTGGAGGAGCCCTCCACTTTGGAAGCATTCGACTTCTTTGCCCGCGAAGTCTTTGTATTGCGCTTGCTTGTAGCAGACGCGTCCTCTTCCTCGTCAGTGTCGTCCGTTTTGCTGCCTTGTGTCGTGCCTTTTTTGGCGCCACTATTTTGGCGACCCTTCAAGCTTCGCTGCAGCATTTCGGTCAGGTCATAAATACGCGCTGAACCAGTGGGCTCTTCTTCCGACTCGGGTTGTGAAACCGTGGTGGTCTCGCCGGCTTCTACCTTGTCCTGGATCAGCTGCATGACCTGCTCACGGAAGGAGTCGGTGTAGTGCTCAGGCTCCCACTCAACGGTCATGTCCTTTATAAGCTGCCGAGCCATCGTCAGCTCTTTCTGAGACAGCCCCAGCGCCTTGCTGTCTTTTTCCGGCAGATTTAGCGCGCTCCAGTCGCGGACCTCATCACCCCAGCGCAGCAGGTTCAGAATCAGCACCGGGCCACAGGAAAAGAGCAGGGCAAGATGCTGCTTGGTCTGAATCACGACCTTGGCCAAGCCTGCCAAGCGGGACTCGGCAAGCACTTCACGCAACAGCGCATACACCTTGGCGCCTTTATTGATGGGCGCCACGTAGTACGGCCTTTCAAGGTAAACGAACGGGATATCGTCCAGCGGCACAAACGCCTCGATTTCAACCGTCTGTGTGGTGCGAGGGTACGCCGCGGCAATCTCGTCGGGTTCCACCACCACGTATTCGCCGTCTTCGTACTCCACACCTTTAACGATATCTTCGCGGTCGATTTCCTCACCGGTGACTTTATTGATGCGTTTGTATCCCACTGGCTCCATGCTGCGACGGTCAAGCCAATCAAAATCAATCGATTGATTCTGCGTAGCGGAGTGCAGGGCGATGGGAATATGGACCAGGCCGAAGGCGATGGCGCCTTTCCATAGAATTCGTTTGCTGGCTGGTGCAGGCATGATGAACCCCTGAAAATGTGCGGTTGTGCGCCAAAACCAACAGCCGTGCAAACGGTGTGCCCGCGCTTACCCTATACTTAGCGGGTTCCGGATGGGAGGACGACCTTTGGTGTTGTATCAAGCACACACAGGGCCGCGGGTTAACACCTACTCCATCGCCAGGGTTTGGGCTTGAATGTTGTGAGCAACCAACAACCAACAACAAAAAACTGAGCTTTGGCGATGGCGCAATGGCAATGTGCCGTGAATTTTGATGCAATAGCACCAACTTCCCATCGCGGAGTTGAAAAGAGCAGCAGCACAGGTCGTTGTAGTCGCTGCTCTACAAGTTACTCAAA
>JAJUJD010000021.1 GCA_029267315.1 Alcaligenaceae bacterium
AAGCCCGCTTCACTGCGGGCTTTGTCGTATAGGCCCGGAAGTCCTGAGCTCAAGCCAGTCAGCTTGCCTTATCATCCTATCGTCGAAGCTACTCCTGAGGTACCGACTGACATGAAACTTGCGCTCAAGCCTTTGCGTGCCACTGCCACGCTTTCACTGTTGCTCACTCTGGCATTTCCGGCTCACGCACTCCCAGACGATTTCGTCTACGTTGCCGACGTCGCCCCCAAAGTGGTCATCGACGCCCGCTATGCCGGGGCGGACAACTTTGTAGGACAGCCGGTGGATGGCTACCGCAGCAACACGGTCATTCTCACGCGCCCGGCGGCGGAGGCCCTGGCGAAGGCGAGTGAAGATCTCGCTGCCTTTGGGCTCGGTCTCAAGGTATTCGATGGTTATCGTCCGCAGCCGGCGGTGGATCACTTTGTGCGCTGGGCGGCCGATTTATCTGATGTTTCGACCAAGGCGCGCCATTACCCTGATGTAGACAAATCAAAGCTGTTCGAAGAAGGCTATATCGCGGAGCGTTCAGGGCACAGCCGCGGCAGCACGGTGGATCTCACCATCATCGATCTAAAGACGGGGGAAGAACTACCCATGGGCACGCCCTTTGATTATTTCGGTCCGGAATCCTGGCCGTCCAACCTCGATATTCCCAGCGATCAGCGCGCATTTCGCGCCTTATTGCAGCAAGTCATGGTGCGCCATGGCTTCCGACCGCTCAAGGAAGAGTGGTGGCATTTCACGCTGGAGAACGAGCCGCATCCCGAGACGTATTTCGACTTTCCGGTCGAATAAGCCTTTAGACCTTTAAAGGGCAGGGCGGCTGAACAGTTTATGGCTGAACCTGGCGCAACATGGCAGCGCCAATGTCGGTCTTACCGGAATCGATCAATGCCTGACCTGCTCCGGCGACATCCCTGGCTTCTTTGTTCTGGCTGAGCTTGACCTTCCCTTCTAGCCGCGTAATGCCAATTTCGATTCCAACCACTTGCGCCAGCATGGCATCCAGGTAGTCGCGCGGCGCGTCGCCCATCTTCCAAGGAACCGGTTGGGACTTTTCATGACGCTGCGTCAGCAGGGCGACGACGCGCCGTACGTAGCGCTCGTCATCGTGGACCTGGACACGCCCATGTGCGTGAGCAACAAGATAATTCCACGTGGGGACCTGCTGATGCGCTTCATGCTTGCTGGGATACCAGTTCGGTGAAATGTAGGCGTCTGCCGCGCGGAAGACCACTAGCACTTCATCTTCATTGTTCAAGGCCTGCCATACGGGGTTGTTGCGCGCGACGTGGCAGTGCAATGTACCGAGCTGTCCAGCGCCGCGCTCCAGCAGAAACGGTAGATGGTTGGCATCGAGCCCTCCAGAGCCGTGGGTGATGAAAACACCCAGCGGTTGCGATTCGATCAGGTCGTGAATCGCTTCTACGTTATTTTCTGAGAAATGGGCGGGAACGTACAACTCGGTCTCCAGAGACAGGCAGTTATTCTAGCCCGGCTTTATCCAGCCCGTAGGCTTTATCCAGAGACCCCGGTTCCGCCTTGAACGCCACTCCCAGGCGGTTCCATCCATTGATTGCGACGATCAGAAACGTGAGTGCGGCCAGTTGCGATTCAGAGAAATGGCGCCGTACACGTTCAAAATCGTTATCGGACACGCCTCCGGCCGGCAGGCGAGTGAGAAGCTCGGTCCATTCCAGCGCCGCCCGCTCGCGCTCATCGAACAGCGGCGACTCATGCCAGATCGCAATGTGGTGGACGCGGAGATCGCGCTCGCCGTTGATTTTTGCTTCCTTCACGTGCATGTCCAGACAGAATGCGCATCCATTGAGCTGGGACGCCCGAATGGTCACGAGTTCCTTCAGGCCTTTCAGGTCTTCGTCCCCGGTGACGGCATTGCTGAAGGCGAGATACTGCTTCGCCATGGTGGGTTGTTGAGAGAAATAATCGATTCTTGGCATAGCTTTCGTCTCTTCGCTGAAAGTTTCCGCCCTCTCGTGAAGGGCGGAAGGTTGTGGGAATCAAATTAAGCGCGGCACGCGACGGATCACCGTCATTACCAATGTAGTGGCCAGCAACAAGGCGACCGCGCCGAATGAGAATACATCGTGAATGTCGCCGCGGCTGAGAATCAGCCCACCAATGCCTGCGCCTGAGGCTATGGCAATGTTGATCACCGCGACCAGCAAACCTCCCGCGCTTTCGGCTTCGTCGGGAACCGTCTCAGCCACCCAGCCAGACCACGTGGGGGGTACGGTGCCAAACGCTAGGCCCCATACGATGGTGAGCGCGGCGATCAGGGCAGGGCCTACAGGCAGCACGCTCAGGCTTATGGCCACCAGGCCCATGAGAAGAGGCGCGCCGCTCATCAGACGGTCGAATACGGGGCGGGGAAGCGCTCCCGCAATCCATGTCCCAGCGTAATTTGCAATGCCAAACAATAGCAGGACTGTCGACAGCACTCCGATGGACACCCCGTCCACTTGTTCCAAATAGGGCCGTATATATGCGAACAACGCAAGGTGGCCGCCGAAAATCAGCAAGGCAGCCAGCAGACCAGATTTGACGCGTGGTCGGCCCAGTACGCGGAACAAAGTGCCCAGCGACGACTGGCCGGTAGTGGGCAGGCTCGGCAAGGTCGCGTATTGAACGATGAACACCAAGATTCCCAACACGGCCCCGGCTAAGAAGACAGTGCGCCAGCTGGTCAGGTAACCGAGATAACTCGCTATCGGGCCGGCAAACAGCATTGCCGCTGCGACCCCGCTCACGGTGATGGACAGCCCGCGGGCTAGTTGCTCGGGGGGCACCAGGCGCATGACCACCGCCGTGGACATGGCCCAGAATCCACCCAGCGCGACTCCAAGCAAAACCCGGCCCATGAGCAAGAATTCAAAACTGGGGGCCAGGGCAACGGATAGATTTGCCACGATCAGCAAGGTAGTGAAACCGAGCAACACGTGGCGCCGGTCAAGGTGGCGTGTGACCGAAGGCACCAGCAGGCTGGACGCGATGGCAAACAGGGCAGTGGTGGATATGGCTTGGCCGGCCAAACTCTCTGAAATGGCGAGGTCGCGGGCCATAGGGGTGAGCAGGCTTACCGGCAGGAACTCCGCCGTGACCAAAGAAAAGACGCCCAACATCATGGCGACCACGGCACCCCATCTGGCCGCGGCTGTACTTTCCGGACGAATTCCCGAGCTTGTGACTGAGTTCATCGTATTTCCTTCTTCATTCGTTTAGGTATGAACGATGAGACAGTCTATGCGCGCTAGCTCGGACGATCTATGATAGAAAATCTGAAATATTTAGCTTTTCATCCGGTCTTGAAGGGAAGGGCATGAAGGCAGACATCAGCGAAATCATCAATGAGTTTCTACTGGGCATGCGTCTGAAGGGGCTGCGGTACCGTCGAGTGCAGCTGGCCGCACCCTTTGGAGTTCAATGTGGACAAGGTGGCATCAAGGCGCATTTCCACTTTCTGGCACAGGGCAGGGCATATTTACGTGGCCCGGATGGGCAGGTGTCCAAGCTGCAGACAGGAGACGCCGTCCTTTTGCCACAAGGGGGAGTACACGCGCTACTGTCTCATCCCAATCGGGAATGCAGGCAGCTCACACAGGTGCAGTCTCAGAGACTTTGCGAGGCGGTTCACGATGTAATAGTCTGCGGCTGCGATGTGCGGCCAGAAGAACGCGTGGTGGTATTCAGTGCGGAAATGGAATTCGAGCTTGGCAGCATGGAATCCTTGGTCAGGCTGATGCCGCCAGTGATGCGCGCCGGAACCCTGCTTGAGAGAAGCCCAGAACTGCTGCCGATTCTGGAGGCCATGGAGCGCGAAGCCTGCTCGTCGCGCGCGGGCTTCGCACATATTCTGGCTCGCCTTGCCGAAGTGGTGGCAGCGTCCATTGTGCGTGCATGGGTGGAAAGCGGGTGCGAGCAGGGCGGCGGTTGGCTACAAGCCATGCGGGATCCCCGCCTGGGCAAGGTCATCGCTGCCGTCCACCGCGACCCCGGGAAGGACTGGACGCTGGAAAGCATGGCGGCCCTTATGGGTAGCTCGCGTTCAGTATTCGCAGAACGTTTCCAAGCCCTGACAGGGTTCACACCGTCACGCTACGTAGCGGAGCTGCGCATGCAGCTGGCCAAAGACTGGATATCAAGGGAACGCCAGCCCATAGAATGGGTGGCGGAACGCCTGGGTTACAGTTCCCAGGCTGCGTTCAGCCGTGCGTTTAAGCGCATTACCGGCCAGCCGCCTAGTGCCTTTCGTTATCAGGGGGTGGACCAATATCAGGGGGTCAGTGAACCAGTGACGGCCGCAGGCGCTTAACTGAAGCGCTTGTTCAGCTCTGCGGCGGGCGCCGCATTCGTGAAATTGAAACGACCTTCCGTTAGCCCTTGGGCAGCCTGAATGAAGCCGCCCCAGGCGGTGCGTGCTAACGCACCTCCGACACTCACGCGTCGCACGCCCATGTTCCCCAAGGTCTGCAAAGTCAGATCACTGTCCCAACCAATGAGCACGTTCACCGGTTTAGGTGCTACTGCCTGAACGACAGCGCGAATCTCCTGCTCAGTGCGTATTCCTGGCGCGTACAGGCAGTCGGCGCCGGCTTCAGAGTAGGCCTTCAGCCGCTCCAGCGTATCGTCCAGGTCGGGAACACCAACGAAAAAATTCTCTGCCCGGCCCACAAGCACGACTTCGTGCCCTGTACTGTCTATCAGGGCGCGCGCAATGCTAATACGTCGCGCTGCTTCCTCTATGGGCATGAGCGGTTCTTCCGCGTCTCCTGTTGAGTCTTCCAAGGAAAATCCCGCAACGCCGGTATCCAACAAGAGTCCGATGCTTTCTTCCAGTTCGTCTTCATCCACGGCGAACCCGTTTTCGAAATCGGCGTTGACCGGTACGTCAACAACTTCTACCAATTGATGCAAATGGTTCAATACGTCTTCGCGCGACAGCTGCCCATCTGGGCGACCTTTGGTCCAGGCATAGCCCGCGCTAGAACTGGCTATAGCCTTGAAGCCCATGCCTGCCAGAAAGCGGGCGCTGCCGAGATCCCACGGGTTAGGCAGCAGGAAGCAGCCGTCCGCATGCATTGCCTTGAAAGCCTGGCGTTTTTCCAGGATGTTTGTCCTTGTCATAAGCCTCCTTCACTGCCCGGCAAAAACAGCTATTTCTGCCGAGTTTTTTTCCAGTTGTTGTAGACCGGCCCCCACACGGGATGCGTGGCAACCCACATGCGCCTCCATAGCCAGAAGGCGGAGCGGTCCCTCACCACGAACCGATAGAGGTGGGATGGATCAGTGCCCGGCATGTTCTGGCCCCGAGCGTCCGTAGTGTAAAGGTACCGGAACCCCTGCTGATGGGCAGTACGTTTGTAGTCGTCATCGAAATAGCCTTGCGGCCAGCACAGGTGCTCAGATACGGAACCGAGGTGCTCCTGCAGTGCGCTACGCGAGGCGTCCAAGTCCGAACTGAGTCGTTCGATTTTTTCATCCCTGCTGGAGCAAATGAGGTCCCAACGTGTATGGGTATGGGTGTGGCTGTGAATTTCGAACGTACCGGCCTGCACCATCGCGTGAATCTCGCTCCAGCGTAACATGACCTCGTCCCGACGATTGCCAAACATTTTGTCTTTGGCCTGTTGATGCGATGGGCACAGCGGCAAGGCTCGGCCTTGACCGGTGTGGGCGCGCGGGGCGCCTGTGCCAATCAACCCAGTGGCAACAAACAAAACGGCTTTCATGCCGTAGCGCTTCAGAATGGGATGGGCGTAGACCCAGTTATCCAGGTAGCCGTCGTCAAAGGTCAGGACAACTGACTTCTTCGGTGTGGCCCCGCCGTTCAGAAAAGCCGCGAAACCTTCAGCCGACAAGGCCGTATAACCGTTCTCTGCAAGCCATTTGATCTGGCGCTCGAATTGCCGTGCTGACACATCGAGGAAGCCACCCCGGTTAGTGACGTGGTGGTACATCAAGACCGGAATATTGTGCACTGTCTCCATTGCGAACCAGAAAGTGGTACGAGGCGTCCATAACGTCTGTAACAGATTATGTGAACCGCGAAAACTCGATTGTGGATGGTGCAGTGATCTTGCGGTGTTGGGAGCTTCCCTAAATTGCCATCCACAGCTGATTGCAATAGCTCGCCGCGCCGATGAGGGTCAGGGCTTTTACTCTTCGTGAACGAACAATTCTCTCTACTACAAGGCACAGGCATTGCTATAGGTATTTGCCCGAGGATTTCTTTCACTACCCGAGAGAGGTCCGGTTTTACACCGACTTGTTTTCAGGAGATGGTTATGAAGAAACTTATTGCAGTAGCACTGTCCTCTACCGCCTTGCTGGCCTCCCCAGCGATTTTTGCGCAAACCGGTTCTGCGGTGAACACTGGCGGCCAAGCTTCCGCCGGCGATAACGCCAACGCTCCCCTCACTCCTTCCCAAACCCAGACCAGTGAGGGCGCCGTGTACAACCCGCCACCCATCGATCGTAGCGGGAGCGCAGCGACAATGACCGAAAAAGGAATGACTGGCAAGGATGGAGACGCTAACTCCACGGGATCTGATGCCGGGAACAATGGCAGCACGGGTGGCACGGGTGGCACGGGTGGCACTGGTGGCACTGGCTCTGGCGACGGCAGTGGTACCGGTGCAGGTGGTGCCGGCTCGGCAGGTGGCGCTGCGGGGAGCGGTTCAGGCGGAGCGGGGTCCGGGGATGGCGGTTCGGGTACTGGCTCAGGCGACAGTGCCAACTGACCCGAGATTCCGTTCAGGCAATATTGATCAATTCGACCCATACGACAAGCCCGTTGTATGGGTTGAATTTTTTGTCGTGAAGACTTAACTCAGTTGTACGACTTCACGTGCCTGAACTGAGCGGCCCGTATTTTCCACCCATTCGAAAGTCAGCTCGCCGGAAGACTTGGGAGTCATGTCGAATTTCAGATACGGGTTTGCCGCCAGGGATCGGAAGAAACGCGCCGTTAAAACGGGCGCCCCATTTAGTTCAGCCTTAAACGCCTGCACAATTCGCTGTTCCGGTTTATTACCTGCAACGTCTGCAACCAGCCCGGTGATCATGGGATGCGAAATCATGGTCAGCACTTCGCCGCTGCCGTTAGACTCCCACTTCTTGGGCACCCGCACGCGAGCATTCATCTCTGCTGAGGGGTCGGATTTTGCGGGTGCCACGCAACCGCTCACCGTCACCCTGACAGCCCGTTCGGCCACAATCGCTTTGCCGTCCTCTGTATGAGCCACTGCCACCACCGTTTGCGATTCGCTTAAACGAATTCGCGTTGACAGGTTGACCCGTTCGATCGCTTCGCCAAATTCGAACATCGCTACTTCCGGCGTGGGATTGGCCGGTGCAAACACCGCAAGCCGTTTGATCCGCCCAGAAGAGGTACCGTCTGAAGTGACGGTCAGTGGAACGGAAGAACCGTCTTCCGCCACTAGAGGCAAGTTCAGTTGCAGGCCTTGTTCAAATACTGGGGCGTCGCCGACTTGCTTGACAGCTGCATCTACCTGCCGCCATGCCTGCGCTGCAGACATCGCTGGAAGCAGGAGAATCGAAGCAGCCGATGACAAAATAAGACGGCGTCGGGTAAGGTTGGTGTGTGTCATGCGTATATCTTTCATGAAATCCAGTCCAGCAGCAGAGTTGGTCAGTGCGCTGTTGCCCGGGTCAGGCCACTTGCTCTTTCCGCGCAGTAGCCCAGGCCAGTCTTGCGCCCAGCACGATTGCCAGCGCCGACAGCATGGAGCTGAACGAGAGCGTTGAAAGCCCCGTGAGCCCCTGGCCAATTGAGCAGCCCAGGGCAAGCGCACCACCAGCCCCCATGTACGCACCGCCGGCGATGTAACGCAGCATCTGCTGCGGCGTCTCGAACCCTTGTAATCGGACTTCTCCGCGGGCAAGAGCAGTTAGAAAAGCACCCAGTATCACGCCCACGACGACTGCAATTCCAAAACGCAGACTCATGCCTGTAGCGAGCATTGCATATTGGATAAGATCGCCAATGGGGGCGACGAAGGTCAGCGAGGCCACTTGCATGGGCTCAAAATCGTCATTACCCAGCCATCCTGTGACGAACCAGCCCGCCACCACCAATAAGCCGACAATCACGCCGCCCACCAGGTCTCGGGCACGGGCCTTTTCGAGGGCGGGTTCGTCTGAAGCGGTGGGGCGTCGCAGTGCATAGAATGCCAGTGCCGCTGCGGCTAAAGCCGCTACCCCTTGAGCCGCCCAGCCTGCAGGAACGGATGACCATGTAGGCGAAACAGTGGTGACATCAGCCAGAGCGATGCGCACCGGGCCAATCACGCCGGTCAAGGTTACGTACGCAGCAATTCCCAGGCAGAGCAGTACTACAAGTGAGCGCAGATTGCCGGTTCCAAGTAGCACTAGCGCACGCGCGCCACAACCATTCGCAAGACCCATTCCATAACCAAAAAGCAGGCCCCCCAGGGGCAATAGCAGCCAGGAATAGCGCGGTGTTAAATAGAGCGAATCGCTCAGGTCCACCAGCTGGAGCGCAGCGAGGCTCTGTGTTCCAAGCAACGCTACGGCCAATGCCAAGGCGAATGCCTGCAGCTTGTAGCCACCCTGAGCCGACCAGCGTTGGACTAACCCACGGTGCAAACAGAAGCCGGTGGCCTGACCACTGGCCCCGAAAACGAGACCGATCGCCAGGCCAGCCCAAAGCACCAACTCTATATGAGACATGCTCTGCCAACCTAGGAACGTGTACCCCAGGTATCCAAAGCAATGGCTTGATACCAGGCAACGCCATATTCAGCTTCCAACTTACGGAAGTCATCGTTGGCATCTGCAGGGCTTACTCCACCAGACATCTCGGCAATCTTGCCATCCTTCAGCTGGTAGTTATGTGCGACGGAAATGCCGTAGTCTGGAGCGATCAGGCTGTAGCAAGTATTGGCGAAGGCGGGCTCGGCTGCTGGCTTACCGGCAAGAGCGTTGACGATGGCAGCGGCCGCCACTTTTGCCTGCGCATTGGCCGAAAAGCCCGACTTCGGCATGGGCGCAGCTACTGTGGCGTCGCCCACGACGAAAATATCTGCCACACGTTCCGATTCAAACGTCTGATGCTTGATGGGAACCCAGCCGCTTTCGTTGGTGACACCTGCGATCTCTGCAATGACGCCTGCCTTCTGCGGAGGAATGACGTTGAGTACATCAGCCTTGTGGGTCTGACCGAATTCGGTTTCCACTGTCAGGTTTGCAGCGTCCACGCGCACGACCTTGCCGTCCTTGGACAGCGGAACCCATTCGATTAAATCGCCATAAAAGCGCTTCCAGCCGGCTTGGAAGAGGCCTTGCTTGGAGAAAGCGTCCTTTGAATCCAGGATGAGTATCTTGGATTTTGGCTTATTCTGCTTAAGGTAATGAGCAACCATGCTCACTCGTTCGTAGGGCCCGGGCGGGCAACGGAAGGGGTTGGCCGGTGCAACCATCAGGAATGTGCCGCCATCGCGCATGGCTTCCAGTTGCTGCTTCAACAGTTTGGACTGTTCACCTGCCTTCCATGCGTGGGGGGCTAGCTGGGCAGCAGCTTCGTCGTAGCCTTCAATTGCATTCCACCGGAAATCAATACCGGGGGCCAGCAGCAGTTTGTCATAGCGCAGGGTATCGCCACCCTTGAGCGTTACGGTTTTCTTATTCGCATCCACTCCCGATGCGAAATCGTGAACGACACGTACGCCCATGGAGCGGAGTTCGTCAAAATTGTGACCCTGCTGTTCGAATGTCCGCAGACCACCGAAATACAGATTTGTAAATGGGCAGGTGTAATAGGTCGTAGCCGGTTCGACCAGTGTGACGTCGATGGCCGGGTTGCGGCGTTTGATGTATTTGGCTGCGGTAGCACCACCGAAACCGCCCCCCACGACGACGACCTTGCCGCCATTACGTGCAAATGCTGGGGCAGCCATCAACGCCGCGCCTGCGACACTGGCTTTTCCTACTGTCGTCAACCATTGGCGGCGGGAAAATTTCATGGACTGGCTCATTGCTTGGCAACCTCTTGCGGGGCGGGCGATTTGGAAATCTGCGAAAAATGGTTGGCGAGCGCGCTGATCTGCTCATCGGAGTAACCCTTAGCCAGGCGTCCCATGACGGTCGTACCTGCTGGAGGCGTATCTGACTTGAACGCGAGCAGCTGCTGTTTGAGAATCGCTTCCGGACGACCTGCAATTGTCGGAATGCTGCCGGCGGAGCGGCCATCCGTACCATGACAGTTGGCACAGGCGCCGGCGAGTACGGAGACGTCGAAAAGAGGCTGATCAGCAGCCGCCAGCCGCGGCCCGGCCAGCGCTGCAAGCGCCAAGGTGGCAATGCCTGAGAATCGGATAGCTGTACGCATAAAGTCTCGTTAAGTGGTTCTGGACTAGTAACGCATGGTAACGACGACTTTATGTAATCAAAACGAAGTAATAGATAGATGCTTATAACCGATAGTGATATAAACATTACTCGGTTCGCAATGCTTCAACAAAGAAAAACCGCCGGAACTTGCTCCCTGGTGTGGGAACGCTCCAGCGGTTTTGCTTGGCCCGGCGCGTGGTCTTGCGGCGCCTACCCAATCCCTATTTACGCAGACTTGGCCGCTTTGCCATTCTTGGCTACACCGGCTGCCTTGGCATTTGCACCGCTCTGCGCGAGCAGGGTCAGCTTTTCGTCGGTCGCTTTTTCTTCAGCGAGGGTCTGCTTCAGCAGGTCCACAGCCGCGGTATATCCTAGTTGCTTGGCGATTTCGCACAGAGTTCCGTAGCTGGCGATCTCGTAATGTTCGGCTTTCTGGGCGCCGCCAATGAGCGCCGCGTCACGGACGGGGCCTTTCTCGACTTCCTCAATCACTTCCTTGCTTTCATCGACCAGACCTTCCATGGCAGCGCACTTCATGCGCTTGAGCTTGATTTCCAGCGTTTCCACTATCTGATCAATCCGCTCCACCTGACCTTGCGTCTCTTCTAAATGGGCGGTGAAAGCCGCTTGCAGATCCGGATTTTCCGCAGCCCGAGCAAGCCGGGGTAGGGCCTTGGTCATCTGCTTCTCGGCACTATAAATATCTGACAGTTCATGAATGAACAGGTCTTCCATTGTTTTGACGGCCATGTAAACCTCCTTAGATTTGAGCGGCAACATGCCGCAGACGTGGCCATCCGTATGGCAAGTGCAATGCCCACCATTGCAGTCTTGGTGAAGGGCAGCCTGCCGTAGTATTTTGCGGGTAAAGGGTTGCTAAACGAGGAGAGATATATGGCCAACACCCACGCAACGAATGAGGCATGGCTGACGGGCCGCTGCCTGTGCGGCGCAGTTCAACTTCAGGTTTCCCACGAGCGCCCAGCGATTGGGGCATGCCACTGCAGTATTTGCAGGAAGTGGAGCGGCGGACCGTTCCTGTCGATGGAGTGTCATGAAACTCCAGTAATCCGCGGTGAAGAACACGTAGGTGTGTACGACTCTTCCGACTGGGCGCAGCGCGGGTTCTGCAAGCAGTGTGGAACCCATTTGTTCTACAGACTGAAGGAAGGCGGTTTCTATGCGCTGTCCGCCGGTCTGTTCAAAGAGAGCGGGAACTGGCCGTTTACCTTGGAGGTGTTTGTGGACGAGCAACCGGGCAACTACGCATTCTCGAACGAGACCAAGCGCATGACCGGGGCCGAAGTCTTCGAGCAGTGGACGCCCAAACAGGATGAGTGAGCATGCCCAACCGGCAGATGTTTGATGGTGGTGGGCCCCCGGGGAGTCGAACCCCGCACCAACGGATTATGAGTCCGCTGCTCTAACCAAGCATGAGCTAGAGGCCCACTGCGCGCCCGGAAAGGCGCGCGAAGTCCGCAATTATTGCATAAAGCGTCTCGAATTGACTAGCCGCAGCGCTTGGCGCGGTGCTATCTTCTGCGGAAAGGGCAGGAGGCGGCATGAAACGCGACCAAGCATCACGAATAACACACGGCCTCAGGCGTGTGTTTCCGGTACTGGCACTGGGCCTTACGGCCCTTTTGAGCACGGCTACATCTTCATACTCCCACGCTTCCACTCAAACACCAGAGGTTGCCGAGTTCTTGCCACAAGGTCGTGTCTCGGCAGTGGAAGCCGTAAAGCTCAGTTTCATGGAACCCGTCGCTGCATTTGGCGATGGTGCGGCCAAAGCCCCGGTGGTGCTGCAGTGTGATGGTCTGGTGCCGGCTGGGGCCGGTCGTTGGCTGGACGACAGGCGCTGGACTTACGTTTTTGATTCTGCTGTAGGGGCCGGGGTACGCTGCGCGGCTCATGCAAACCCAGAATTTAAAACCCTGCAGGGGCACACGCTTCCATCTGATGTGCATTATGAATTTGACACGGGAGCGCCGACCGTTACGGACCTGCGCCCCTACGCCTCCAGCACCATCGATGAAGATCAGATCTTCATCCTGCGCTTCAACGCGCCCGTGGACGCCGAGGCCATTGCCAAGCAGAGCCGATGCATCGTCGAGGGTGTGGGTGAACGCATACCGGTAAGGGCGGCGCCGCGGGAATATTTGTTGGAGCTCCTGGATGCCAGCTATATGGCCGAGCCTGCGGACCCAGACACCATCGCGCTGCTGCGTTGCGCGCGGGTCTTGCCGCCGGAGGCAAAGCTTAGCTTGGAAGTGGGCCCCGGCGTGCGGGCCACGGGGCAGCCAAGCTCCCTGCCAGGTTCTGAAACTGCCCAAGTCTGGGACTTCAAGGTGCGCCCGCCATTCACGGCGAAGATACGCTGCACGCGTGAGAAAGCAGGAAGCCCCTGTTTGCCCATCACGCCTATAGTGCTGGAATTTACAGCGCCCGTTCCCCGCGAAGCTTGGGCGGGGGTGAAACTGAGCGCGGGTGAACAATTCTTTGAGGCAGAAGAAGACGAAGAAGAAACTCAGTTTGTCGAAACTCTGCGGTTTCCAGGCCCGTTTCCTCCTTCGACAAAACTCACGCTTTCCATGCCTGTGCGTGTCCAAGACGATGCCGGCAGAGTGCTCGAAAATGAGGACAGTTTCCCGAAGACCATCCCGGTCGCCGATTACCCGCCGCTGGCCAAATTTTCCAGCGGCACCTTTGGCGTAATAGAGCGTTTCGCGCAATCTCGTCCGGGTGCTGCACCCGAGCAGGCAGCAGTACCGGTGACCCTACGCCGTGTTGAGGCGAATCTTGCAACGCGCGGTCTGAGACGGTCGCCAGGAACCGTCTCGAGGGTGCACGGCGCAAGCGATGCGGAGGTACTCAACTGGTACTCGCGCTTGCAACGGCTCGATTCAGGGCGGTGGAGCGCGGATCAGGTCAAGGATATTGTGGCCGGCCGCGCGCCCAGGCAAAGCAATGAACGCTGGGAATCGCTGCTGGACTATCGCGCCGTTTCCCTGCTGGCTGACCAGGCCGATGCCTCCCGCATGACACTTCCGGCGCCCGCAGAAGGGCAATGGCGTCCCTTTGAAGTGGTCGGCATACCTTTGGAAACGCCTGGCTTCCACATTCTGGAAATTGAGTCCCCGCGCCTTGGGTCCTCTTTACTTGAAGATGGCGCAGCGATGTATGTGCGCACCGGCGTACTGCTGACCAATCTATCGGTGCACCTGAAGCAGGGAAGTGATGACCTGCTGGTGTGGGTGACGACGCTGTCCGACGCGCGGGCTGTGGCGGGAGCCGATATCTCGGTATTGGACTGCAACGGCGAGTCCCTGCTTACTGGGCGGAGCGACGACAATGGCATTTGGCATCACATGGAACGAGTGGAGGCACCGGACTACTGCCCGGACACGGGCCTCAACGGCCTGTTTGTTTCGGCCAGCATTCCGGCGGAACACCCGCTGGCGCATGGCAAGGCGGATTATTCCTTCGTCATGTCGGGATGGGATCGCGGCATCGAGACCTGGCGTTTCAATCTGCCCACCAATAGCGGGCGCGAGCCTATACAAACGGCACATACGGTGTTCGACCGTACCCTTTTCCGGGCAGGTGAAATCGTATCGATGAAGCATTATCTGCGGGAGCAGACTCGTCAGGGGCTGCTGAACCCGGGTGACCGCTTGCCCAACCGACTGGTCATCGAGCATGAAGGTTCTTCCCAGAGTCATGAGCTGGAGGTGAAGTGGGAAGAGAGCCAAACGGGGGGGCTGTATGCTCTCAATACCTTCCAAGTGCCCGACTCAGCGCATCTCGGCCTCTATACGGCCCGGTTAACCGACGCGGAGAGCAACTGGTTCGGAAGCAACACCTTCAGGGTAGAAGAGTTTCGCCTTCCTTTAATGACAGGTCAGTTAAGTGTTTCAGGGGAAGGGCGGCCCGATGTGCTCGTCGCACCTGATTCCATAGCTGTAGACGTGCAATTGGCATGGTTGTCCGGCGGACCAGCTATGGGGCAGCAGGTCGAGATTACTGCAATGGCCGAAGATCGCGGTGTCTATCTGGTCGACTACGAAGATTACAGTTTCGATCCGGCAGAGCAAGAACAGGCAGGCCTGAGCTCGGAATCAAATTCTTGGGACCAACCCGGGCCCCGGCGACAGATATTCGCAGAAGGTATTGAGGCGCGGCTGGATGAAACCGGGCGTGCTTCGATCTCGCTCGATACGGTGCCCAAGGTGGAGCGCCCAAGACGCTTCCTACTGGAGGCCGCTTATGCAGACCCCAACGGCGAGATTCAAACCCTGTCGCAATCGGTAGATGTCTGGCCGGCGGCGGTCCTGGCCGGAATCAAGGCACCCTCGTGGTATCGCAGTGGCGAAGCCGCCGAGATTGGCCTTCTGGCCCTCGGCATCGATGGGAAGCCGCGCGCCGGCGTGGAGATGCAGCTGCAATCTGTTGAACGCAAGGTCTATACCGTCCGAAAGCGGATGGTGGGTGGTTTCTACCGCTACGACTCTCACTTGGAGCGCTCGGAACCTGAGACAGTCTGTTCAGGAACGACCGATGAAAACGGTCAGCTCACCTGCAACCTCAAATTCCAGAACGAAGGGAATTTTGAGCTCGTGGCAGTGGCGGCTGATGAGCAAGGCCGGCAGTCGCAATCCCAGCGTCAGGTGTGGGTCTCTGGGGCCGCTGATCTTTGGTTTCCCGGTGCGGACGACGACCGTATAGACCTGATCCCAGCAAAACGGGAATGGGTAGCTGGAGAAGAAGCTGAGTTTCAGGTGCGCATGCCGTTTCGCGATGCTCTGGCGTTGGTGAGTGTGGAGCGCGAAGGGGTATTGTGGTCGCGCCAGGTCCGGCTCAAGGGCAATAACCCTGTCATTCGTGTACCTGTGTCGGAGCAATGGGGCCCAAACGCCTTTGTGTCGGTGCTGGTTCTGAGAGGCCGCCTATATGAGCTTCCCTGGCAAAGTTTCTTTGACTGGGGCTGGCGCCGGCCAGACGAATGGTTAAACACTTACAAAGATCGGCGGGATGATGCTCTCGTCACCAGCCAGGTCGATCTTGCCAAGCCGTCCTTCCGCCTTGGGATCGCTGAACTCAAGGTTTCTGGACAGGCAGACCGCCTGAAAGTTGAGGTGCGGCCCGAACGGGACGTGCTCAAGGTAAGGGAAGAGACCTCTGCGACTATCCGAGTGACCCTACCTGATGGCAGTCCGGCTGCCCACGGTACAGTGGCCTTCGCCGTGGTGGACGAGGCCCTGTTGGAGCTGGCCTCCAACGACAGCTGGAAACTCTATGAGGCCATGCACCCGCGTCGCAGCCTGAGGGTGTCGACAGCCAGCAACCAACTTGAGGTCGTGGGCCGGCGCCATTATGGCCGCAAGGCCGTTGCTGCCGGGGGTGGAGGTGGCAGTATTCCCACTCGCCAACTCTTTGATACTTTGCTCAGCTGGCAACCCGTGGTGCAACTGGATGCAAACGGCGAGGCGCAAGTGCGGTTCCGGGTCAACGATTCGATAAGTCGCTTCCGTCTGGTTGCGCTGGCAGAACACGGTGCCGGACTGTTCGGCACTGCGGACACCTCAGTCGTCAGCCGTCAGGCCCTGCAGCTAGTATCCGGTCTCCCGCCCGTTGTGCGTGAAGGTGACCGTTATCTTGCTCAGGTTACCCTACGAAATGGCGCCGACAGTGAACGGGATATCCGCGTTGAAGCCAGCGTCGGGGATACTGAACTGGCAGCACAACCGGTGAAACTGGGGCCAGGGCAGTCCGGCATGGCAAGCTGGCACATTACGGTGCCGCCACTGCTGTGGCCAGAAGAGCAGGCAGAGTTGCAGTGGCACTTTCAGGCAAGGGGTGGGGAAATCGTAGACCGCATCGCGGTTACCCAGCGCGTGGAACCGCGTTCCCCTCTGGTCACCGTACAGGCAACGCTGATTAGTCTTGAGGCAGGGGAAGCGACACAAGTGCCAGTCGCTGCGCCCGCGCACGCAGAGCAAAATGCTGAAAAGCGTGTGGCGGGTGGCCTGGCCCTCAATGTGGCCCCCACATTGGTCAACAGTCTTGAAGGCGTCAGGGAATGGTGGGAGCGCTACCCTTACACCTGCCTCGAACAGCGATTCTCTCAAGCCATTGCGTTGGAGGACCCTGAACGGTGGCAAGCCGTGTCGTCCCGTCTGGCTACTCATATGGACGATGCAGGTCTGCTCAGATACTTTCCCGGTACCGCTGCGGGCAGTGTGGTATTGACCGCTTATCTCGCTTCGGTGAGTCAGGAGGCGGCCGGGCTTGTTCCGGGGATCGAGCTGCCACCGCAGTTGCTAGACCGCATGCTGGACGCACTGCAGGCATTCGCCGAAGGCCGCATGCAAGCGGGAATAGCGTTATCTGGAAGCAGCCTCGAGGCGCAGCGGCTCATGGCCATGAGCGCCTTGGCACGTCATGGTCGGTTGGCGCCGGGCATGGTCCGAACGCTTGGTCAGTCACCCGAGCATTGGCCGACGGCCAGTGTGGTGGATTGGCTGTCGATCTTGCTGCGCATGCCTCAGCGTGACGCCTGGAAGAAAGAGATAGGTCAGGCACGAAACATCCTGCGGGCCCGCATGACGGTTTCCGGCGAGCAGATGGTGTTTGCCGAAAGAGAGCTCAACGCCACGCCGGAGTTGATGGCGACGCCAGCGAGCAACCTGTCCAGCCTATTGCTGACAGTCATGGAACAAGCAGAGTGGCGGACGGATGTCCCGCACATGGTTAAGGGTCTGCTGAGCCTTCAACGTGGCGGTGCCTGGTCTACGACGACAGAAAACCTGCTTGGACGACTGGCACTGGCGCGGTACGGCCAGGCGTTTGAGGCGGAAGCCGCGCAAGGAGATGTGGTGGCCGCTCTGGAAGGGAAGCAGCTCCGGCTGCCACTTGAGCCCACCGGCGACGAAGCTGTGGCGCATTTCTCCTGGCCTACCGGGCAGGCGCAAATGAGCTTTACGCATGCGGGACAAGGCAGGGCATGGGTCAGCCTTCGCGCCCAGGCGCCCGTGCGGGGCGACGAGCCGGAAAGCATCGGATATCAGCTGACGCGAGCAGTAGTGCCGGTGCAGCGAAAGCACGCAGACCACTGGTCGCCCGGCGACATCTATCGCGTCGAACTCACTGTGCGTGCTCGCGATAGCGGGCGGTGGGTGGTGGTGGACGATCCTATTCCTGCCGGTGCCAGTATCCTCGGCTCAGGCTTGGGGCGCGACGCAGCAGCGCGTAGTGACGCCAGGGGCGAGGGTGCTGTTTATCCACCAACTTATGTAGAACGAACCGCCTCCGCCTACCGGGCATATTTCGAGTATTTCCCTGCCGGAAGTGTCAAGCTCGTGTACACGGTACGATTGAATGCGGCAGGTAGTTTTGGGCTTCCGCCCACTCGCGTAGAGGCCCTGTATCAGCCCGACCTGCGCGGTAGCCTCGCGAACCCGGGTCGCCTGATCGTGGGGGAGGGTTTGCCGAATGCGCCTGCGAATTGAAGGCTTGTTGATCGCCTTGCCGCTCGCGGCTTGGGCGGCGGCGCCTGCATCGCTACCGAGTTTCGAAGAGGTACGCGAAGCACATCGCCCGTCGGAATGGGTGGCGTTGGACCGTCATGGCGAACCCATTGCAACGATACGCAAAGATTTCAATGAGCGAAGGGGAGAGTGGCTAGCGTTGGAACGCGTTTCTCCGGCTCTGACCCGCGCCGTACTTTTATCCGAAGACCGCCGTTTCCACGAGCATGGCGGAGTAGATTGGCCAGCCGTAGTAGTCGCCGGTTGGGATTGGGCATGGTCGGGGTCTACGCGCGGAGCATCGACCATCACGATGCAGTTGGTGGGTATGCTGGACCCCTCTCTGCAACGCCCTGGTGGAGGGCGGTCGATGGAGCAGAAGATCAAGCAGATGAGACGTGCGCGCGAACTGGAATCATTCTGGTCGAAGCAACAGATTCTCGAAGCTTATCTCAATATGGTCGCATTTCGCGGAGAGTTACGGGGTGTGGACGCTGCAGCGCGCGTGATGTTCGGCAAACACGCCTATGGTCTGGATCAACGCGAATCGGCGGTGGCGGTGGCGTTGCTGCGCGGGCCAAATGCTGATCCCAATACGGTAAGCGGGCGCGCTTGCGGGATACTGGCGGAGTTGGGCGCGGTACACCAGTGTGACACCTTGCCACACTTCGCCGGGCGATGGCTTGCATCGACGGCGCGTTCAGCAGCAGATGCCCCCACTCTAGCCCCCCATTTTTCCCGCATGGCTTTCCTGACCGAGTCCGCTTCCGGTACGCGCTTGCGAACGACTCTGGACGCGGGCCTGCAACGCGCGGTGCTGCAAACTGTGAGGCGCCATCTGGCCGGGTTCGACCAAAGTGCCCTGACGGATGCGGCGGTGGTTGTCATGGACAATCAAAGTGCTGAGATTCTGGCGTATGTTGGCTCAACGGGGGAGACATCCCAGGCCCCGCAAGTGGACCATGCGCGCGCGCGGCGTCAAGCGGGCTCCACCCTGAAACCTTTTCTCTACGCTCAGGCGCTCGAACGCAAATACCTGACTGCCGCATCTCTACTGGAAGATTCTGCGTTGGATGTTTCCACTGCGGCCGGTCTGTACATTCCACAGAACTACGATCGCCAGTACGCGGGCCCCGTCAGTGTGCGCTCCGCGCTGGCGTCCTCGCTCAATGTCCCAGCAGTCCGCGTGCTCATACTCGTGGGGCCGGAGCGCTTCGCACGCAAGTTGCGAAGACTTGGGCTTCCGCTTGAGCATGATGCTGAACACTATGGCTACAGCCTGAGCCTGGGTAGTGCCGATGTTGACCTTCTGAGCCTGACCAACGCCTATAGGGTGCTCGCTCAACTCGGTCGCTGGAGCGAACCTCGGTTTGTCTCGGGGACCTCGGCCAGATCCCATTCCAACGAGCAGCGAGTGTTCGACCCGCGAGCCAGCTGGATAGTTGGCAATATTCTTTCCGACCGCCAGGCTCGCGCTCGAGGGTTTGGTTTAGAGGGCGTTCTTGGTACCCGATTCTGGACGGCAGTGAAAACTGGAACCAGCAAGGATATGCGGGATAACTGGACTTTGGGCTGGTCTGACCACTACACGGTCGGCGTCTGGGTGGGCAACAGCCAGGGTGCAAGCATGCGTGATGTCTCGGGTGTAACCGGGGCAGCTCCCATATGGCATGACATCATGGCCTTTCTGCATGCGGAAACAAGCAGTTTTCCTCCTGCTCCACCTCCCGGCGTGAATGCTTTACGAGTTGAATTTCAAGGTCAGATGGAAGCCGCCCGCGTTGAGTATTTTCTTCCGGGTACCGAATTGGCTCGAGTAGAACATGCTCATGTGCGCGCGCGTCGTGTGCCGAAAATAGTTAGCCCAGTTTCGGGAGCTGTGCTGGCTCTGGACCCCGACATGCCGCTCAGCAATCAAGGTCTGGCACTGCGGGCGTCTTCTGCCAGCGACTCTGCCCTTTGGCACTGGTATGTCAACGGTGTTTTTCTTGGAAAGGGAGAGCAAACTATCTGGCCGCTCAGCGCCGGCCGTCACACTATCGAGTTACGTAATCAATCCGGCGAGCTGTTGGACACTCTGCAGCTTCAGGTGCGCGGCGTTCCTCAGCGGGTCCAGGAATTGCATGCGGCTCACGATTGAAGCTTTACGGAGCTTTGTACGATTTTTTCGCGGTCCAGACGTTTGCGCATTGGACGACTGATAAACTTTCAAGCAAATTTGATTTGTGCATCATAGGGGAAGCCGATGAAAGTCACCCGAATTCTGACACGCAGTTCTCTCGCGTTGGCACTGGCCGCGCTGGCAGCCTGCCAGACAGCGCCCGTGCAGCAGGATACTGCCGTGCAAACGACTGATCCCGCTGCGACAGTCTCGGAAGCTACGCAGGCGCCCGAGCCGGAATCTGTTGCGCCCGCTGCCTCGCAAGGAGCTCCCGTCGCCGTGTTGTTGGCCGATACGGTTCAACATGAGGGGTGGCGCGCCGTTCAAGTCGGTACAGGCTCAACCTTGTACCTCGACCCGCGCCCGCTCGTCATTCGTGACGACCTCACCGGCGTTCAAGCTGGTGCGAACCAACAAGGCCAAGGGCTCTTGGCTCTCATGATTAACGACAGTGCACGACAACGCCTGCAAGACGCAACCACGTCGAATCCCAATCGGCGTCTTGCGCTGGTAGTCGGTAGCACTCTCATGGCGGCGCCAAGCTATTCTGAACCGGTGACCAGCGGGCAGCTGATTTTCCCCGTGGGCACTGAGGACAATGCCACCGCCGCAGCCCGAGCTATTGCCGGAGTTGATGAAACCGGGGCACCGATGCCCCCGAGCACCGATCCTGCTGGGGCTGCTTCGACCGCGCCACGGCCCTAATTCGAGAAATTCTCCATACGGCGTGCATCAGTGGATGCACGCCGTTGTTTTTAGGGTCTTTGCACAGTTTTTCACTGTTCGTGCGTCGCGGAAAAATCTAAAATATACGCTTTGCGTATAGTTTCTGGGGTCTTCCATGTCCGTCCCTCAACAGGTTTTTCTCCGTGACGCGATGCGGCGTCTCAACCTTACTCGCGACATTTTTGCGGGCCGTATCGGCGTCAAACGCCGAGCGCTGGACACCTGGCTCTTGCCGGAGACCAGCCAGGAATACCGGCCTATGCCAGAAGTCGTGCAGCGTTTCGTTACAGAGATTGTGCAGAATGACGCCCTGATGCAAAAGTATGCGCAGAACGGACAGGGTGGCCCTTTGCGTGATCGCATTGCTTTTGAAGGGCGCCATCAGCTCTTGTCGGTAGACCAGTTCACCAGCAGGGAATCCGTCGAAGAGTTATTCCGTATTGCGGACATGATGCAGCCGATTGCGCGTCGGCAGAAAATCTCGCGCGTGCTTGAGGGTGCAGTGCTGGGCAACCTGTTTTTTGAAGCCAGCACGCGGACTCGGGTCAGCTTCGGGGCGGCGTTCTGCCGTCTAGGTGGGTCGGTGTGTGACACAACCGGCTTCACGTTTTCTTCCATGGCCAAAGGCGAATCCATCTACGACACCAGCCGTGTCATGAGTGGCTATGTCGATGCCATGGTCATTCGACATCCGGAGAAAGGCTCCGTAGCTGAATTCGCGCGGGCGACGAATATCCCGGTTGTGAACGGGGGGGATGGGCCTGGCGAACACCCTAGCCAAGCCTTGCTCGACCTCTATACCATCCTCACCGAATTTTCCCGCTTGGGTAAATTGCTGGATGGCGCTCATATTGCGCTTGTCGGAGACCTGAAATACGGGCGCACCGTGCACTCGCTAATCAAGTTGCTGGCCCTGTATCGCGACCTGAAGTTCACCTTGGTGTCGCCTAAGGGCCTGGAGATGCCCGAATACATCTTGCAGCAGGCGGGCCGCAACGGGCATGTCATCGAACAGACGAATTCCCTTGAAGAAGGCTTGCGCGGCGCGGACGTCATTTACGCTACGCGGGTACAAAAAGAGCGCTTTGAGCAGGAAGATATCGAAGGCTATGGCGCCGATTTCCAGGTCAACAAAGCAATCATCGATAAGTGCTGCGGTCCAGATGTCATTGTGATGCACCCGCTGCCTCGCGACAGTCGGGAAGGAGCCAACGATCTGAGCACTGATCTCAACCATGACCCGCGGCTGGCCATCTTCCGCCAAACTGATAACGGTATTCCCGTGCGTATGGCGATCTTTGCCGTCTTGCTGGGCGTTGAAACGCTGGTGCCGCATTCCCTGCGGGATGTCACCTGGAGCCCACCCTCGCATATCGGCCCGGACGACAGTGTCTTCCACGGCATGTACTAGTACAGGGGGCCCGTCCCCGTACAGAAACGATATGGGCCTGGTCATTGACCAGGCCCATAGTTTCTAAGCTCAGCTGCGGGTGGCGGGCGAAGTGGAAACGCTGCCGATTTGCTTAGCGGGTTTCTTTCTTTCTGCCAGCGCGTGGGTTTCTTCAGGCGTTCTTCTCGCCGCCTAAACCGGCAAGAAGATCGTCCAGCAACTGAGAAAGTTCGCCGCACATCAGCATGAAGTCGGAATCGAATTGTTCTGCCTCATCACTTGCGGGAATGCGGCCTTCCTGCAACACATCAAGGGGCGCTACACGCTTCAGGTCCAATCCGTCTGTCAGTACAAACGACACGCGATCAGCCCAAGTCAGAGCCAGTCGCGTGCATTGTTTCCCAGCTTCCACATGCTTGCGAACGTCGTCGAGCTCCACGGTTTGGCGAACATAGCGAACGGCGGCGCGACTTTCATTGGTCGAACGCAGTTCCGTATCCTGGTCTATCGAGAAATTGACTGGGGCTTCGTCGCTGATCAGCCAGTTCGTCATGGCGGAAGCCGGTGACATCTCTGTGTAGAGCGGCACGACAGGGAAGGGGTCCAGCACCTTGGCCAGGGCTCCCATGACTTCATCGCACTTGGCCGCAGCTGCGGCGTCTACAACCAGCCAACGATTGCGGGTGTCCACCCAGACCCGGGTGTCGCGGTAAATGCTGAAGGCCTTGGGCAATAGCTCGTCCGTTACCTGTTCCTTGATTTCCTTCATCTGTTTGCGACCAGGGCGATAGCCTTGTTGTTCCTCGATTTCGGCAGCTTTCGCGCGCGCAAACTGGTTGATGACGGTGGTAGGCAGCAGCTTTTTCTCCACTCGAAGATTAAGCAGATATTGACCATCCAGCGCATGCACCAGGCCTGATTCCGGTCGGGCGGGTGTCCAGCCAAGCGCGGTCATGTCTGAGGCGGCGCCAGGACGGAAAGAGAGTTTTTCGAGCGCGGACTCAAGCGCTTCAGGGGTGAAACCCCAGGAAGGGGCGAGACGGTAAACGCGTAAGTTCTTGAACCACATGAAGAATTTCGTTTGATTGAATGGGTGCGGGCGACCAGAGGGGTCGGGGAGCAAAGGAATTGATTGTATGCGAAGGGTGGTTGTACTCCCATGCGAACTGACCACACGCTGCTTGCGGCGTGTTCGAAAAAAAAGACCCGGAGCACAAGGGCAACGGGTCTTGCGAAAAACAGCTACTGCCGTGATGATCTTGCTCGCGGGGCGCACGACAGCGCCGATGGGGAAAGAGCCGTCGCGGACGGAACCGCCATAGGCGGTAGTTTCCCCCATGGCGGAATTCTATGTCGCTCCTGCTGACTGGTGCCTGAATGGACACTACTCTTTACCAACCGAGATGTTTGCTTCATATCTGTTTATTTATACAGTATAATTTGATGCAATAATTGCCGGCATACCCATCGCGCCGCATCAACAGTCTTACGCAAGGATCCTAAATGGACGTTAAAACCAGCAAAGCCAACCCCGAGCGCGCCAAGGCACTGGCCGCCGCGCTGTCGCAAATCGAAAAGCAGTTCGGCAAGGGTTCGGTCATGCGCTATGGCGACGACACGGTCGAACACGACATCCAGGTGGTGTCCACCGGCTCCTTGGGGCTGGATATCGCTTTGGGCGTGGGCGGGCTTCCGCGTGGCCGGGTCATTGAAATCTATGGTCCTGAGTCCTCAGGTAAAACCACGCTCACGCTCCAGGTTATTGCTGAGATGCAGAAGCTGGGTGGAACCGGCGCCTTCATCGACGCTGAACACGCACTTGATGTCCAGTACGCATCCCGTCTGGGCGTGAATCTGGAAGACCTGCTCATTTCTCAGCCCGATACAGGCGAACAGGCTCTGGAAATCACCGATGCCCTGGTGCGTTCTGGCTCCATCGACCTCATCGTCATTGACTCCGTCGCCGCACTCACGCCCAAGGCGGAAATTGAAGGTGACATGGGTGATTCTCTGCCGGGCTTGCAAGCCCGCCTCATGAGTCAGGCGCTGCGCAAACTCACCGCCACCATCAAGCGCGCCAACTGCATGGTTATCTTCATCAACCAAATTCGTATGAAGATTGGCGTCATGTTCGGTAATCCAGAAACGACTACAGGCGGGAATGCACTGAAGTTCTATTCGTCCGTCCGGCTCGATATCCGCCGTATCGGCTCCATCAAGAAGGGAGACGAAGTCATCGGTAATGAAACCCGGGTTAAAGTCGTGAAGAACAAGGTCGCGCCCCCCTTCAAGCAGGCTGAGTTCGACATTATGTACGGCGCCGGCATCTCGCGCGAAGGCGAAATTATTGATCTCGGCGTTCAAGCCGGCATTGTTGATAAAGCCGGCGCCTGGTACAGCTATAACGGCAATCGTATCGGGCAAGGTAAAGACAACGTACGCGAGTACCTCAAGGAGAATCCCGAACTTGCCTTCGAAATCGAGAATCGTGTTCGCGAAAAACTCGGTGTTGCTCTCCATCAAGCCGCGGTGGCTGGCGCGTCCCAAGCAGGGCCTACTGAGGGTGAATAAACTGCCGTGGTGAATCCGGAATCGCCAAAGGCGCGCGCCGTAGGTAAACCCTCACTCAAGGCGCGCGCCATTTCATTGCTTTCACGGCGGGAACATTCACGTGTTGAACTGCGCCGAAAATTGTCGTCCCATTGTGATGATCCCGCCGAGCTCGAAGCCTTGCTCGACAGCCTCGAAAGGGAGAATTGGCTTTCTCACGAGCGGTTCACCGAAAGCCTCGTAAATCGCCGTGCCCCTAAGCATGGCTGGCGCAGGGTCATGCAGGAGTTGCGGCAGCATGATCTCCCGGAAGGCGACTTATCTGATGCCGTGGAAAGTCTCCAGGCCACAGAACTCGAGCGGGCCCGCGAAGTCTGGCAGAAAAAATTCGGTGCCGCGCCGGCCGATTCCAAGGAATACGCCCGGCACCTCCGTTATATGGCCGCAAGGGGGTTCATGGCTGACACAGTTCGCCGCGTACTCGCCGAAGTTGGCAGCACGATGGCCGACGATCTTCCTCCGTCAGACTATTCCGCTTAAGTTTTCTTCCCCTTTATTCCTGTCATGGCAGGCTGCCTGCGCTATACTTAGACGGTTTTTCTGACTGGACAGCTTTCCCTCATGCCTTTGCCTGCACCGGAAGTAGAACGCGAAGCGCTTCACACACGTACTATTCGTGTCGATGCCTTCGCACGTGCCGACGGCCAGTGGGATCTCGAAGCAGAACTCATTGACGTCAAGCATTACGACTTTGAGCGCAAATACGGTGTGCACAAAGCGGGTGACCCTGTCCATCACATGTTGTTGCGCGTCACCTTTGACGATACTTTCACCATCACCGCCGCGAATGCGGGGTACGAGGCCGCGCCTTACGGCCAGCATTGCATGGCGATCGAATCTGCTTACCAGGGTTTGGTGGGCATGAATTTGCTCAAGGGTTTTCGCGATACGGTGAAGCGTCGTTTCGGCAAGGTCAACGGGTGTACCCACATGACCGAGCTGTCCTATGTACTGCCAACGGTTGCCGTTCAAGCTCTCTCATACAAGCGTCGCGCGGAAAGCGAAACAACGGTTGAGGAAGACGAGAAGCGACCTTTCCAGCTTGAAGGCTGTCACGCTCTCCGTCTGGACGGCCCAGTGGCCAAAGAGTTTTATCCCAAGTGGTATGTCACGCCGGTGGCCGAAAATTAAGCCGGTTTACTGCATGCTGCCATGCAGTCCAGGGCGACGGCGCTTACGTTATATCCATTTCTACGTCTGACAGGTAATCAATGAAAATTCACGAGTATCAAGGCAAGGAACTGCTGAAGAAGTTTGGCGTGACTGTGCCTCGCGGGATTCCCGCCTTCTCCGTAGACGAGGCTGTGGCTGCAGCTGAGAAGCTGGGCGGTCCGGTCTGGGTGGTAAAGGCCCAGATTCACGCCGGCGGCCGCGGTAAGGGTGGCGGTGTCAAACTTGCCCGTTCCCTCGACGAAGTGCGCCAACTGGCCTCTGAAATCCTGGGCATGCAGCTCGTGACCCATCAGACCGGCCCGGAAGGTCAGAAGGTCCGCCGTCTCTATATTGAAGAAGGCGCGGATATTCAGAAGGAATACTACGTTTCGGTCGTGACCGACCGTGCCTCGCAAAAGGTTGCTTTCATTGCTTCCAGCGAAGGCGGCATGGACATCGAGGAAGTGGCAGCCTCCACTCCCGAGAAGATCGTCACCGAACTCATCGACCCGCTGGTCGGCTTCACCAAAGAGCAGGCTGAGAAGGTGGCTCGCGCCATTGAAATGCCGGAAGGCTCCATTGCTCAGGCCGTGGATATTTTCCAGAAGCTCTATCAGTGCTACATGGAAACCGACGCCTCCCTGGTAGAAATCAACCCGCTGAACCGTGACAGCGACGGCAACATCATTGCTCTGGACGCCAAGTTCAACTTTGATTCCAACGCCTTGTACCGTCAGGCCGAAATCGTCGAGTATCGCGATCTTGACGAGGAAGACCCCGCCGAAGTCGAAGCTAGCAAGTTTGGTCTGGCCTACATCCAGCTCGACGGCAATATCGGCTGCTTGGTGAATGGCGCCGGCCTGGCTATGGCCACCATGGACACCATCAAACTGTTCGGCGGCGAGCCGGCCAACTTCCTGGACGTCGGGGGCGGTGCTACGGCCGAGAAAGTCACCGAAGCTTTCAAGATCATGCTTCGCAACGAAGGGGTAGAAGCCATTCTCGTCAATATCTTCGGCGGAATCATGCGTTGCGACATCATCGCCGAAGGCGTGATCGCAGCTTGCAAGGCAGTGAACCTGAACGTGCCGCTGGTTGTGCGCATGAAGGGCACCAATGAAGAACTGGGCAAGAAGCTGCTCGCCGATTCCGGCCTGCCCATCATCAGCGCCGACACCATGGCCGAAGCTGCCCAGAAGGTTGTGGCTGCTGCCGCCAAATAAGAATTTGCCGAGGATTTATAAATGTCGATTCTGATCAATAAAGACACCAAGGTCATCACCCAGGGGATCACCGGCAAGACCGGCCAGTTCCACACCCACTGGTGCCGCGAATACGCCAACGGTAAGGAAGCGTTCGTGGCTGGTGTGCATCCCAAGAAGGCTGGCCAGGATTTCGAGGGCGTACCAATTTACGCATCCGTCAAGGAAGCCAAGGCAGAAACCGGCGCCACCGTGTCCGTTATTTACGTTCCGCCCGCGGGCGCAGCGGATGCCATCTGGGAAGCGGTCGACGCTGACCTGGATCTGGTTATCTGCATTACTGAGGGCATTCCGGTGCGCGACATGCTGATGCTGCGCAATCGCATGGAAGCCGAGAACAAGAAAACTCTGCTGCTGGGCCCGAACTGCCCTGGCCTGATCACCCCCGACGAGCTCAAGATCGGCATCATGCCTGGTCACATCTCCCGCAAGGGTCGTATCGGTGTGGTCAGCCGCTCCGGCACGCTCACGTACGAAGCCGTCGCTCAGTTGACGGAACTCGGCCTGGGCCAGTCCTCGGCTGTGGGTATTGGTGGCGACCCCATCAACGGCCTGAAGCACATCGATGTACTCAAGATGTTCAACGACGACCCCGATACCGATGCTGTGGTCATGATCGGCGAAATCGGCGGTCCCGATGAGGTCAACGCGGCCCGTTGGGCGAAAGACAATATGAAGAAGCCTGTTGTGGGCTTCATTGCAGGCGTGACCGCCCCTCCGGGAAAACGGATGGGCCACGCCGGCGCACTGATTTCGGGGGGCGAGGATACTGCCGACGCCAAGCTCGAAGTCATGGAAGCTTGCGGTATCCGTACCACCCGCGATCCATCCGAAATGGGCAAACTGCTCAAGTCGGTGTTG
>JAJUJD010000132.1 GCA_029267315.1 Alcaligenaceae bacterium
AAAATAGATATCCTGGTCAACAACGCGGCCGAACAACATGTGGTCAAACGACTGGAAGATATCGATACCGCTCAGCTTGAGCGGACGTTCCGAACCAATTTTTTCGGCATGTTCCTGCTGACTCGCGCGGCCTTGCCACATATGCACGAGGGAGCGGCAATCGTCAACACCACGTCGGTGACGGCTTATCGCGGCAGCCCCGGGCTTATCGACTATTCCGCCACAAAAGGGGCAATTGTGGCCTTTACCCGGTCTTTGTCCAAGGCGCTGGCGGAGCGAGGCATCCGCGTGAACGCCGTGGCGCCTGGCCCGATCTGGACTCCCCTCATTCCCGCCAGCTTTGACGCAGATGAGGTGAAGCATTTCGGGGCAGACACACCTTTGGGTCGACCCGGCCAGCCCGAGGAAGTCGCTCCGTGCTATGTGCTGCTTGCCTCAGACGATGGCAGCTATATGACGGGGCAAGTCCTGCACCCGAATGGTGGCGAGATTGTGAACGGTTGATTGCCATTTATTGGCCGCGGAGGCTGCGGCCAAATCCAAGTGGAGGTGGCGGCGAAGGCCGCCACCAGCGCTGGATTCACACCGTAGCTACAGGGCGACGCCGCTGTTCTGCTGGCGGAAATTTGATTTGGGCACGGTATTTGGAGACCGTGCGCCGGGCCACATTCACCCCTTCCTGAGCAAGCCGTTGAGCCAACATGACATCGGAAAGCGGCTCATTGGGATCCTCTGCCTCGATCATCTCTTGAATCAAGGCACGGACGGCTACGGCCGAGCACGTACCGCCTGACTGCGTGGACAATTCGCGGGAGAAGAAATACTTGAATTCGAAGATGCCACGTGGAGAAGCCAAATACTTGTTGCTCGTGGCCCGCGAGACCGTCGATTCATGCATGCCCAGCTCTTCGGCAATTTCGCTCAGCATCATGGGACGCAAGGCGACATCACCATAATCGAAAAAGGTTTGCTGGCGGGCAACAATGGCTTGCGCAACGCGCGCAATGGTATTGCTGCGCTGCTCCAGGCTGCGCATCAGCCAGCGTGCTTCCTGCAGCGCTTGCGCCATGAGAGGGCGATCGTCGTAGCGGGTCTGGCGGAACAGCTGGGTATACATGGTATTCAACCGGGCGCGTGGAGTCGCGCTGTCATTTGGCATTGCCACCCAAAGATGCCCGATCTTGCGGACATACACGTCGGGAACAACATAGCAGGAGGGGTCGATGGTGCTATAACGAGCTCCGGGTCGCGGCTCCAGACTACGAATGAGCAGGCAGGCATTATTGATGTCTGCTTCGTCCACATTGAGTACACGGGACAAACCGGCGTAGTCGCAGCGTCCCAGTCGTTCCAGGGCTTCTTCAACAATGCGCAGGGCCAGGTCGCGCCACTCCGTCTCAGGAGACAGCGCTTTGAGTTGTAGCACCAGGCATTCACGCAGGTCGCGCGCGCCGATGCCCGGCGCGCCGAGATGCTGCACCAGCTTGAGTGCCATTTCCCATTCGCAGTCACTAGGCATCGGGTCGAGCTGCCCAGGTTCCAGGAGCTCGTCCATCGGTATGCGCAGATAGCCGTCGTCGTCGAGCGCTTCTATTATTAGCTCAACCAGGCATTCGTCGCGCTCACTAAGCTGATAACTGCACAGGTCGCGCCTCAGTGCGTCTTGCAAGGTGGTTTCGCTACGCGCCCATTGGCCAATATCAGTCTCAGGCTGATCGTAATTGTTATTGCGCGAGGTAGGGTAGTCGCCAGAATAACTGCCCGATGTTTCCATACTGGAATCATAGTCAGCGGTAATGACGCTGTCGTAGGCACTGGTATCTTCCGCTTGCTGCGTCTCAGAAAGCTGGTGGCTCTCCAGCGAGATTTCCGGAACACTGTTGTCCGCCGGCGGCTCCACATTCATGGTGCCTTCTGCTGCATGGCCTTCTTCATCTTCCAGAAAAGGATTATTGGCAATGGCTTCAGCAACTTCTCGGCTGAAATCCAGCGTGGACATCTGCAAGAGCTTCACGGACTGCTGAAGCCGAGGGGTCAGCGTTGTGGTTTGTTTGACCCTCAATTCCTGAATGAGCTGAGTCACGTCGTCTCCTTTATGCGGTTCGCGTGTTTCACGATCTACAAAGGGACTAACGCAACGACCATGCCAACTCCCTGTAACTTCGGTGATCAGCCTGTATCAAGGAGTGTAAGTCCTGTTTATATGCGGGCTCGCGGGCGGGGAGGATCTCCAGAGATCGGCCGTTGATCAGCATTTCTCGCTCCCGGGCGGGTGCCCGAAGGCAAATCCGACGAGTAATTCGCGCAGGCTTTGTAAGAAGTGCTCGACTCGACAACAGTGGTAAGGCCGACCGGCATACCGCTTGCTGCCTTCTTCACGTCGCCGGCTGATCATCCGATGGTGCCGGCTCAGGAGCGAACCATGAGACGAACAGACAGAGAAGAACAGCGCAATCAGGATCGCGGCATTGGTGCTGGCGACTCTCAATTAAAAGATAGTCAGAGAGATGTGGAGCAGGATGTGCAGCATATGCCGCGACACTGGCAGAGTCCAGGAACCAGGGGGCAGGAAAATGGTTCAACTCCTGGCCCTGATTCACGAGAAGTGGGGAGAGGGAATCAATACGGAAAGGCGGGGGAAGTAGCGAGTGATCAGGTCAAAGAGAGCCTGACTGAGCATGGTAAGGAACCGCCTCCGCAGCGCCGTGAAAACGAACAAATGTCCAAGCGTCCGGGCGAGGAGGAAGACGATATTCCTACGCCCGACCGCTGATGCTTTCGGGGATAGTCGGAGGATCGCACGTGGGACTCACGCCCATGAGCGGCGCAGCCCAATCCCAAACAGCGCGTTCATGCAGAAGATGCTGTACTTTCCTGACGCCCTCGAGCTGCCGACCCCTCGCGTTCCCGGTTGAATTGATCCAAACGGCTCTGCAACGTTCGGGTGCTGATTCCAAGCGCCAGGGCGCTGCGCTTTTTATCGCCGTCGTAATGGTCAAGGGTGGCCAGTATCAATGAGCGTTCGGCTGCCGCGACCGACGTGCCCACGGGAATGCGCAGCATATCAGCCTGGCGTACCGGCATGGTGTCGCGAAAGAAGGGCCGCATGGGCGGGATGTGAATCTCTTTACCCTCGGCCAGGATGTATGCCCGCGTTATCGTATTCTTGAGCTCACGAACGTTGCCGGGCCAGTTGTATTGCTGAAGGTTAGTGAGCGAGGCGCGCGTGAGGGTTTTTTTTACGCCTTCCTGTTCCGCAAGTTCGTCCAGAAACTTGTTTGCCAGGTAAGCAACATCTGTTTTCCGCTCGCGCAATGGTGGAACCTTGATGGGGAACACTGCCAGCCGGTAAAGCAGGTCAGAGCGCATCCTCCCGCCTTTCACGGTCTGTTCCAAGTCGCGGTTAGTGGCCGCTATGATACGAACATCCACCTTCACTAATTCTGTTCCACCCACCCGGTGGAACGTTCCGGTCTCCAGCACACGAAGCAACTGGATCTGGATGGACATGGGCATTTCTGTTACTTCATCCAGAAACAATGTGCCCGTGTGTGCCCGTTCAAAACATCCCACGCTGCGGGAGATGGCGCCAGTGAAGGCGCCCTTTTCATGGCCGAACAGCTCACTTTCCGCCAGCGATGCGGTGATCGCCCCGCAATTAATGGCGATGAAGGGGGCATCCGCGCGCTTACTGCGGCTATGTACGGTGCGCGCGACCACCTCCTTGCCAGTGCCGCTCTCGCCCACAATCAGGACGCTGGCGTCGGTTGGTGCCGCTTTGACGATAGAACGCGCCAATTCAAATGCGGCGGGAGACCTTCCAAGAAGTTTTGATGATGGAATCATGCTGCGAAGTCTAGCTTTCACATAAATTGGGAACAAGTCCCGTTGCGAGCCCCACTATAATGCCTCACGCCTTGTAATAGGTGTAGGGATGCTAGTCAGGGTCCCTTTTGGCCGTGCATCTGGTTTCAATTGAGACGCGTTCTTACTCGGCGTTACGTTGAAAACCCGTTAACATGGGCTAGGCAGTACCATTCCCCAGTGACTATCCACGCTAGAGGCACCATGCCCCATTTATTGATCATTGAGGATGAGCCGTCCATCCGCGAGTTGATCGCGGAGATAGCAGTCGACGAAGGATACACCGTGGCGCAGGCTGGCGACGTCAGGCAAGCGCGCATTCAAGTCGAACGGCACAAACCAGATGTTGTGTTGCTCGACATGCATTTGCCCGATGGCGACGGCATTGAACTCTGGAAGCGTATGGCTCTCACAGAGTGCCAAGTAGTATTCATCACTGGCCAGTCGACTGTCGAAAGCGCCATCGCGGCGCTGCGGGTAGGGGCGGTAGATTACCTCACCAAACCGATTGGGCTGCGTCGCCTGCGCGGCATCCTCGGAGAACTGAAAAATCTCGCCCCAGCTGTCGCGCGTCCGCGCGAATCGGGCGATGTTGACCAGACCCCGTTCGCGCGCATCGTGGGTAAATCCCCAGCCATTGAGCTGTTGTGCGCCCACATTGAGAAGGTTGCGCCCACGCAGGCCACTGTATTGTTGGTTGGCGAAAGCGGCACCGGCAAGGAGCTGGCGGCGGAAGCCATTCACCTTGCCAGCACGCGGCACAAAAAACCCTTCATGGCCGTGAACTGCGGGGCTATTTCCCCCAACCTGATCGAAAGCGAGCTGTTCGGTCACGAGAAGGGGGCATTTACGGGCGCTGACAAGCAGCATAAGGGCTATTTCGAGCGCGCTGACGGCGGCACCTTGTTCCTGGACGAAATTACTGAAATGTCCATGGAGCTTCAGGTGAGGCTGCTACGCGTGTTGGAAACGGGGCGCTTCATGCGGGTGGGCACTCACGAAGAAATCGCCGCCAACGTGCGAGTCGTCGCTGCGACCAACCGCAACCCTGAACAGGCTGTTGCTAAGGGCACTCTGCGCGAAGACCTCTACCACCGTCTAAGCGTATTTCCTCTGGTGCTGCCACCCTTACGTGAACGCGGTGAAGATATCCTGCTCATAGCCGATCATTTCCTGGAAAAGCTGAACGAGGAATACAGTACCTCCAAGCGCTTTTCCGAAGAGGCCAAACAGGCCATGCTCGCCTATCACTGGCCGGGGAACTGCCGGGAACTCCGCAATTACGTTTACCGTAGTTATATTCTTGCGGACGACGTCATCAAGGGCGACTTCAACGCATTTGCCTTGGACTCACATTCGGCGGGATGGGGCACTGAGATTACCGTTCCGGTCGGGGTACCCCTGGCAGATGCCAACCGTCAGCTAATTCTCGCCACGCTCAAGCAATGCGGCGGCGTGAAGAAAGCGGCCGCTGAAATGTTGGGAATCAGTCTGAAGACGCTCTACAACCGTCTGGAAGAATATGGTGCGCTGAGCGATACCGACGAGTCGGAGAGTCTGCGCTAGGCCGGGCACGCGACGTGCTGTGAAAGGACGTCAATTGCTTCACCCCTGGAACAGATGAACTCAATCGAACGAGGCACGGTGGTGGTGCTGACCCGCAACCACCGTGCGCGTCTTCTGCGGACGCTCAAAACCCTGCAAGCGTTACCGGAAGGCTGGCCTATCATCGTGGTGGATAACGGTTCCACGGATGGCACAGCCAGAGCCGTCGGCCGCCATTTTCCCGCGGTCTTACTGATCCGTAGCCGACGCAATATAGGTGCTGCCGCCCGGAACATTGCGGTGGCGTACGCTCACACGCCGTACATAGCCTTCACCAACGACGACAGTCATTGGGAACCCGGCGCTTTGTTTCGAGCCGCTCACTTGATGGATTCCGATTCAGACATTGCCGTTGTGAATGCCTGCGTTAAAGATGCCGGAACCGGGCGCACGCACCCGAACTGCATGGACATGTTGCGGCATCCATTGTCTGGCGATCACGACTCAGGGATGCCAGTATTCGGGATATTGCCGGACGCCTGTGTTTTGCGGACTCGGGCGTTTTATGAGGCCGGCGGGGTCTGGCCACCCCTGTTCGAAGACGGCGAAGAGGTGTTGTTGGCGTTGGATCTCGCTCAGCGGGGCTGGCGCATGGTGTATCGGGAAGACGTAGTGAACTGGCGCGAGGTGTCTCCGATATCGAGCCCCGCCCGACGCTTACGTTTGCGCAATCTGATCTGGACCGCGTGGATGCGCTTGCCGTTCAAGCTGGCTTGGCGGGAAACCGTATTGCATCTGAAAGCCGCTTCTAGTGTCAGTCAGCTGCAGACTGTCCTGCTGACGGCGATAATGGGAACGGGCAAGGTCTTGAAAAGGCGTCGAGTGGTGTCGCCCAGCGTGGCGCAAATGTGGTCGCAGCGCTACCAATATGCCTTTCACAGTGCTGACGAGCTGCAGCCCGCTACATCGAGGCAATCCATGGTCTGAAAACTCAGACTCGACAATCTGCCTATGAACAAGCCGCTGCAAATGACAGCGGCTTTTTTTGTATTCGAACCATTAGTGCAGTGGAGGCGGGTTCCGTCCCGGGTCGGGTACCGGTGCGTCGTCTGGAGGCGTGTCGTGCGGTTCTCGTACTTCATCCGGTACGTCGTGCGGGGGCAGATCAATTTCACGCCCGGGCTCATCCTCTGGAGGGGTCGTGGGCGGCGCGCCGGGGGGCTCCCCTGGGGGTTCGGGGACATGCAGTCGCAGGCTGGTGAGAGGATCGGTCATTGTCATACTCCTGATGATTGCTGCCCGGTCGTGGGCCGATGATTTTCTGCAAGCTGCATGCCGTGCAGCACGTTCCAATTTAGCGGCATGAGGCTTGCTCGCGGACGGACGCGAGCATTTCGCGTTCTTCCGGTGGAAACCAGCATGCAGCAAATCAAGACGACTCTTCTGTCCCGCGGCAAATGCAGCGGTCGGCGGATCTACGGCCTGTCGCCGTCTTTCATGGACGCTTTTGACACGAACGCGGATTCCGTCTGGCTGGAAATATGTTCCCAGGCGCGTGCACTGGAGCTCGATGCGCTGTCCGTACCGGCTGAACGCCTCACCGATGAGGCAGACGCAGGTGCCTGCGTCGCGGCCGCCAGGCAAAAACACCTGGACTTGATGCTTGATGTGACGTTTGCCCCAGGTGCGAAGGAGGCGCCAGCGATTACGCAGGCTGTCATCGATGCGGCTGCCTCAAACGACATCAACGTCTCCTTGCTGCTGCGCGGGTTCAGCGAATTACCCCCAGGGACATGTGCCGAACGCATAAAGAATTGGAAAGAACGCCATCCAAATTTCGGGGTGACCGTCTGGACACCCGGCATGTCCCCCGAACAACTGGCGGCTCTTGAAGGCTTGGGGCTAGATGGTGTGTATGCATCGCTGCCGTGGTGGAACTATCGCGATGCCTGGCTGGTGGAAGAGTTTGAGCGCCTGCGAGCAGTTGGACCTGTCTTCGCGCCCCTGGCCGACCCACGTCAGCCAGACAGCGACGCATCGCAAGAGGCACTCTCGCGCGTGCTGGCCGTCGCCTCTGTGGTGGGCGAAAGCGTGCTACTTCCAGCCGTGTACGCTGATCGCCTGGGCCGCGAGAGCTTGGCTGAGTGCGCGTGGCACCGTCGGCGCCCCGTGGCGGGTGGGCGCGGACTGAGGCGGCTCACTGGGCCTATGGCTCCGGTCACGGCTCTATTTCGCATGGATGACGGCAGACGCCTTCTTCTCATCAACCCTAGCATGCGGCGCCCGGCCGGTATCCAGCGCAGCCTGATTGAACGTCGATTGCCCTACGGTTTCGTGTTGGAGGAAGCTACGAATGGTGAGGCGGAGAGTTTCAGTCTGGAGGCGGGGGGCTGGCGCTATCTGCCTCTCAGACAAGCTGACTGGATAGCCAAGTACGGAACTAGTTCCCGGCAACAGAGGGCTAGTCTGACCGCAGCGCTGCGCCGCGAACGCATTGCGATCGAAGCAGTGCGGCCGGCCGTCGATGAGGGGCAGTTCGCTGTGAAGCGCATTCTGGGCGAAACCGTCGTCATAAAGGCGAACGTATTCGTGGACGGTCACGATGAGTTGGCCGCGGAGGTGCTCTGGCGCCCGGTGAATGCCTCCGAGTGGCAACGTACGCCAATGAAGGCGCTTGGTAATGACGCCTGGGAAGCCCGTATTCTTCCGCGCAAGCTGGGGCGCTACGTCTTTACGATTCGCGCGTGGCTGGATACTTGGCGAAGCTATCGCGTGCAGCTGCAGAAAAAGCACTCTGCCGGTGTCGATGTGAGCCTGGAAGTGGAAGAGGGGCGGCGCATGCTGCGCGGCATTCTCGATACAGCCCGAAAGCGG
>JAJUJD010000085.1 GCA_029267315.1 Alcaligenaceae bacterium
CCCGTTGCCTTCTGTCCTCCGCTATCCGCTATCCGGTTTGGCCGTGTCGCGGAAGGTTGTCCTGCACATAAACGAGCGAGACGCTCGGCTAGGTGAAGCGAATATATGTCATCTGAAAAAGAGCTTTTGGCCACTTCCTATTTGTTTGGAAGCAATGCGCCTTATGTTGAGGAGCTGTACGAATCCTATCTGGATAATCCCGGCTCCATCCCGGAACAATGGCGCAATTATTTTGACCAGCTGCAGAATCTGCCCGCACCGGGGGGCGCGCAGCAGACGCGCGACCAAGCCCACGCACCCATTGTGGAATCGTTCGCGCAGCGGGCCAAGGCAAATGCGTTCATCGCGCATGTGCCCGAACCTGATCTCTCCGTCGCCAGCAAGCAAATTTCGGTGCAGTCGCTTATCGCTGCCTACCGCTCGCTGGGCGTGCGCGTGGCCGACCTCGACCCGCTCAAGCGTCACGAGCGCCCAAATATTCCCGAGCTTGATCCGGCCTTCTACGGCCTGACCGAAGCCGATCTGGATCGCGTCTATGCCGCGACCAACACCTATTTCACCAAGGCCGACTCCATGACCTTGCGTGACCTGCTCAAGGCGCTGCGCGACACCTATTGCCGCAGCATCGGGGCAGAGTTCATGCATATCTCCGATCCCACCGCCAAGCGCTGGATCCAGGAGCGTCTCGAGTCCTCCTTCGGTACGCCGACCTTCACGCCCGAGCACAAGCGCAACATCCTGCAGCAGCTCACGGAGGCCGAAGGTCTGGAACGCTATCTGCACACCAAGTATGTCGGTCAGAAGCGCTTCTCGCTGGAAGGCGGTGAAAGCTTCATCGCCTGCATGGACGAAGTCGTCAATCATGGCGGCGAGAACGGCGTTCAGGAAATCATCGTGGGCATGGCCCACCGCGGCCGCCTGAACATGCTGGTCAACATCATGGGCAAGATGCCCGGCGATCTGTTTGCCGAATTTGAAGGCAAGCATGCCGAAGGTCTGACCGACGGCGACGTGAAGTATCACAATGGTTTCTCCAGCGATATTTCCACTCGTGGCGGCCCAGTCCACCTGTCTCTGGCCTTCAACCCCTCCCACCTGGAAATCGTCAACCCCGTGGTCGAAGGCAGCACCCGTGCTCGCCAGGACCGTCGTGGCGACGACACCGGTGCCCAGGTTCTGCCCGTGCTCGTTCACGGTGACGCGGCATTTGCCGGTCAGGGCGTCGTCATGGAAACCCTCAACCTGGCCCAAACGCGTGGCTACGGTACGGGCGGCACGCTGCACATCGTTATCAATAACCAGATCGGCTTTACGACTTCCGACCCTCGCGATACGCGCTCCACGCTGTATTGCACTGATGTCGTCAAGATGATCGAAGCGCCTGTCTTCCACGTGAATGGCGACGACCCCGAGGCCGTGGTCTTCGTCACGCAGCTGGCGCTCGAATACCGCATGAAGTTCCGTCACGATGTCGTGGTCGACATCGTTTGCTTCCGCAAGCTGGGCCACAACGAGCAGGACACCCCCTCGCTCACCCAGCCGCTCATGTACAAGAGCATCGGCAAGCATCCCGGCACCCGCAAGCTGTACGCGGACAAACTTGTTGCTCAGGGCGTTCTGCAGGCAGAAGAGCCGGATCAAATGGTCAAGGCCTATCGTCAGATTCTCGACGACGGTCAGCGCACCATCGAGCCGGTCCTCACCGATTACAAGCCGAAGTATGCTACCGACTGGTCTCCCTTCCTGGGCGCCAAGTGGACGGACCACGCCGATACTGGCGTGCCCATGGCCGAGCTGCAACGCATCGGCGAGCGCATCACAACCGTGCCGGAAGGCTTTACTGTCCACCCGCTGGTCAACCGCCTGCTCAACGACCGTCGCGCCATGATCCGTGGTGAAGCGCGAGTCGACTGGGGTATGGGCGAGCATCTGGCCTTTGCCACCCTGGTAGCAAGTGGGTACGCAATACGCATCACCGGCCAGGATTCCGGTCGTGGCACTTTCACTCACCGTCACGCCGTTCTGCACGACCAGAACCGTGAGCGCTGGGATGATGGCAGCTACATCCCGCTGCAAAACGTCTCTGAAAATCAAGCACCGTTCACGGTCATTGACTCCGTTCTGTCTGAAGAAGCAGTCCTGGCTTTCGAATACGGCTACGCAACGGCTGAACCCAATACGCTTACCATCTGGGAAGCGCAGTTCGGCGACTTCGTCAACGGCGCGCAGGTTGTGATCGACCAGTTCATCGCCTCCGGTGAAGCGAAGTGGGGTCGTCATTGTGGGCTCACCATGATGCTGCCGCACGGCTACGAAGGCCAAGGCCCGGAACACTCTTCCGCCCGCATCGAGCGCTTCCTTCAGCTGTGTGCTGACAACAACATCCAGTGCGTGCAACCGACCAACGGTGCGCAGATCTTCCATCTGCTGCGTCGCCAGATGATTCGCCAGTTCCGCAAGCCGCTCGTGATCTTCACGCCCAAGTCGCTGCTGCGCAACAAGGATGCCACCTCGCCTCTGGAAGATCTGGCCACGGGTCACTTCCAGACCGTCATCGGCGAAACCGACACGTCCATTGACGCGTCCGCCGTCACCCGAGTCATCGCTTGCTCCGGCAAGGTCTACTACGACCTGGTCAACGCACGTAAGGAAAGCGGCCGCAGCGATATCGCGATCATCCGCGTTGAACAGCTGTACCCCTTCGCACACAAGGCATTCGAAGCGGAATTCACCAAATACCCGAATGCGACCGAAGTCGTCTGGGTACAGGACGAACCTCAGAACCAGGGTCCGTGGTTCTACATTCAGCACCACCTGTTCGAGCACATGAAAGAAGGCCAGAAGCTGGGTTACGCAGGTCGTGCCGCTTCGTCTTCGCCTGCCGTGGGTTATCTGGCCAAGCACATTGAGCAGCAGCGTGCATTGCTGGAAGCCGCTATGGCGCCGAAGTTCAAGGGCTTCACGCTGAGCAAGTAACAGACATTTAAAACTCCCAGAAACGGATACCGATATGGCAATTACCGATGTTGTAGTCCCACAGCTTTCCGAGTCGATCTCGGAAGCGACCCTGCTCGAATGGAAGAAGCAGCCCGGCGAAGCAGTGGAAATCGATGAAATCCTGATCGAGGTCGAAACCGATAAGGTCGTCCTGGAAGTGCCGGCACCCGCCGCTGGCGTACTGAAGGAAATCGTCAAGGGTGACGGCGCCACCGTCGTCGCCGGCGAAGTCCTCGCTCGTATCGACACCGAAGGCAAGGCAAGCGCCGCTGCAGCACCCGCAGCAGAAGCGCCTGCTGCTGAAGCGGCTGCTGCGCCTGCAGCGGCTACTGCAGCGCCCGCCGCAGCCGCAATCACTTCACCCGCAGCTGGCAAGATTCTCGCTGAAAAGGGTGTGGATCCCGCATCGGTTGAAGGTTCGGGTCGCGGTGGCCGCATCACCAAGGGCGACGCCCTGTCTGCGGAAGCCGGTGCCGCCAAGAAGCCGGCCGCGCCTGTTGCGCCGCCTTCCCTGTCGCTGGATGGCCGCCCCGAGCAGCGTGTTCCGATGAGCCGCCTGCGTGCTCGCGTGGCCGAGCGTCTGCTGCAGTCCCAGCAAGAAAACGCCATTCTCACTACCTTCAACGAAGTCAACATGCAGGCCGTGATCGACCTGCGCAAGAAGTACAAGGACAACTTCGAGAAGGAGCACGGCGTCAAGCTGGGCTTCATGTCCTTCTTCGTGAAGGCCGCTGTCGCTGCTCTGAAGAAGTACCCCATCGTCAATGCGTCCGTGGACGGCAAGGACATCATCTATCACGGCTACTTTGACATCGGCATTGCCGTTGGCAGCCCGCGTGGTCTGGTGGTGCCCATTCTGCGCAACGCCGACCAGATGTCCATCGCCGACATCGAGAAAACGATTGCCGACTTCGGCGCGCGTGCGCGTGACGGCAAGCTCGGTCTGGAAGAGCTCACAGGCGGTACCTTCTCCATCTCCAACGGCGGCGTGTTCGGCTCCATGCTGTCCACACCCATCATTAATCCTCCGCAGTCCGCGATCCTGGGCATTCACGCCACCAAGGACCGCGCCGTTGTGGAGAACGGCCAGATCGTCATCCGCCCGATGAACTACCTGGCACTGTCCTATGACCACCGCATCATTGACGGCCGCGAAGCTGTGCTGGCCCTGGTGGCAATCAAGGAAGCGCTGGAAGATCCGCAGCGCCTGCTGCTGGACGTCTGATGCTTCGAGTCGTCTGAAGAGCCCCGGCACGGCTGGGCCCGGACTTCGTCCGCGCCCGGCTCAGCCGGGGTTTTTACTGGGCTGAACCTCGAACGCTTCCCCTGAATCAACTCATACAGACAGAGATACAACATGGCAAAACAATTCGACCTCGTCGTTATCGGTGCTGGCCCTGGCGGCTATATCGCTGCCATTCGCGCCGCCCAGCTGGGCATGACCGTCGCCTGCATCGACGCATGGAGCAACGCTGACGGCAAGCCCGCACCTGGTGGCACGTGCACCAACGTGGGCTGCATCCCCTCTAAGGCATTGCTGCAATCTTCCGAACATTTCGAGCAGGCCAACCATCACTTCGAAGAGCATGGCATTGAAGTCAAGGGCGTGAGCCTGAAGCTGGACAAGCTCATCGGCCGCAAGGACACCGTCGTCAAGCAGAACAACGACGGCATCCTTTACCTGTTCAAGAAAAACAAAGTCAGCTTCTTCCACGGTACCGGTACCTTCGCCGGCCAGGTGGACGGTGGCTGGAGCATCAAGGTTGCCGGCAAGGATGAAGAGGAACTGGTGGGCAAGCACGTTATCGTGGCCACCGGCTCCACGCCTCGCCAGCTTCCCGGTCTCGACTTTGATGAAGAAATTGTGCTGTCCAATGACGGTGCGCTGCGCATTCCCTCTGTTCCCAAGAAATTGGGCGTCATCGGTGGTGGCGTGATCGGTCTTGAACTGGGTAGCGTATGGCGTCGCCTGGGTGCGGAAGTCACCGTCCTGGAAGCTATGCCCGAGTTTCTGCCCGTGGCCGACCAGCAGGTGGCAAAGGAAGCGCTCAAGGCCTTCACCAAGCAGGGCCTGAAGATCGAAACCGGAGTGAAAATCGCCGACGTCAAGGCTTCCGGCAAGGGTGCCAACATCCAATACACCGACGCCAAGGGCGAAGAGCACAAGCTGTCTGTCGACCGTCTTATCGTTTCCATTGGTCGTGTGCCCAACGTGCAGGGGCTGAATGCCGAAGCTGTTGGCCTGAAGCTGGACGAGCGAGGCTTCATTGCCGTGGACGACGATTGCCGCACCAATCTGCCCAACGTGTGGGCTGTCGGTGACGTAGTGCGCGGCCCCATGCTGGCGCACAAGGCCGAAGAAGAGGGCGTAGCAGTGGCTGAGCGCATTGCCGGCCAGCACGGCCATGTGAACTTCGGCACCATTCCTTCCGTTCTGTATACATCTCCCGAGATCGCTTGGGTTGGCAAGAACGAACAGCAGCTCAAGAAGGAAGGGGTGGAGTACAAGGCTGGCAGCTTCCCCTTCATGGCCAATGGTCGCGCCCGTGCCCTGGGTGATACCACCGGTTTCGTGAAGATTCTGGCTGACGCCAAGACGGATGAAGTCCTGGGCGTGCACATCATCGGCCCCATGGCGTCCGAACTGATCGCTGAAGCCGTGACCATCATGGAATTCCGTGGTGCGGCTGAAGATATCGCGCGTATCTGCCACGCTCACCCGACGCTGTCCGAAGCGGTCAAGGAAGCGGCTCTGGCTGTCGACAAGCGCACGCTCAACTTCTGATGCAGACGCCGGCGGGTCATTCACGGCCTGCCGGCGTTTTTACTGAGGAAGTCTGTCCCTCAGCCGGCCTGGCGCCGGTGAGTTCCGGCCCGACGAAGCACCTTACGGCGGCTTCCACGGCCGGAAATCCTTTCAAAAGGGCGGCTGAAGACCCGCCCTTTTTTTGAGTCTGGCTTTTCATGAACGTACGCGAGTATTACCGCAAAGCGCTGGCAGAACGTGGCTATGAGCCGGATGCCGCGCAGGAACGCGCAATCGAGCGCTTGCAGCGTTATTTCGATGAGTGGGTCAACTTCAAGAAGGCGCGTTCCTCGCGACTGAAGAAACTTTTCAAGCGACCCGCCGTACCCCGCGGGGTGTATCTTTGGGGCGGAGTGGGGCGAGGCAAGAGCTTCATCATGGACGCCTTCTACCTTACCGTACCGGTCAAGCGTAAGACGCGCCTGCATTTTCACGAATTCATGCGTGGTGTGCATGCTGAGCTGAAGCAGGTGCGGGGGCAGCAAGATCCACTGGATGAAGTCGCCAGTCGCATCGCCAAGCGTTACCGCTTGATCTGCTTCGACGAATTTCACGTGTCAGACGTGGCAGATGCCATGATTCTGTACAAACTGCTGCAGGGGCTGTTTGATCGCGGTACGTCTTTCGTGATGACCTCGAACTACGAGCCGGAAACGCTCTATCCGGACGGCCTGCATCGCGACCGCATACTGCCGGCCATCGCCTTGATCAAGGCTCAGATGGATATACTTAATGTGGATACCGGTGTGGACTATCGTCATCGTTCGCTAGAGCAGGTCCGTACATATCTCACCCCTTTGTCCGACGAAACACGGGCAGAGCTGCGTGCCGATTTCGAACGTCTGGCTGACACGGCCGAACTTGAACCAGTACTGGAAATCGAGAATCGTACTTTGCCAGCGGTGGCATTGGCTGGCAGTGTGGTGTGGTTCGATTTCGCGACACTGTGCGGCACACCCCGTTCGCAGAACGACTACCTGGAACTGGCAAGCCGTTTCCAGACAGTGATACTTTCCGATGTGCCGCGCATGAATGAGCGGCAGGCATCGGAAGCGCGCCGTTTCACCTGGCTTATCGACGTTTTCTATGATCACAAGGTCAAGCTGATCATTTCCGCAGAGTGCCCGCCCGAAGAGCTATATACTCGGGGGCCCATGTCCAACGAGTTCCATCGAACCGTATCGCGCATCGTGGAAATGCAGTCGCGCGAATACCTGGAATCCGAACGCAGGCATGCGGTCACCCTGTAGCGGCCGCAGCCCCACACCACGTTAGTCTTCACAGCTGAATAACATGAACACGCGAGTCCTCACAGGCATCACCACTACCGGTACCCCGCATCTCGGTAATTACGCAGGTGCAATTCGTCCGTCCATCCAGGCGAGCACCCAGCCGGATGTCGACGCCTTCTACTTCATGGCCGACTACCACGCGCTCATCAAGTGTGAAGACCCCGCGCGAATTTCCCGTTCGCGGTTGGAGATTGCGGCCACCTGGCTTGCCGCTGGGCTGGATCCGGAGCGTGTCACCTTCTATCGTCAGTCAGACATTCCGGAGATTCCCGAACTATGCTGGATGCTCTGCTGTGTGACCGCAAAGGGCTTGATGAATCGTGCCCATGCCTACAAAGCGGCGGTGGATCAAAACGTGGCACGAAATGTGGATGAAGACGACGGGGTCACCATGGGGCTGTTCTCCTATCCCGTCCTCATGGCCGCCGACATTCTGATGTTCAATGCGAACAAGGTGCCAGTGGGACGCGATCAGATCCAGCATCTGGAAATGGCTCGCGATATCGCTCAGCGCTTCAACCACCTTTACGGGCAGGGCAAAGACCTCTTCGTGCTTCCGGAAGTGCAGGTGGATGACGATGTCGCTACCTTGCCCGGGTTGGACGGTCGCAAGATGTCCAAGAGCTATGACAACACGATCCCGCTGTTTGAAGGCGGCAGTGCAGCCATGCGCGCTGCCGTGATGCGTATTGTCACGGACTCACGCGGTCCCGGCGAGCCTAAGGACGCGGAAGGCTCGCATCTTTATACGCTTTATCGGGCATTTGCCTCCGCTGACCAGGCCGCCGCATTCAAACAGGCTCTGGAAGAGGGTATGGCCTGGGGAGAGGCGAAGAAGCAGCTCTGCGACCGCATAGACGCGGAAATCGGCCCCATGCGTGAGCGGTATTCGGAGTACATTGCCCGTCCGGAGCGCATTGAGGAAATTCTGCAGGCTGGCGCCCAGAAGGCACGCCGTCTTGCCGTGCCATTCATCGAGCAACTGCGTGAAGCCGTAGGCTTGCGGCGACATGTATCCGTCCCTGCAGTGGGTGACGAGCAAGCTGCCGGTAAGTCCAAAGGAAAAGTGGCGCGGTTTGTCAGCTTCCGCGATGCAGACGGCAGCTTCCGCTTCCGCCTCATTAGTGGAGACGGCACGGAGCTCCTGCTGTCGGAAGCCTTTGCTGACCCCAAGGCCGCTGGTATGGCAATCAAAGCATTGCAACAGCCGGATGCTCTGCAGGAACTGGCTCAGCAGGAAGGGGAACAATTGGTAATCCGCCTGGAAGGGCAGAAAGTCGCGGGAATCGCTGCAGACGCCGCTGAACAGCTACGTGCCGCCTTGGAATCAATGGCCAGCTGAACGCACCGGCAATTGCCCTTCATACGGCGCGCGACGCCTCATCAGAAGAGAAGGCCCGACTTTTAATGTCGGGCCTTTGCGTTTTAACGCTTCAATTTGGCGAAGGCGGCTGCCATTGCTCCTGACGGCTCGGGCTGCCGGTTACCCGGACGGCTATCGCCCCTGCGGCCTCCAGGCGACCTGCCGCGCGAAGGCGCTTCAGAGGCTCCACCATTACCGCGGCGCATCGGCACCGATTCGTCATTCAAGCGCATTGTTAGGCCAATCCGCTTGCGGGCCACGTCCACTTCCTGCACCTTCACCTTGACGGTCTGCCCTACGCGGACGACGTCGCGCGGGTCTTTCACAAAGCTTTCCGACAAGGCGGAAATATGGACAAGACCATCCTGGTGCACGCCGATGTCCACGAAAGCGCCAAAGTTGGCCACATTGGTGACCACGCCTTCCAAAATCATGCCCGGTGTCAGGTCCTGGATGGTATTTACGCCCTCCATGAACTGCGCAGTCTTGAATTCCGGGCGAGGGTCACGTCCCGGTTTCTCGAGTTCGTTGAAAATGTCCTTGACCGTGGGCAGGCCAAAGCGCTCGTCAGTGAAGTCCGCAGGAGACACGCCCTTGAGGGCGCCTGATTTGCCCATGACGCTGCGTACATCCGCCTGGATGCGCTGCAGAATGCGCTCGACGACCGGATAGGCTTCCGGGTGGACGGCGGAGCTGTCCAATGGGTTGTCGCCATCAGGAATGCGCAGAAAGCCCGCGGCCTGCTCAAAGGCCTTCTCGCCAAAGCGAGGCACCTTCATCAGTGCCTTGCGATTAGGGAAGGCGCCGAATTCGTCGCGATAGGTAACGATGTTGCGCGCCAGGCCAGCATTCAGGCCCGAGACCCGGGCCAGCAGAGCGGCTGAAGCGGTGTTCACATTCACCCCCACCGCGTTCACGCAGTCTTCCACAACAGCGTCCAGAGAACGAGCAAGTTCACGCTGATTGACGTCGTGCTGATACTGGCCGACGCCTATCGCCTTGGGTTCGATCTTGACCAGCTCGGCCAGTGGGTCCTGCAGCCGGCGTGCAATTGACACCGCCCCGCGCAGGCTGACGTCCAATTCGGGGAATTCCTGGGCGGCTAGCTCAGACGCGGAATACACCGATGCTCCCGCTTCGGACACCATTATTCGAGTGAGCCCGAGTTCCGGGTGCAGTTGCTGGAGGTCGGCCACCAGTTTCTCGGTTTCGCGCGAGGCCGTGCCATTGCCAATCGCCACGAGTTCGATTCGATGGCGCTTGGCCAGGGCGGCAAGGGTACGCAGGCTGCCTTCGCGGTCACGACGCGGTTCAAAGGGGTAAATGGTGGCTGTATCCAGCAGCTTGCCGGTGGAGTCGATGGCACATACTTTCACGCCGGTACGGATGCCGGGGTCCAGGCCCAGAACGCTCTTAGGGCCGGCCGGCGCGGCCAGCAGCAAGTCCTTCAGGTTGGCCGCGAATACGCGGATCGCCTCTTCTTCGGCCGATTCGCGCAACCGGCTGATGAATTCGGTCTCGAAGGACGTCAGCAGTTTCACACGCCAGGTCCAACGGCAGACTTCGCCCAGCCAGCGCTCACGCGCCGGAGCATGCAAATCGAATCTTGCATCCAGGCTCAGGTGTTCGGCAATACGCGATACACAAGGGTGGGGGGTGAGCTCCTCCATTTCAGGCTCCAGGCCAACCCGTAGATCGAGCACGCCCTGCTGCCGCCCACGCAGCAGCGCGAGGATGCGATGCGAGGGCAGAGTACGGAGCCGTTCGCTGAAGTCGAACCAGTCACGGAAGTTCGCCCCATCTTCTTCCTTGCCCTCCACCACTTTGGCGTAGAGCAATCCGGAACTCCACAGATAGTCACGCAGCTTGGCGAGCAAGTCGGCGTCCTCTGCGAATCGTTCGGCGAGAATATCGCGGGCACCGTCCAGCGCAGCCTTGGTATCCTTAATATTGGCGTCGGGGTTGAGATAGCCTTCTGCGAGCGCAGCGGGTTCGCAACCAGGCTGCGCCAAAATGGCGTCAGCCAGCGGCTCCAGCCCCGCCTCGCGGGCAATCTGGGCACGGGTGCGGCGCTTGGGCTTGTATGGCGCGTACAGGTCTTCCAGACGCTGCTTGGCGTCGGCAGCGTCAATCTCCGCCCGCAGCTCGGGCGTCAACTTGCCTTGGGAGTAAATGGACTCAAGTATGGCGCTGCGCCGCGCTTCCAGCTCCCGCGCGTAGATCAGCCGCACTTCAAGGTTGCGCAGCACCGTGTCATCCAGGCCGCCGGTGACTTCCTTACGGTAGCGGGCGATGAAGGGCACGGTGGCGCCTTCATCCAGCAGTTGTACAGTGGCGCTGATCTGCGCCGGCCGGACGCCGAGTTCAGTGGCAAGCATGCCGATGATGCGGGCTGGGTCGGCGGAAAAATCCGGTGTCGCTTCTGGCGTTACAGGCTGAGTCATGGTTGTTCAGGTTAAAGCATGGAACCGGGCATTTTGCCACAAGGCTGAGCTGACCATGTGGCGCCCGGCCCGCTGCGGATACTTTGAACATAAGCATCATGGATAGCAGAATCACGCTTGCGCGACGCAAGCCAAGGCTGTCGGCGTTATGATTCCGCAATGCTCGCCAACGACCTAGATCACATATTTTCCGCAGGCGGCCCTTTGGCGGCCGAAGCACCGGGCTATCGCCCGCGTCAAGCACAGCTTGAGATGGCACGCGCCATTGACGAGGCCATCCGCGACCGTGCCACGCTGGTTGCCGAAGCCGGTACTGGAACAGGCAAGACGTGGGCATATCTGGTGCCGGCATTCATTAGCGGCCTAAAGGTGCTCGTGTCCACGGGCACCCGCACGCTGCAGGACCAACTCTTCCGTCGGGATCTTCCGCGTCTGCGCAAGGCGTTGGGGCTGCCCGTCACGATTGCGCTGCTCAAGGGGCGCGGCAACTACGTTTGTCATTACCATCTGGACCGGCTGCAGCAAGATGAGCGGGCCCTGCGTTCCCGAAGTGAAGTGACGCAACTGCGAGCCATCAAAGTCTTCGCCGACCGCAGTCGTACGGGAGACCGCAGCGATTTGGCCGAGGTGCCGGAAGACGCCGACATATGGAGCCGCGTGACGTCCACGCGGGAGAACTGTCTGGGGCAGGACTGCCCGCATGTCAAAGATTGCTTTGTGCTGAAGGCCAGGCGCCAGGCGCAAGAAGCTGACCTGGTCGTGGTGAATCATGCCCTGTTCATGGCCGACCTCGCATTGCGGGAAGAGGGCATTACGGATTTACTCCCTAGTGTCGATGTCGTGATCTTCGACGAAGCGCATCAATTGCCCGACGTGGCCACTCGCTTCCTGGGAAGCAGTGTTTCCGCCCATCAGTTGATGGACTTAAGTCGTTCCATGGAGGCCGCTGGGCTGGCATATGCCCGGGAAGCAACCAACTGGACGGAAGCAGCGGCTGGCATCGAGACCTGTACACGGGAATTGCGGCTGACGGCTGCCGCCGTGGCGCGTATGCCCGGTCAGAAGGCGACTTTCTACGCGATTCCCGAACCTGAGCCATTTGACGCGGCCTTGGAGAAACTGCTCCAGACGCTCGATCGAGCTATTGCGCTGCTGGATATCGTGGCCGAGAAACAC
>JAJUJD010000177.1 GCA_029267315.1 Alcaligenaceae bacterium
ACCGAGGCATGCCATGGGATGGACCACACACGAAGTCACCAACCAGGTTCCGGACCTGGTTGACTACAACGTTTATGCAGCCGATACGGTACTGCAGGAGGGCGTTGTGCGTGAAGGGGCCGGCAGTGCTGTGCCCGATCTGTTGGCTTATGGTGAAGTACTTGGCCGGGCCGACATTATTGCACTGGCCGCAGCCGCCGACCGCAATCCGCCGCGTCACATTCCGTATGACAGGCAAGGGCGGCGCATTGATTCCGTCGATTTCCATCATGGATGGCATCATTTTCTGCAGTTGGGGGTAAGCCGTGGGTTGGCCCAGCCGGCATCAGTCGCGCGGGCTGCGAGTTTTCTTTTGCATGGTCAGGTCGAGGCCGGCACTCTCTGCCCGCTCACTATGACTTCTGCATCACAGGCCATACTTCGAAGCGAACCGCAGTTCGGCTTTCTCGGAGAGCCCTTATCTTCACTTCAGTACGACCCGCGAGATCTTCCCGTTCATGAGAAGCACGGCATGTTGGTCGGCATGGGGCTGACTGAAAAACAAGGGGGCTCCGACCTCAGGCAAGTGAGCACGCGGGCCCGGCCGGGCGGCAACACACCTGGTTGGTTCAGTCTGGTGGGCCACAAATGGTTTTACTCAGTTCCCACGGCCGATGCCCATTTGGTGCTCGCCTTATTGGACGGTGCGCCTTCCTGCTTTTATGTACCCCGGAGGCTACTCGATGGCTCGCGCAACGCCGTGCACCTGATACAACTAAAGGACAAGCTCGGAAACCGCTCCAATGCCAGCGCGGAAGTTGAATTCCGTGATGCGCAAGGCATGCTGGTTGGCGAGCCAGGCCGTGGTATTTCGACTCTGGTCAAGATGGCCGGCTACACTCGCCTGGACTGTGTATTGGGCAGTACGGCGCTCATGCGTGCCGCCCTCGTCCAGGCCATTCATCACGCCTGTCATAGGGTCGCCTTTGGCCGGCCCTTATTCCACCAACCGTTGATGCGTGCTGTTCTGGCGGATTTGGCCTTGGAGGTAGAAGCCGCAGTCGTACTCGGGCTGCGATTGGCACGCGCGGTTGCAGCAGGGCCCAATGCAAGCCCATTTGAGCAGGCGCTGGCACGGGTGGTGACTCCGGCTGCCAAGTTTTGGGTGTGTAAGCGGGCGGTCCCCGTGGTCGCTGAAGCACTTGAAGTGCTCGGTGGCAACGGCTATGTGGAAACGCATGGCCTTGCCCGGCTCTATCGTGAGACGCCGGTGAATTCGGTTTGGGAAGGGTCAGGCAATGTCATGTGCCTGGATGTGCTGCGCGCCCTGGCCCAACATCCTGAGCAAATGGGCGTTCTGAGCGAGGGCCTGCGGCACATGCTGCACGGCGACGCCGCCGCTTTACAAAAGCTGGACGCTTTGCAGGAAGACGTGAGCCGTGCTGGCCCGGAGCTTGAGGGAAGGGCGCGCAAAGTAGCGGCCGAGCTGGTTTTACTGGTGCAAGCTGCGCTGTTGCGGCAGTATGCACCCCAGACCGTAGCCGATGCCTTCTTGGAACATCGCCTGGCTGGGGGCACAACAGGCGTGCACGGAACATGGGCGGAATCCGGCGCGGTAACACTTATTCTTCAACGAGCCTGGAGGGAGGCGACTTGACCCCAAGTTTGAGCAAGGTCGAACCGATGTTTTCACGTTGTTTGATAGGGCTGGCGACTGGCCTTGTGCTATTGCTTAGCGCTTGCACTAACGAACCTGTGAACAGCCCTTATCCGCGCGAGGATACCGCACACAATGTTCTGCACACGGCGTTCACCCAGCGCTCGCCAAAGTATTTGGACCCTGCCAGCTCGTATTCCACCGACGAGACGCCTTTCACCTATTCCATTTATGAACCGCTGTTTGCCTATGACTACCTGGCGCGGCCCTATAAGTTGATTCCCAAAACGGCGGAAGAAGTGGTCAAGCCGGTGTACTACGACGCCGAAGGCCGGGTGCTGCCCGCCGACGTGGCCGGTGAAAAGGTTGCAGTGAGCGTATATGACATTCGCATCAAGCCCGGCATTCTGTACCAGCCGCACCCCGCCTTCGCCCAAGATTCCGAAGGTAAACCGTTGTACTGGCCCCTGACGCCACAAGCTATTAAAGGCCGCTATGCCTTGACCGATTTCCCCGAAACCGGGACACGAGAGTTGCTGGCGGACGATTACGTTTATGCCTTCAGGCGCCTGGCCAGCCCGCGCGTCGTGTCGCCCATTTTTGGGGTAATGGCGGAACATGTTGTGGGCATGCGCGAATATGGCGAGCGACTCAAGGAAATCGACTCCGCTGCCTCCGATATACCGCCGGGTCAACGCCCTTGGCTGGACCTTCGCGAACACGGTTTCGAAGGTGTGGAGGCCGTCGATTCCCACACCTTGCGCATACGCGTCATTGGCAAGTATCCGCAGTTTCGGTACTGGTTGGCCATGACCTTTACTGCACCCATTCCTTGGGAGGCCGATCGCTTCTACGCTCAGCCGGGAATGGCTGAACATGGTCTTTCCCTGAATACCTGGCCTGTCGGCACAGGGCCTTACATGATGACGGAATCCATCATCAATCGCCGCCATGTATTGGAACGGAATCCCAATTTCCGCGGGGAACCTTACCCATGTGAAGGCGAGGCAGGCGATGCAGACGCCGGCCTGCTGGTGGACTGCGGCAAGCTCACGCCGTTTGTGGACAAGGTGGTCTTCCATCTGGAAAAGGAAAGCGTTCCCCTGATGGGGAAGTTTCTTCAGGGCTACTACGATATTCCGGAGGTGGGGCGTGGGGACTACGGTGCTGCGATGAAAGTGGCCGCGTCAGATTCCGCGGAGAAAGCGGCGCTTTATGCAGACCGGGGCATTCAAATCCACACCACGACAGAGGCACAGCTCTTTTACCTGGGCTTCAATTGGCTTGACCCGGTCGTTGGGCAGGGTGATACACCCGAGCAGCAGGAACGCAACCGCAAGTTGCGGCAGGCCCTGAGCATTGCCTTCGATTGGGAGCAGTTCATTGCCATTTTTCTGAACGACCAGGGGGCGCCCGCGCACGGGCCCATTCCACCCGGTATTCTCGGGTATCGCCCCTTGCCTGAGGGGGTGAACAGCGAGGTGTATCAGCTTGAGGAGGGGCGCCCTGTGCGGCGATCCATCGAGGACGCACGCAGGCTGCTGGCGGAAGCCGGCTATCCCGATGGGCGCGACGCCAAGACCGGGCGGCCGCTAATCCTGCATTTCGATTCGGCGGGGGGCATGGGTTCGAGCCCCATGCTCGACTGGATGCGTCGCCAGCTCGCCGCCCTGAATATTCAGCTTGAAGTGCGGGCCACCGACTACAACCGCTTCCAGGACAAAATGCGCAATGGCAATGCGCAGATGTTCATGTGGGGCTGGGTGGCAGATTACCCCGACGCGGAAAACTTCCTTTTCTTACTGTATGGCCCGAATGCCAAAGCGAAGGGCGGGGGTGAGAACGCCAGCAACTATCTCAATGAAGAATTCGACCGGCTGTTCGAAGAAATGCGCTTTCTTGATGATGGCCCTCGCAAGGAGGAACTTGTGCACCGTATGGTGGAAATCGTGCAGCACGACGCGCCGTGGATGTTCGGGTATTACCCCGCGTCGGGCGGCGCCTACCAAGCCTGGGTGGGGAATGCCAAACCTTCGCAAATGGTGCGCAATACCTTGCAGTACTACCGCCTGAGCCCGGATCAGCGGGCGGCCAGTGTGCAGGAATGGAACCGGCCTGTCTGGTGGCCGCTGTTGCTCGTGGTTGCCGCCGTACTGGCTGGTATTTGGGTGGCTTGGCGGCAGATTCGGGCGCGCGAAATGGCTGTCGTTGCACACAGTGGCTTAGCGCAAGTCACAGCGGGCAAGTCGGAGGGTGCTGAATCATGATCACCTACATCTTTCGCCGCTTGGTGTACGGCGCACTCATCCTGTTGGGCGTCAATTTGCTGACTTTTGTACTGTTCTTTGCGGTGAATACCCCGGACGACATGGCGCGACTGGCTATAGGCGGACAGCGTGTCAGCCAGGAAGCCATAGATCGTTGGAAGTCGCAACGTGGCTACGATAAGCCTCTGTTCTACAACGCCGAGCAAGAGGGTAGTAAGAAGCTTACCGAAACCATCTTCTACGACCGCTCGGTTCCCCTGCTGCGCTTCGATTTCGGCTTCTCCGACGGGGGGCGGGACATCAGCCAAGAGATACGCACGCGCATGATGCCTAGCCTCGCTTTGGCCATACCCACCTTTGTTCTGGGGCTGCTGGTGAGCGTGTCGTTCTCATTACTGCTCGTCTATTTCAAGGGAACACGGCTGGATTTCGCCGGCGTGGTGCTATGCGTCGTGCTGTTATCGATCTCCAGCCTTTTCTACATCATTGCCGGGCAGTGGCTGTTCGCGAAAATCCTGCGCTGGGTTCCTTATTCGGGCTATGTCGAAGGCTGGGGCGCGCTGCGCTTTCTCGCGCTGCCAGTCCTGGTGGGCGTAATCTCGGGCCTGGGCGCTGAAGCGCGCTTCTACCGCAGCCTGTTTTTGGAGGAAAGCGGCAAAGACTACGTTCGTACGGCGAGGGCAAAAGGCTTGGCCGAGCGCGTGGTGCTCTTTCGACATGTACTGCGCAATGCGATGCTGCCCATTCTCACCGGCACCGTATCGGCCATACCGCTGCTCTTCATGGGCAGCTTGATCGCCGAATCATTCTTCGGCATTCCTGGCCTGGGCAGCTACACCATAGACGCCATCAATGCACAGGATTTCTCCATTGTGCGTGCCATGGTTTTTCTGGGTTCATCCCTGTATATCGTGGGTTTGATTCTGGCAGATGTCTCATACACGTTGGCTGACCCACGGATTCGATTCGAGTGACCCCCATGCCCAAGTTCGTGCTTCTCTGGACCGATGCCTTTGTTTTCTTGGCCCTCTTCGGTGTGTTGTTCCAAGTCTGGCGGCTGCGGCGCGACCCCACTATGGCAACCGGATGGCGCTACGTTGTCCGTCGCCCGTCGGCCATGGCGGCTGGCGTGGTGCTGGCCTGTTTTGCCATTATTGGCGTGCTGGATTCCATTCACTATCGGCCCCTACTGCCGCCTGCGCCGGGAGCGACCAATCAGCAAGCCGTGCATTCCCCGATCACGCGCTCAGCGCTGGACGCCCTGCTTGACTACACGCAGCTGCCGAACCGCGAGCGCACCTATTCTGCCCCGCTGGCCCTGCATCAGTTCACCAAGGAATCGTGGCTGGTGGATGGGGAAGTGGTCCGTGATTATCCGCGCCTGAAGTATGCCGGGGCGCAACTTGCCAGTGAGGCAGACCGTGGCGCCGACATTGCGCGCCGTATCGGTTTGGGGGTTCTGGCCGGCCTCGGTGCATCGCTGGCGCTGGCAGCGCTGCTCTCCTTTACGCATGCGCGCAGGCGAGGAGGGTGGAACGCCGGAACGAAATGGTGGTGGCGGGAAGCCGACCTTCCCTGGCGCGCTTTCTGGGCGACGGCGACGGTCATTTTTCTGCTCGCGGGCGTGACACTCAGCCTGGCGGCCGATTACCACGTGTTGGGAACTGATCGTACGGGCAACGACGTACTGTGGCTATCCATCAAGAGCGTGCGGACCGCTTTGGTCATTGGCACACTGACTGTTTTCGCCATGCTACCGCCAGCAATCGCGTTTGGCATTACCGCCGGCTACTTCAAGGGCAAGGTGGACGATTTCGTACAGTATGTCTACACCACGCTTACCTCCATTCCAGGGGTCTTGCTAGTGGCAGCTTGCGTATTGATGATGCAGGTTTACATCGACAACAACCCCGAGCTGTTCGATACGGTGGCGGCCCGCGCCGACCTGCGCTTATTCCTGCTGTGTCTCATTCTGGGCCTTACCGGTTGGGCTGGGCTGTGCCGCCTGCTGCGCGCTGAAACCCTGAAGTTGCGGGAACTGGAATATGTTCAGGCGGCGCGTGCCTTCGGCGTAAGCCACTGGCGCATCATGCGTCGCCATTTGCT
>JAJUJD010000062.1 GCA_029267315.1 Alcaligenaceae bacterium
CTGCGCCAGGGGCGCGATCGCTGAGCTTGTCCCAGATGTAACCCTTGTATACACTTGCCGCGACGCGCCGCAAGCCGGCCTTCGGAGACGATTACGTGAGTGTAGTGATTTGCTGATTGAGTCCCTTCCGTTGCGAGTCTGGCGTGCAGTCATGAACATGGGGCTGCGCAAGAAGGTGGCAGTCGTGTTCATCAGCATGCTGGTGGTTGCCGGGCTCAACTTAGGCCTGTTGCATCGTATGCTGCAGGATTTCAACGGCGTGGCCGCGACCGCCACGGTGGCCGGCAAATTGCGCATGTTGGGCCAAAAACTGGGCTACGAAGCGCTGTCAGTGAGTAGCGGGGTCAGCGAGGCCTACGAAACACTGGAACACGACATCGTCGATTTCGACGCAGCCTACCTGGTGCTGCGTAGCGGCGGAACGGCGTTCAATGAATTCATCCAGCCGCTGGATTCTTCTTATGGTCCCTCCCTGGACGCGGTCTGGCTGGCATGGCGTCAATACCGCGACCACATACGAGAACTGGTCACCGCCTCCCGGGTGGGAGACACGGCAGAAGTCACTGGTCTGCAGGCTTCGCTGTCGGGCCTGTCGGCGGATCTTCTGGCACCGACGGACGCGCTCATCCAGACCTTGGTGAAACACGCGCAGGAAACGCAGAATAGCGCCCTTCAGCGTATGTACTTGCTGCTGGGCTTCAATGCGCTCGTACTTTTCGCCACCTATCTTGCCGTCAGCGGGCACGTGGTGGAGCCGATACAGAAGCTGGCCGATTTCTGCAGGCAGTTGGCCAAAGGGAATTACGAGGCGCGGGTTTCCCACGTATACGACGACGAGGTGGGCCAGCTTGCCAGCGCCCTGAATCATTCTTCCGAGAAAATCGGCCAGCTGATCCGGGCTCTGGAACATGAACGCAGGGAACTTCAGCGCACCAGCGCCATGTTTCACGGCGTGGCACGCAATGCCGTGACGGGGGTCTTCGTCATTGATGCCGATATGCGATTCCGCTATGTCAACGCCAAGATGGCCGAGATGTTTGGCTATCGGCCTGAAGAGATGTGTGATGCGCTGACGGTTCACGACATTCTGGCGAGTCCGGATTCGGACGGTTGGTGGCGCCAGCTGGCGGGTGAGACGCAGCAGAGGGTTCCTTCTTCCCAGCATTACGAGACCCAGATCCGTCACCGTGATGGCACACCCCTGGATATCGAGGTTTTTGCCTCGCGCATGGTGCTGGATGGTGCACCGGCCGTTATTGGCATTGTGCTGAATGTGACCGAGCGCAAGACCGCTGAAGCGTCCTTGCGGCGAGCGGCGCTGGTTTACGCCAATACCAGCGAAGCGGTGGTGGTGACAGACGCCGATGGCCTGATCCTCGACATCAACCCAGCGTTTACGGCGATCACGGGTTATACGTTTGAAGAGGCGCTGGGCCGGCCCATGAGCATTTTGTCTTCCGGCCGCCATGGCCCGGATTTCTACAATGCGATGTGGCGCAGTCTGCACGAAACCGGCAAGTGGTCGGGTGACATCAGAAATCGGCGCAAGGACGGCAGCGAGTATGTGGAACGGCTCACGATTGACACGTCCTACAACGAGAACGGCACCGTCAACTGCCATATCGGGCTGTTTTCCGACGTGACGGCCGAGCGGAACAAGGAAGAAACCATCTGGCGCCAGGCCCATTACGATCATCTCACCGGTTTGCCCAACCGCAAGATGTTCCATGAGGCGCTCGAACAAGCCATGGAGACAGCCCAGCGCAATGGTCGGAGCATGGCCCTAATCTACCTCGACCTGGATTTCTTCAAGGAGGTGAACGACTCCCTGGGGCATGACGTGGGAGACGAGCTGCTGCAGGAAGTGGCCCGTCGGCTGCGCCGGGCGGTGCGCGAGCACGATTTGGTCGCCCGCCTGGGGGGCGACGAGTTCACATTGATTCTGAAGAACGCCGACATGCTCAAGAATGTGGAGGACGTCTGTCGCCGAGTGCTGAAGGCGGTAGCCGAACCCTACATGTTCGGTGAGCATGCGATTACGGTTTCCGCCAGCCTCGGGGTGACGATTTATCCGCGTGATGCTGGCAGCGTCACCGAGCTTTTGCAGAATGCTGACCTGGCCATGTACGCCGCGAAGGACGCCGGCCGCAATCAGTTCCGCCATTTTTCCGCGGAAATGCAACAGCTGGCCCAACAGCGCCGCGAGTTGTTGCGCGAACTCCAGCATGCACTGGAAGCCCAGCAGTTCGAACTTTATTACCAGCCGGTGGTTGAGCTTGCGACTGGACGCATCTGCAAGGCTGAGGCGCTCATACGCTGGCACCATCCGGAGCGAGGGCTGGTGTCTCCGGCCGATTTCATTCCCCTGGCTGAAGATTCAGGGCTCATCGTGCCGATTGGCGACTGGGTATTCCGCTGCGTGGTGGAACAGCTGGCCCACTGGCGCGATACCCTCGGCGGTGATTTTCAGGTGAGCGTGAATGTGTCGCCCGCTCAATTTATGTCCGAGGAACTCGACCCGGTGGCCTGGTTGGCCTGTGTGCAGGGGCAAGGGCTGCCTGCCGCTGCCGTGCTGATGGAAATTACGGAACGGGTACTGCTCAAGGCGGACAGCGCTGCCAAGAACAAGTTGCTCGCCTTCCGTGACGCAGGTGTGCAGCTGGCGCTGGATGACTTCGGTACTGGCTATTCCTCGATGGCATATTTGAAGCGCTTCGACATCGATTTCATCAAGATCGACCAGATGTTTGTCCATAACATTCCGTCGGATCCAGATGATCTTGCTTTGTGCCAGGCAATGATCGCCATGGCGCACCGCTTAGGCTTGAAAGTGGTGGCCGAGGGAGTGGCAACAGAGGCCCAGCACGACCTGCTGGTGGCAGCGGGTTGTGATTATGCCCAAGGCTATCTATATGCGCGGCCTGTGACGGTTGACGAATTCGAAGCGCTGGCCGCTCGAGGCCTGCCGCAGCTCGCGCCGGTGGGCTGAGGCGGCGGATCCCGCTGCGGCAACGCCATCGGCGCTTACTGTATGGCCATCACTTTTCGGATGTCTTCGACGCTCTGTTCGGGTGTCTGCTCATGGCGCAGGGCGATGCGCAACTTGCCTTCGCGATCGAAGATATAGCTGAGCGCCGTGTGTTCCATGGTGTAGGAGTTGCCTGTCGGCACCTTAGCGTAATAGACACGATAGGCTTTGGCCACCGCAGCGGTTTCTTCTTCACTGCCATAAAGGCCCAGGAAGCTAGGGTCAAATGCCTGGGTATATTCGCGCAGCACTTCGGGCGTGTCGCGCTCCGGGTCGACGGTGATGAACAGCACCTGTAATTGGTCGCCATCCTTACCCAGTAAGGATTTGATCTGTGCCGCATTGACCAGAGCAGTAGGGCAGACATCCGGACATTGCGTGAAACCAAAGAACATGAGGACGACCTTACCCCGGAAGTCGTCCAGGGTGCGTACCCGGCCCTCGGCATCCTTCAGCTGGAACCCGTCACCAAACGAGGCACCGGATAAATCGATACCATTGATGTCCTGCAGACTGGCTTCGGACTTGCCGCAGGCGGTGAGGCCCACGGTCAACATGGTTGCGCACAGCGCCGTGAGTAACGACCTGCGAAGGCTTGAGAAGCGTGACGGCATACCTACTCCAGTGAATCTGCGGACAATCAACAAGAAAAGCATACCGCAAAGCACGCGGCCTGCCTTGATGCCGGGCAGGTTTGCATGCTTTGATGGCGCCCCCGGAGAGGCTAGGGTTTACACTAGGTATAGTCCCTCTCGGCGCTTCTCAAAGGAGATTTCCAAATGAAGGATGCTACGGAACAACGATTGATCGACATTGAACTGAAGCTGGTCAGCCTGGAAGACACAGTTCAGAGTCTGAATGAACTGGTGTACGAACAAGGCCGGCAGCTCGATGAATTGCGCGCCCTTTGCCGCGTATTGGTGACGCGTTTGGAAGAGTCCGCGGGCCATGTACCCGCCGCAGCAGCGGCGGACGAACGTCCGCCTCACTACTGATGTGGGAAGTGACATGCGGCTGATGCGAGGCAGTGACATGGTGCAGAAAGGGGCGCTGGAATGACGTCCAGAAGCGGGGGCTGGGGCGAACTGCTGTCCGGTCGCAACGGCTTGCGCTCCCTCGCTTTGGCGGGGGGCGTGGCCTTGCATGCCATCAACGTCTACATGGTGACCACCATTCTGCCCTCGGCGGTTCGCGATATCGGTGGGCTGGCTTACTACGCCTGGAACATGACACTTTTCGTGGCTGCTTCCATTTTCGGCTCGGCCATCACACCACGACTGCTTTCAGTGACTGGCCCGCGTCGGGCGCTCCTGTGGGCAATTGCGATATTCGCCCTGGGCAGCGCTGCGTGTGCAGTTGCGCCTACCATGCCTTGGATGCTGGCGGGCCGCAGTGTTCAGGGATTGGGCGGTGGCCTGCTGCTGGGTCTGAGCTATTCCTGTGTGCGTCTGCTGTTCGAAGAAAGACTGTGGTCGCGAGCCATGGTATTGGTTTCGAGCATGTGGGGAGTGGCCACGCTGGCCGGCCCTGCCATTGGAGGGGTATTCGCCCAAGCGGGCTACTGGCGTGGGGCCTTCTGGTCCATGCTGCCGCTTTCCGCAGGACTTGCTTGGCTGGTGATGACGCAGGTGTCAGCGACCCAACAAGGCGGCACACGCACGGCTGCTGCGCCTTTTGGCAAGATAGCGCTGCTGGTGATCACCGTGTTGCTCGTCTCTGTGGGGAGTTTGTCACCGTCCTGGCAGTGGAATCTGGCGGCCATTGTCGCGGGTGTCGGGCTTACTGTCATCATTGCCCGCGCCGACCGCCATGCCACCCGTCGCCTGCTGCCTGAAGGTTCTTATGAGCCGGGGTCGGCCTTGGCCAGCCTTTATGCCTGTATCGCCTTGCTGAGCATCGGCGTTTGTACCGAAATTTATATACCCTATTTCTTACAGACGATACATGAGCAAACCCCTCTCATCGCAGGGTATTGGATGGTGTTGATGTCTGCGGGGTGGACCCTGGGTTCCTTCCTGAGTTCGGGTCGACGCAAACCCTTGGCTGATCGACTCATTGCGATCGGGCCCTGGGTGTCTGCGGGCGGTCTGGTGGCATTGGGCTTTTTGATGCCCGCCGGCTCGGGGGGCGGCATTGTGTGGGCAATGGTCCTGCCGCTGGTTTTGGTGGGGGTAGGCATCGGCCTGTGCTGGCCAAACATGCTTACCCGGGTCTTCAAAGCGGCGCCCCAAGGTCAGGAAAATATTGCCTCGGCGGCCATCACAACACTTCAGTTGTACGCCATTGCCGTGGGCTCCAGCATGGCTGGTTTGGTGGCCAACCTTGCAGGCCTTGCCGACCCGGGCGGCGTGGAGGGTGCCAGGCAAGCCGCCTATGCGCTGTTCCTCGTGTTCGCTCTGGCGCCGGCAGCGGCCGGCCTGATGTCAGGGGGGGCGCGGCGGGCGTCCGCTGCTTGAGCGAAGATCACCCAGCGCGACTGATGCCAGGCTCAGGCAAACGTGGCCGGGTCCGGGCCGGTGCGGCCATCCGGAGAATCCAGCTTGGCAATTGCAGCCATATCCGCCTGCGACAATTCGAAATCGAAAATGGACATGTTCTCGCGCAGACGGCCTTCGTGCGTACTCTTTGGAATCACCATATTGCCCAGTTGCAAGTGCCACCGGAGAATCACTTGAGCGACACTGCGCTCCAGGCGGTCCGCAATGCTTTTCAGAACCGGCTCGTCATTCAACTTGTTGCGCGCTATCGGGCTCCATGCCTGCGTCGCGATCTCGTTGAGCCGATGATATTCGCGCAGTTCCGCTTGCTGAAAGCGCGGGTGAAGCTCGACTTGATTGATCACCGGTAATACACCGGTTTCATCCAGCAGTTCTTGAAGCTGTTCCGCATTGAAATTGCACACGCCGATCGACTTTGCCAGACCCTCGTCGCGCAGTTGGATGAGGGCTTCCCAAGCCTGTACATACTGACCTTGCCCCGGCACGGGCCAATGGATAAGGTATAAATCCACGTAATCCAGACCCAGCCGCTCCAAGCTGGCTTCGAAGGCCGGCCGCGAGAGCCCGTGTGCATGGGCGTCGTTCCAAAGCTTGGTGGTAACGAAGAGTTCTTCCCTCGGTAGCCCGCACTCCTTGATGCCCTTGCCCACGCCAGTTTCGTTTTTATAGATTGTGGCGGTATCAATGGCACGGTAGCCTAGGCCCACGGCCCGGCATACGACCTCTGCAGCCTGATCTTCAGGAATCTGCCAGGTGCCAAGACCCAGTGTGGGAGCCTGCCGACCGTCGTGGAATGTCGTGATCTGCAGATCGTCAGTCATGCGACCTCCTTTTCAGGTGCACCCCTGTTGGGGCGCACGGGGTTTATGCCCGAGGGGCCGATTATAAGATGCGAAAATCATCTTGCCGCATGATCGTGATCCAAATGACGCTTATTCTTGCGTTATAGCTGAGACAATTTGAATTAGTATTGCGTATAGATGTAACGTCTGTCACCACACAGCCTTATCAGGCATGAAATATGGAAATCCGACAATTCGAAGCATTCGCAGCTGTTCACGCCTCAGGTAGCGTAACAGCGGCCGCGCGGTTGCTTGACCGATCCCAACCCGTCGTCAGCCGGCAACTGCAAGACCTCGAAAATGAGCTCGGTTTCACCTTGTTCACGCGTACACGGCCGCAGGTCACGCTCACCGAGCAAGGGCGGGAGTTTTTGGAAGAAGTACGCAATGTGCTGAGTGGCCTGCAGCAACTCGAGGCCCGCTCGCGCGAAATCGCGGAAGGGCGTGCCCGTCCCTTGCGAATTGCCACTTCTCTGTCCGTGGCGAACGGTTTGTTGCCCGCCGTACTGGCCGAGGTCTTCGCAGCCAGGCCCGAATTTCAAAACAAGCTGTATGTAGAGGCGATGCCTTATGGCCAGATCATTTCTGTCCTGCAGGAGGGGAGCGCCGACGTCGCCTTCACCAGTCTGCCCGTGGAGCTGGGACGCTGCCAGTTGCACTGGTGTGCCCAGGCACCGTGCCAGGTGGCGGTACCCGCTTCTCACCCGCTGGCCGATGAACCGATGATCCGGCTCGCGCAGCTTGCTGAAGAACGCGTCATTTCGCAGTCCAATGCCTCACGAATGCGGCACCGCCTCTCGACAGCCCTTATTGCCCCTGCTTTGCAGAAAACGCAGAGGCAGATCGTGGCCAACTCCACCATGAGCTCCATCATGATGGTAAGAGCGGGTTTGGGTGTGGCACTGGTTGACCCCTTTCTTGTGCAGCAGGTGCAGCCAGAAGGGGTTGTCTACAAACCCTTCGAGTCATACGTGCCGTATACACTCGGGGCAGTCACTCAAGGTGGGCGGCCATTATCCGAGGAAGTGTCGTACCTCATCGAGGCAGTGCGCGATTACGCCTTCCGTAACGTTCCCCTGCTTACCGAAGGCGACAGCACGGGTGTTCCCGCCTGGGCCCAACCGCTTGGCGCCGCTCGGGCAGATGGTGAAAATTCGGAAAGCGCAGAGCCTACATCTGGCGAAGGGTAAGTTTCACCGCGGATGCAGGTGCGCGTCATGGATAACACGCCCCCATCTCTGGGTTTCATCGGCAAGCAATTGGGCGAGTTCTTCCGCTGACCCGCCCAAAGGAGTGGCACCCGCTTCAAGCAGCTTCTCCTGCAATTCCGGCGACTCCAGCACTTTGTTAAGGGCTTCGTTATAGCGGTCAATGACGGCTTGTGGCGTTCCCCTGGGCGCAAGTAAGGCATACCATTTTGTCGCCAAAACGCCTGGGTACCCGGCTTCTGCCAGCGTGGGCACATCCGGCAGGGCCGGGCTACGCTCCGACGACATGACGGCCAGAGGCCGCAGTTTATCGTTGCGTACGTAATTCAACACCCCCGAAAGTACCTGGAACATGGCCTGAATATCGCCGCTCACCAGATTGTTGGTGGCCGGCTCTGCAGCGCTGTAGGGCACGTGAACCATATTGGTACCAGTAGCGCTCATATAGGCTTCACCAGCCAAATGCAAGGCGCTGCCATTGCCGCTGGAGCCGAAATGCACGACACCGGGATACTTCGCAATGTAATCGGTCAGTTCTGCAACGGAATGTACGGGCAGATTATTGTTCACCACGATAATGTGTGGAATCTCTGCCACCAGCCCAATTGGCACGAAGCTGGCCAAAGGTTCGAAAGCGGGGTTGCGCTGTAACTCAGGCTCGATCACCAGGCTGTCGACGGTGGCGAACAGCAACGTATACCCTTCCGCGCCGGCTTCCAGATTCGAAAGCATGCCCGGAAAGCTATGACTGCTGGTGAAATTCTGCAGGACAATGCGGTTGCCCAGCTCCACGGCAAGCGCGTCAGTTACCACTCTTGCAATAGTGTTGCCCACCCCGGAGCCCGCCTGTGCGGGAACCAGCGTCTGAATGCTTCGACCGGGGTTGGGCCAGTGCGGCGCCGTGGCGGCGGCCGTCCACGAAGCCATGAAAAGGAGCAGCCCAAGTGCACCTGATGCCAATCGCCGCATAGTCATGCCAATACGTGTCGTTTACATTAGGAATGTATCATGCTTGCTAACTTGAACAGACTCTGACCCACGGGAGCCAAGATGGAATTTTTGCTGGATCAGCCATTGTTGCTGCCGGCCGCCGTGGCGCTGTTGCTTTGCCTGGTGGTGTTATTGGGCATGCAACTGCGCAGTTCAAGACGCGAAGCGCAGGCGCTGCACACCGCCCTTCGCGAGGCCGAGCTCGAGCTTGCCCAAGTACACGCGGCTCGACAGGAACGTGAGCGCGCCTTTGAGGTACTCAAGCAAGAGCTGGAAGATTCACGGGAACGCCTGAAGGTGGAATTTCAGAATCTTGCAGCACAGGTGCTGCAGGAAAGGGAGCGTCACTTCCGATCGAGCAGTCAGGACGCCATGGTCATGTTGCTGCAGCCCTTTCGAGAACAACTTCAGGCGTTTCAACAACGCGTCAATCAGGTACACGATGAATCGCTGCGAGGGCATACCACGTTGGCTAGCGAGGTACGCCGCCTTTCTGAAGTGGGCTTGCAGATGAGCCGCGAAGCGGAGACCTTGGCGACAGCCCTCAAGGGCGACAAGAAAATCACCGGGAACTGGGGCGAGGTGCAACTGGAGCGCAGCCTTCAACTGGCTGGGCTGGAGCGGGGGGTGCATTACGATACCCAAGTGCGCATCAAGGACGTCCACGGTGATATGCGTCTGCCCGATTTCATCATCAAGCTGCCTGATGACAAACACATTGTGCTCGATAGCAAAGTATCTCTGGTGGATTACGACAGGGCCGTATCAGCGGAATCGGACGAAGCCCGGCAGGCCGCACTGGACGCGCATGTGCGCGCAGTGCGCAATCATATTGACGACCTGTCCAGTAAAGATTACAGCGGGCTGCCGGGCATGAGCAGTCCCAGCTTCGTTCTCATGTTCATGCCTATTGAGGCCGCCTACATTGAAGCCCTGCGCCACGGGCGCGATCTCTTCGACCACGGCTGTCGCAGGAATGTGATCATGGTCTCGCACAGCACGCTCATGCCGGTGCTCAAGACGGTGTCAAATCTCTGGATGCTGGCGCGCAGCAACGCTCAGGCACAAGAGCTCGCCGACCGTGCTGGCGAACTTTACAATCAAGTGGCAATGGTGGCGGAGCGCCTGAAGAAGCTGGGCGATTCACTGGATACGGTGAGCCGTCACTACAACAGCACGGTAACTGCGGTTGCCGGACAACAAGGCTTGCACGGCAAAGTGAGCCGTTTCAGGGAACTTTCCTTGCGGGCCAACCGGAAGATGCCGGATTTGCAGCCGCTGGTGAGCGATATCGAAAGTGAACGGCTGAGCCTCATTACCGGGAGCGTAGAATAAGCGCATGCAAACCAGGAGCGACATGGTGTCAACTGTCCTGCAGGAAGATCCATCGCTAGCCCATCCGCTGTTCTCAAGATGGCTGGTGATGGCCATCGTGTCTGGTGTTCTCTTCATATTGTGTGTCGGGGTCTATGCAGCGGCAAAAGGTGACATGCCCGCCTTGTCGGCTGCGATACTGGGTGGCAGCGCCGCCGCCATGGCAACTGCCCTTGGCACCTTGCCAGTGTTGCTTGCCTGGCAACCACCGCAGCGGGTTCATGACGCCATGTTGGGCTTTGGGGCTGGTGTCATGCTGGCCGCCTGCGCTTTTTCGCTCATTGTGCCTGGGCTGGAAGCGGCAGCCGCGCTTGGAGCGGGTACCTGGCAAGCGAGCGGCACGGTGGCCGCAGGCATATTGCTTGGCGCAGCCGCTCTGTTATTGATCGACCGCATGCTGCCCCACGAACATTTCGTCAAAGGGGTGGAAGGCAGCCGCTCACGTCTGGTGAAACGTGTCTGGTTGTTTGTCATTGCCATCGCCTTGCACAACGTGCCGGAAGGGCTCGCTATCGGCGTTTCGTTCGCCGGTGGCGACCTCGATGCGGCTCGGGCCTTGGCCATAGGTATTTCCCTGCAGGATATCCCTGAAGGGCTGGTCGTTGCGCTGGCCATGCGCACCGTGGGTTATGGTCGTGGCGTATCAGTTGGCGTAGCGATTTTCTCTGGGTTGGTCGAACCCATCATGGCAATGCTGGGTGTGCTGGTCGTCGGTGTTTCGGCCGCCTTGCTGCCCTGGGGACTGGCCGCCGCGGCGGGAGCCATGCTGTTCGTGATCAGTCATGAAATCATTCCCGAGTCACACCGTCAGGGGCATGAGTCCTGGGCAACTGGCGGGCTGATGGTGGGCTTCGTACTGATGATGCTTCTGGATACCGCACTGGGTTGAGGAATATCTGAAGATGAGTACTACCGGCGTAGCGCTGAAATTCGCAGCCAATCTGAGCCTGCTCTATCCCGAACATGAATTTCTAGACCGCTATGCCGCGGCCGCCGCTGACGGTTTCATGGGGGTGGAAATGCTTTTCCCCTATGCATGGCCCAAAGCGGAGCTGGCAGCGCGTCTTAAAGACCATGGCCTCGAACAAGTCCTGTTCAATGCCCCTCCGGGAGACGCGGAAAAGGGTGAGCGGGGAACAGCCAGCCTGCCAGGCCGTACGGATGAGTTCCGGGCAGGCGTCGAGCAGGCACTCATCTACGCCGAGGCTCTGGGTTGCCGGCGCATTCACGTAATGGCCGGCATCAGCCAAGGTGGCGAAGCTGATACTCGCCAACATGCCACTTATTTGGAAAACCTGGATTGGGCGGCCCGGCAGGCCGCTGCAGAAGGCCGCAATGTGCTGATCGAGCCCATCAATCAGCGCGATATGCCCGGATACTTCCTGAAGACGCAGGCGCAGGCGCACGCCATCGTTCAGGAGCTGGGGCACGACAATCTGAACGTGCAGATGGACCTCTACCACTGCCAGATTGCCGAGGGTGACATCGAAACTCGTTTGCGCGCTTACTTGCCCACCGGCAGGGTGGGGCACATGCAGATTGCCGGGGTGCCGCATCGGCACGAACCCGACCTGGGTGAACTGAACTATCCCCATTTATTTCAGGTGATTCAGTCGCTGCAGTACGAGGGCTGGATAGGATGTGAATATCGCCCAGCAGGGGATACCAGTTCTGGCCTGAACTGGTTACGTCAGGCCCTTGATCAGGCTTTGTCGGTATAGTCGCGACAATTTTCCAGCCACGTTTCCAGGGCAATCGGGTGCTGGTGGAAATAGCCTTGCTGTGAGTCACAGCCCACCGAAATCAGGAAATCCGCCTGTTCGAGTCGCTCCACACCCTCCGCAACCACGCGCAGCTCGAGCAGGCGGGCGGTCGCGATGATCAGCCGGATAAGTGTCCCCGCGTCTTTATCGGGAATATCCTGTATGAAAGTGCGTGCAATCTTGAGTTCGTGCAGCGGTAGGCGGTGCAGATAGGCCAGCCCTGAATAACCAGTGCCGAAGTCATCAATGGAGAAACGCACGCCGAAGTCTGCCAAGGCCTGCATGCGCCGCGCCGTGTCATCGACATCCTCAATTAGCACGCTTTCGGTCAGTTCGAGAATGATGTTCTGCGGCGAGGTGCCGGTTTCCGCCAGAATGGCCTTTACACGGCTATTGAAGTCAGGGTGCCGTAGCTGAACGGGGCTGATGTTCACCGACACTGGGTGGTGACGCCCATATTGCGTGAGTTGGCCATGCAGCGCACAGGCGCGGCGCAATACCCATTCGCCGATTTCCACTACCGGGCCAGAATTTTCTATCAGGCCAATGAATTTCTCCGGCATGATGATGCCGCGCGTGGGGTGATCCCAGCGCATCAATAATTCCAAGCCATCAACTTGCCCGGCACTGTCCACCTGTGGTTGCACCAACAGCTGGAACTGATTGGTGTGCAGTGCCTGATCCATTTCGCGAAGCAGCGCCGCGCGTTCTGCCACATCGGCAAGCATGGCCGGCCGGAATAGCGCCACCCGGTTGCGGCCGGCATCTTTAGATTGGTACATGGCCGTGTCGGCTTCCCGCAAGATGTCGTTGGGGTTCTTTCTGCGCGAGTCGATCAGTGTTGCGCCGATGCTGCCGCCAGTGAAGTAAGCCTCGTCGTTGACTGTCAGGGTGTCGCTCAGGGACGCCCTCGCTCGTTCCGCGATGGCCAGAGCGCGGGCTTCCGCCTGGCTTTTCTCTTTACCGAGCTCGCGCAGCAACAGTACGAATTCGTCGCCTCCCAGCCGGGCGACCATATCTCCTTGCTGCACAAGGCGCTGCAGGCGTTCGGCGACGGTACATAACACTGCATCGCCGACGTCGTGACCTTTTTCATCATTGATGTTCTTGAACTTATCCAGATCAATGAACAGCACAGCGCTGATGGCCCCAGTCTTGCGATATTCGAGGGTGGCTATTTCCAGCTGCTCAAGCAGCATGCGCCGATTGGGCAGGTTGGTGAGCGCGTCGTAGTAGACCAGCCGCTCGACCTCCTGCTGGCTCTTGCGCTGTTCAGTGATGTCGGTGGAAATACCGCAAAGCGCGGTAATCTCCCCGCCAGGGCCCCGCAGTGGAATCTTGATGGATAGAAAGACATCCATGCCGGTGCCCGACTTACTGGGTATTTCTTCTTCATACACAACCCTGCGGCCTAATTCGATGACTCGCAGGTCTGCCGCGCGGATGGCATCGAGCATGTCCTCAGGAAACAGAACCGAGTCGTCAGAACCGATGATTTCCTCGATTGCCCGGCCGAACCGTTCACACAGCTTGCGGTTGCCGTAGGTATAGCGCAGCTGCATATCCTTGATGTAGATGCACGCATCGGCGCTATCCAGAATGGTGTTCAGGCGTTCCTCAGTCTGCTGCAGCTCACGAGTCTTTCGCCGCAATTGGCGCTTCAGGCCGGCACAACGCCAAAGGACGACGAGAAGAAGTGGCAGCAGAACAAGGGCAAGCCAGACTATGGGGGAATCCGGTGCTGAAGATAGAGGCGAACCGCTTGCCGATTCCTGGGCGACTGCGCCAGTTGGCGTCGCAATGAGAAGGCACAGTCGCGCCGTGCTCGGGATATGCATCTGCCTTTCGACCAGTATGGGTCGCCGTTACCGCCGGACCTGTGCAGCACGTCGGCACTAGGCCCCAATGTTACAGGGTGTGAACAGCATCGTAGAGGGCGGAGAAGGGGCCGTCAAGAAGTCATTTATGTCCGGGAAAGCGCATGAATACAGGGAATTTCTGAGAAAATTTGTCTGGTCTACGGGCAAACCCCGAGAAAAAAAGCCCGCCTCAAAGGTTTCGAAGCGTTAGGATATTCGGGTTCATTACAGTGAGCATTCGCCCATTGCTGCGGTTACCCTCCGCGGCGGCACGCTCTGAAATATTGTGGGTATAGCCCAAGGAGTCAGTATGCAGAAAAAGACTAAGCTACGTTTCGGTAAGCATCTTGCAGTGAGCGCGGGTGCCGCAGCCATGTTCGCCGCATTCATGGCCCCCCTGCCTGCAGCCGCCCAGCAGAAGTTCGTCAGCATCGGAACGGGCGGTGTCACCGGTGTGTACTACGCCGCGGGCGGTGCTATTTGCCGTCTGGTGAACAAGGATCGCGCCGATCACGGCATTCGCTGCTCGGTGGAATCCACGGGTGGTTCGGTATTCAACGTCAACACCATCAAAGCCGGCGAGCTCGATCTCGGTGTGGTGCAGTCTGACGTCGGTTTCAACGCCTATAACGGCGAAGGCCAATTCAAGGACGCTGGCAAGTTCGAAAAACTGCGTTCCGTGTTCTCGCTCCACCCTGAGCCGTTCACCGTCGTGACGCGCAAGGAAGCCAACATCAAGAGCTTCGACGACCTCAAGGGCAAGCGCTTCAACGTAGGTAACCCGGGTTCGGGCACCCGCGCCTCCATGGAGCAGCTGCTGACCGCCATGGGCCGCGATTTGAGCTTCTTCTCGCTAGCTTCGGAACTTCGCCCCGATGAACACGGCAGTGCGCTGTGCGATGGCAAGATCGATGGCTTCTTCTACGGTGTGGGGCATCCTTCGGCCAACATCCAAGATCCGACCACCAGCTGCGGCGCGCAACTTGTTTCGCTGACTGGGCCCGTGGTCGACAAGCTGGTCGATACTTATCCGTACTACGCCAAGGTCACCATCCCGGCCGGTCTGTACCCCAACAACCCGCAGGAAACTGAATCCTACGGTGTGCTGGCAACCTTCGTGACTTCCGCCGATGTGCCCGAAGAGACTGTCTACACGGTTGTGAAGGCTGTCTTCGAGAACTTCGACGACTTCAAGAAGCTGCACCCGGCCTTCGGTATCCTGAAGAAGGAAGACATGGTTAAGAACGGCCTGTCCGCTCCGCTGCACCCCGGTGCTGAAAAATACTTCAAGGAAAAAGGCCTGCTCTGATGGTCGCTTGAATAGCCCACAGGAAGCGGGGCGGCGCATCGCAGCGTGCGCCCTGGCTTCCAGGCTGAAAGCCTCTGCTGGCATGCCACATTTACCGGTGGCATGCCGTTTTTGTTAAAACCCTGTCTCACCCGTACAGGGAGTCGGCGCCAAAAGCGCCGTTGCTGTTTTATTCGATGCCGCCCTTGTCGCTTCGGCGACCACCCATCCCGGGCCATCGAGCATTTCTCACTTGGGGAAAACGAATGACTTCGAAACCCGAGCTGTCTCCAGAACAATTGGCAGCCAATGCGGAACTCGAACAGCTGGTCGCCGATGTGGATCGGGGCGGGCGCACGGTAGGCGGCTTTACCGGCGGCGTCCTGTTTGGAGGCGCCTTGCTGTGGTCCTTATTTCAACTCTGGTACGCCTCACCGTTGCCGTTCGAGTTTAACTTCGGCATCTTCAACGATACTGAAGCACGCTCTCTGCATCTGGGTATCGCCGTGTTCCTCGGGTATCTGGCGTACCCGTTCAGCAAACGGTCTCCGCGCGATACGATGCCCTGGCACGATTGGGTGCTGGCGATTGTGGCCGGGTTTTGTGCATCTTATCTCTATATTTTTTACGCCGAACTGGCGACTAGGCCCGGCATTCCCACCACCATGGATGTGGTCTGTGCTGCAATCGGGCTCGTACTTCTCTTGGAAGTGACGCGGCGTGCCTTGGGCGCGCCCATGGCGGTTTTAGGCACGGTATTCATCATTTATGTGTTTCTCGGGCCGTGGCTTCCTGAGGCCCTTGCCCACCGCGGTGCGTCAGTGGAACGCTTGGTCTCGCACATGTGGCTGACAACCGAAGGTGTTTACGGTGTCGCCCTCGGGGTGTCTGTGTCCTATATCTTCATCTTTGTGCTGCTGGGCTCGCTGCTCGACCGCTGTGGTGCCGGCAACTACATGATGCAGGTGTCCTTCGCGTTGCTGGGGCATTTACGTGGTGGGCCGGCCAAAGTGGCCGTTGTGAGCTCGGCCGTGAACGGCATTGTGTCAGCGTCCTCTGTGGCGAACGTGGTCACGGGCGGTATCTTCACC
>JAJUJD010000215.1 GCA_029267315.1 Alcaligenaceae bacterium
CATGCAACTCGTACAAGCGACTCGTGACGCCTTGCTCAAGCCATTGATGACTGTGGCCGGGATCGTAGAACGCCGCAATACGCTACCGATACTTGCGAACATCCTGATGCGTAAGGAAGGCCAGGGCGTGGCTTTCATCACTACCGATCTCGAAGTGCAGATCACGACGCATGCAGATTTCGGCGTGGGCGAAGATTCCGCCGCCACCACCGTTGCCGCGCGCAAGTTGCTGGATATCCTGCGTGCTTTGCCTGACACCGGCGACGTGAAGCTGGGCGTACAAGGTGGGCGCATGACTGTGCAATCTGCCAAGAGCCGTTTTGCCTTGCAGACGCTTGACGCTGCCGAATACCCCGTGCTGGCTGTCCCCGAGCAGTGGGACGTTTCCTTCTCCATGCCGCAGAAAGTACTGAAGCACCTGTTCAACCAGGTGCACTTTGCCATGGCGCAGCAGGACATCCGCTACTACCTGAACGGCCTGTTGTTCGTTTTCGAACCGGGCGCCGTCAAGGCGGTAGCAACTGACGGTCACCGGCTGGCACATAGTGGCACGACTGTTGAAGGCATTGAACAGCGTCACGACGTCATCGTGCCGCGCAAAACGGTGCTGGAAATGCAGCGCTTGCTGGCCGACTCTGACGACACTGTACAAATCGACGTCTCTTCCACCCAAATCCGCTTCCGCTTCGGCGAGGTCGAACTCATTTCGAAACTGGTGGAAGGCAAGTTCCCCGACTTCACGCGAGTCATTCCCACCACTTATACGCGTCATTTCCTCGTTAACCGCGAGGCCCTGCAAGGCAGCCTGCAACGCGCTGCCATTCTCACCACCGACAAGCTCAAGGGCGTGCGCATTCAGCTGTCGGAAAACCTCCTGCGCATCTCCTCTTCGAATACGGAGCAGGAAGAAGCCGTGGAAGAAATTGACATCGACTATGGTCATGAGCCGCTGGATGTCGGCTTCAACGTCAGCTATCTGCTCGATGTGCTGGCCAATGTGAAGACCGAATCGCTGCGCTGGTCCGTACAGCCCGATGTCAATGCCTCGGCCCTCCTCACCACGCCCGATGACGACCAGTTCAAGTATGTCGTCATGCCGATGCGTATCTAAGCGCGAATCCTTGTGCAAGCTCCGTCCTGCCGGACGGAGTTTCTTCACCTCGGAATACTATGTCTGATCAAACTCAAAATCCCGTTGTGCCGGAGTACGGCGCTGAATCCATCAAGATGCTGAAAGGCCTGGAGGCGGTTCGCAAGCGCCCCGGCATGTACATCGGCGACACATCGGACGGCACAGGCCTGCATCACATGGTTTTCGAGGTGGTGGACAACGCCATCGACGAAGCGCTGGCCGGCTATTGCGATGACATCGTCGTCACCATTCACTCGGACAACAGTATTTCCGTCAGCGACAACGGCCGGGGCATTCCGACCGACATCCACAAGGATGACGAACACCAGCGCAGTGCTGCAGAAATCGTCATGACGGAGCTGCACGCTGGGGGTAAGTTCGACCACAACTCCTACAAGGTATCTGGTGGTCTGCACGGCGTGGGGGTGTCTTGCGTAAACGCGCTCTCGGAATGGCTCAGGCTGACCATCAGGCGCGCCGGCAAAGTACATGAAATGGAATTCCGCCGCGGCGAGCGCGTAGCACCCCTGGCCGTGACCGGTGAATCCAGCGAAACCGGCACCACTGTGCACTTCCTGGCCGACGCCGAAATCTTTGAGAACATCGATTTCCATTACGACATCCTGGCCAAGCGCCTGCGCGAGCTGTCCTTCCTGAACAATGGCGTGAAAGTCCGACTGGTGGATGAGCGCCAGGGCAAGGAAGAGGACTTCGCCTTCATGGGCGGTGTGCAAGGGTTTGTGCAGTACATCAACCGCAGCAAGACCGTTCTGCACAGCAACATCTTCTCGGTTTCCACATCCTCAACCGTGGGTGATGCCACGATTGGCGTGGACGTCGCCATGCAGTGGAATGATGGCTACTCCGAAACGGTGCTGTGCTTCACCAACAATATTCCGCAGCGTGACGGCGGCACTCACTTGACCGGTCTGCGTGCGGCCATGACGCGCGTCATCAACAAGTACATCGCCGACAACGAACTGGCCAAGCGTGCCAAGGTCGACACCTCCGGCGACGACATGCGCGAAGGCCTGGTGTGCGTGTTGTCGGTTAAGGTTCCTGAGCCCAAGTTCAGTAGCCAGACCAAGGACAAACTCGTGTCCAGTGAAGTGCGCCCGGCCGTGGAAGAAGCGGTGGCCCGCACGCTGGAGAGCTGGCTGTTGGAGAACCCCAACGACGCCAAGGCTCTGTGCAACAAGATTATCGAAGCCGCAAGGGCCCGCGATGCCGCACGCCGTGCCCGCGAAATGACTCGCCGCAAGAGCGTGCTGGAGGGCGCAGGCCTGCCCGGCAAGCTGGCAGATTGTCAGGAAAAGGATCCCGCTCTTTCCGAACTGTATATCGTGGAAGGAGACTCCGCAGGGGGCTCGGCTAAACAGGGCCGCGACCGCAAGTTCCAGGCGATTCTGCCACTGCGCGGCAAAGTGTTGAATGTCGAGAAAGCACGCTTCGACCGCCTGATCGCCAGCGAGCAGATCACCACGTTGATCACTGCGCTGGGCACCAGCATTGGCCCAGATTTCAACATCGACAAGCTGCGTTACCACCGCATCATCATCATGACTGACGCGGACGTGGACGGCGCGCACATTCGCACGCTGCTGCTGACGCTGTTCTATCGCCAGATGCCTGAGCTCATCGAACGCGGCCATGTCTATATTGCCCAGCCCCCGCTGTACAAGGTCAGGGTCGGCCGGGAAGAACGCTACCTGAAGGACGACACCGAAGAAGCGCAATTCATGCTGCAGTTGGCGCTGCGCGACGCCTCTTTGGAGACCGCCGAGGGCGCGGCACCGTTGGAAGGCGAATCGCTCGCTGAACTTGCCCGCCAATACGTGCTGGCGGACAACATCATCGGCCGCCTGTCGCGTTACCTGGATGAAGATGCCTTGTCGGCAATTGCCGAAGGGGTGACTCTGAACCTGGATACCGCCGAAGCCGCAGAAGCGTCGGCCAAGGCCCTGGAAGAGGTCATTCGTGACCCGGCCAACCCCAAGGCCGTCAAAGTCGTCGTCGAAGCCAACGAAGCCGGCGACTCCTGGCGCTTGTTAGTGCAACGCCTACATCATGGAAACATTCGCGTCAGCGTATTCGACCGGGCTTTTGTGCGCGGCGCCGACTATGCCGTTCTGGCCAAGGCTGGTGCAACTTTCACCGGCTTGCTGGGCAAGGGCGCCAAAGTCATGCGAGGCGAAGGCGATCGCCGCAAGGAGAAATTCGTCAGCGATTTCCGCGAAGTCATGCAGTGGCTGATGTCGGAAGCTGAACGCAACGTCAGCAAGCAGCGCTACAAGGGTCTGGGCGAAATGAACCCGGAACAGCTGTGGGAAACCACCATGAACCCCGAAGTGCGCCGCCTGCTGCGCGTGCAGATCGAGGACGCAATCGCTGCGGATGAGATCTTCACCACCCTGATGGGCGACAACGTGGAACCGAGGCGGGCATTTATTGAACAGCATGCCCTGCAGGCGGGGAATATTGACGTTTGAGGGCGTTGTAGATACACCCATAAGGTGTGATTTTTGGACCCATAAGTTGAGAAACTTATGGGTCCAATTGCTTGGATAGTTTCATACAAGCTAGCTGGGGGGGCGAGAGTCTAGGCTCACCAACCTAGCTCGGGCATTCTTCATAGAGCGCTTGGATAGAACTCGAAATGGACCCAGCGACTGCAACCCCGATTAGTAAGTGAGGGGTAATGATTCTTGTACTCATCACCACCGCTACCACAGCATCGGCCGCGCCGGCAAGGTCCTTCAAAATTACCCGTTCAATCGTACTTTATGTGTTTCGAGGAATTGTTGGGCGCTTTAGGTGCTGTCCCGAGTAAACTGCCCACTGTTCTCTATTGAGTGCCCCTAACTTGACTTCCGCGCCAGCATTGTCGCGAACCTCAACTGCGCACCGTTGTGCATGGTTCCGACGTCTTCGTTGTACTTGATCATTTCCCATCCTTTGTACGCCTCGCTCAACTCGCCCGGTTGGAATGTGAATGGAAAA
>JAJUJD010000069.1 GCA_029267315.1 Alcaligenaceae bacterium
CTGCATGCCGCACGGGAACGTGAAGGCCAGCGCTTGGCGGAAATCATGCAGCAATGCGCAGCTGGCATGAATGCCATCATTCAGCATGTCGAAGACGACCTGCCCATTATCCTGGAAGACCATCAACAGAAACTTGCGCAGCGTCTGCGGGATGCCCTGGCAGCTGCGAATCCCGACGGCTTCCCCATGATCACCGGGGCAGAGCTTTCGGCACGCATTGCACAAGAAACTTCGCTGTTCTCCTTACGCATCGACGTCGCCGAAGAATTGGCGCGGCTCCGCTCCCACATTGCTGAATTGGAGCATATTTTGGCAGGTACACCGGCCGGGCAGTCCGGGTCGGGCCGCAAGGTTGGCAGTGCCGGCAAGCGGCTGGACTTCCTGTTTCAGGAAATGAACCGGGAAGCCAACACCTTGGGTTCCAAAGCTGGTGCGATCAGCATGACGCGCGCAGCCATTGATCTGAAACTTCTCATCGAACAGATGCGCGAGCAGGCGCAGAACATCGAGTAATTCGCTGAATGACACACCCTGCCGCCCATTCCCGGGAAACCCCCTACGCCTGGATGCGCCTGTTTGCCTCGCTGACGCTCATGACGCTCGGCGGCTCGGGTATGTATGCCATCACGGTGATGCTTCCTGCCATTCAGGAGGAGTTCGCGGTGTCCCGCTCCATGGCGTCGTTGCCCTATACCGTCACCATGGTGGCATTCGGGCTGGGTGGCATCTTCATGGGGCGCATCGCAGACAGGTTTGGGGTGATGACCCCCATTCTTATTGGCACGCTGGCGCTAGTGCTGGGCTATACCTTGTCAGGCCTTGCCCCGGGCATTTGGAGTTTCACTCTGGCCCACGGTCTGATTGTCGGCATGCTTGGTACCGCTGCCACATTCGCCCCACTTGTGGCAGATACCGGTCTTTGGTTCGACCGCCGTCGCGGGATCGCCCTTGCCATCTGCATGAGTGGCAATTATTTGGCGGGTGCAGTATGGCCGCCCATTGTTCAGCACTTCATGCAGGCCGAAGGCTGGCGCGGCACGTACCTTGGCATGGGGGTATTTTGTCTGGTGGCGATGCTGCCCTTGGCACTGTTCTATCGGCGGCGGCCTCAGAACCTTCCTGCTGCGGCCGTCGTTCCTAAGCAAGGTAAACAGGCGCCCCATCTGCGGGAAATTGCCGCTTCAAGTCCTGAACGGCCGCTCGGAATGTCGCCAGCGGCCTTGCAAGGCCTGCTCAGTTTGGCAGGTGTTGCCTGTTGCGTGGCCATGGCCATGCCTCAGGTCCACATTGTGGCCTTGTGCGGTGACATGGGCTATGGCCTGGCCCGCGGCGCCGAAATGTTGGCCCTCATGCTTGGGCTGGGCATTGTGAGCCGCCTGCTTTCAGGTTGGATCTCCGATCATATTGGCGGTTTGCGCACCCTTTGGTTGGGTTCCCTGCTGCAAGGTGTTGCGCTCATTCTGTTCTTGAACAGTTCCGGGCTCGCATCGCTTTACTTCATCTCTGGGCTCTTTGGACTCTTCCAGGGAGGCATCGTCCCCTCATATGCCCTGATCGTTCGCGAATACTTCGCGCCACAAGAAGCAGGTACCCGGGTTGGCACGGTGCTGATGGCCACGCTTCTGGGCATGGCACTGGGCGGGTGGATGGCCGGGGCCTTGTACGACCTGACTGGAAGCTATGACGCGGCGTTCATGAACGGCATCGCCTGGAACGGCTTGAACCTGTTCATTGTCAGCATGCTGTTGTTTCGGGCAAGGCGCGCGCTTGTTAAAGGCCTTCCCTCTCGTACTGCCTCGGCGCCTTAGGGCGATTACCTAGAAAAACTATTAAGTATTTACCGTAAGGTACTAATAAACCTTATTTTTTCTGATACTATCTTCACCATTGTGCTGTCGTGTATCGAGAGATGCCCGTGATTCCCGCCCTTCTTCTGCGCCATTCTTCCCGCCTCCTGCTGTGTCTGGGTCTCTCTGGCTTGCTGGCCACGGCGTCTTCCGTCCACGCTCAATCGGGTTCAGCCGCCCTTGATGCCGCGCTACGTGCGGAAGTTGCCCTGGTATACGATCTGGAATCCGGTGCGCGCCTCTTCGAAAAAAACAGCAATGAACTTCGGCCCATCGCCTCCATCACCAAGCTCATGACAGCATTGGTGGTGGTTGAGTCCGGCCAGCCCATGGACGAAGTTCTCACCATCACCAGCGACGACATCGACCGCATGCGCCATTCCCGGTCGCGTTTGGCAGTTGGTACACGGCTGACCCGCGGCGAAATGCTGCATCTTGCTCTTATGTCATCGGAAAACCGAGCCGCCAATGCTTTGGGTCGGCATTATCCCGGTGGGCTGCCTGCGTTTGTGCGAGCCATGAACGATAAGGCTCGTGCGCTGGGCATGCGTCATACCCGCTTCGTCGAACCTACTGGCCTGTCCAGTGATAACGTCGCCACTTCGCATGACTTGGTCAAGCTGCTGCGCGCCACTGACAAACACCCTCAGATCCGCCTGTATGCAACCGATGACACCGAAGTCTTCAGTGTAGGGCGTGGCCGTCAACTCACCTATAACAATACCAATCGGCTGGTGCGTCGCAAGGATTGGGATATTCGCGTCTCCAAAACTGGTTTCATCAATGAAGCAGGTCAATGTCTGGTCATGTTGACTCGCATTGATGAACGCGACCTTGCCATCGTGCTGCTCAATGCGGATGGCCGTGCAGCCCGTCTGGGCGATGCCAATCGCTTGCGGCAATTGGTCGAATCTAGCGCCCCTGCTTTAGCCCTGGCATCCAGCGGCTCCTGATTCTCATGTGCATTGCTTACTTGAGCCTGGGGGCACACCCCGACTGGCCCTTGCTCATCGCTGCCAATCGAGACGAATACCATGCACGGCCCGCCTTACCAGCCCGGCCATGGCCCGAATCTCCACAGGTGATTGCGGGACGCGACCTGTCGGCCGGGGGCACATGGCTCGGTCTAAACCAAAACGGTCGCTGGGGCTTGCTCACCAACTTTCGTGACCCCGCCTCACATCGGGATGAAGTGCTGAGTCGGGGCAGTCTGGTGAGCGACTTCCTGCACAGTGGGGAGACTGCCCGGAAATATACGGAATATGTCCATTCCCGTGCCGGCCACTACAACGGCTTCAATCTGATTGTGGGAGAAGGCCCCAACGCCTGGTATGTGGGAAATCATGCCGCATGTACCGGTCCGGTCCTGCTGCAGCCCGGCCGCTATGCTTTGTCTAACCACGCGTTGGACACGCCTTGGCCCAAAGTGGAACGTCTGCGCAACCACCTGGATGCCGCTCTGCCCCAAGGCAGGACACTGGCTTTGGATTCCATTTACGAGGCACTGCGTGATGGCGAACCGGCGCAGGATCACACCCTGCCCAACACCGGCGTTTCTTTGGAAATGGAACGTTTGCTGAGCAGCATTTTCATAGTCAGCCCCAATTACGGCACCCGCTGCTCCACCATTATTGCGCTGGACGCGCAGGGTGACGGCATCTTCAGCGAAACCAGCTACAACCCTGCGGGCATGCCGGTTGAGCGACACGATTGGCCCCTACACGTCTCAATGCAGAGTGGGGGGCTTTGAGGGGTCGATTTCGCTGCAGCCTTCTCGCAAGCTCAATTCCCCGTAAGCTTCTTTCCAACTGCGCAAAGGTACACAGGTCTGTAGGCGCACGATCGCCTGCTCAATCAGGGCCGGGTGTATTTCGTGGCCTACGGTGGAGGCCACATCGACGGTGACATCGGCGTCGATGGAACCCAGATGCTGCAGCATTTCCTCGACTTCCTTCAGAGGCAGCAGTTTGTCGTCGGCACCGTGAAAGAGATGGATCATGGTGGTGGGTGGCAAAGATGCCGGCCGCTCTGAATACAGCCCCGAAAACGCCAACACACGCCCCGCCAGATCACCATGTTGGCGGCTGGCTTCCAGCACAAGCCGCGCTCCTTGCGAAAAGCCGGCTAGGGCAGTGCGTTCGCCGGAAATGCCGTAATGCTTCTGAACCTTGCGCACGAAGGCCGTGAGCGCATCGAGTTCATGCTCCTCGCCTAGCGGCGGCAGAATCACCAGAGCGGTGGGAAACGCCTGCTGGATGGCCTGGACCAGGGGATAGAGCTGCTCCGGCCCGGCAGCCTCGCCGTGAAGCAATACAAACAGAAGATTGGGTTTCTCTTCCTTGGGAATGAGGGCTAGTGTGGCTGAAAAATCGGTTGTGGACATGAAAAAATCCTGAATTCACCCGCCATTGTACTGTGCAGGGAAGTTTGGCTTCGGGCAAGAAAAAACTGTATATTTATACAGTATTGATATTGGTTTTCCCCAAGCATGAGCCACCCTGCCTTTCTGCTTCGGCACCCGGAACAGATCCACCCCGCCCTCTGGCGGGCGACCCAGCTTGCCCGGCCGGCAGGGCCCACTGTGCCCACCGGTTTTTCAGCTCTCGACCAAGCCTTGCCAGGCCAAGGTTGGCCGGTCGGTCAACTGGTCGAAGTCCTGCTTCAACGCCCGGGCTGCGGCGAACTTCAGCTCTTTCGCCCGGCCCTGGCCCGGCAGCTTCCCGAGCGCAGCATTGCTTTGGTCAAACCGCCCCATCCTCCTTGTGTGCAAGCCTGGGCGCATTGGCAATTGGCCCCCGAACGTCTCTTGTGGCTGCAACCTTCCTCCACGGTCGACGCCCTTTGGGCTACCGAACAAATACTCCGGCATAACAGCTGTGCTGCCGTTTTCTGCTGGGCGCACCCCGTGCACACCACCAGCCTGCGGCGTCTGCAATTGCTGGCCCGGCAAAGTGAAAGCCTGTGCATTCTGCTGCGGCCCACTTCCACCATGGGCCAGGCCAGTACCGCTGTCTTGCGTCTGGCCATCGAACCTTGCCGGCAAGGCATGCGCCTGCATATTTTGAAGCGGCAAGGTGCCGCCGCCTCCTCGCCACTCAACATTCAGCTATACGCTCCGCATGGGGCGGCGCTTCCTCATCATGCCCCTGTGGATCTGCCTGCGCTGGCCTGAAGCCGCCTCGGCGGAGCACGCCTCCGCACAGCTGCAGCGCCTAGCGCTCGCCATGTTGCGCTACAGCCCGAAGGTAGCGTGTTTCAGGCACGATTCCGTCGTGCTGGAAGTGGCTGCCAGCCTCAAGCTATTTGGCGGCGTCCTGTCACTGTGCCGGCACATACGAAGCACCGCACGCACAGTACTCACGCCTCTGCAACTGGGCATGGCGCCATCCGCAAGCGGCGCCTGGCTGCTGGCTGGCTCCCCTGAACCCCGGTGCAGGCGCGTCCTGAGGAAAACCAGCCTGGTGCGTCATCTTGCAGGGCTGCCCCTCCAGCATCTGCCGGAAACCCGGCCTCATCAGGAATGGCTGGAGAACATCGCTTGCCGCAGCCTGGGTGATCTCCACCAACTCCCTCGCCAGGGCCTGCAGCAACGCAGCAGCCCTGCGCTTTTGCATGCACTGGATGCTGCCTATGCCCAGTCTCAGGAAACCATTACCTGGTTCCAGGCTCCTGCCCGCTTTCGCCTGGCGTGCGAGCTCGATTTTCATCTGCAGCAAACCAATGCCCTCCTAGCCGTCACTCAACCGCTGTTGCTGGCCCTGTGCGGCTGGCTGCAGAATCGGCAGGAAGCCCTCCACGATCTTTCCCTGCTCCTCCACCATGAAAAAGGCCGCGATCCTTGCCCCCCAAGCGTTGTAGCCTTGCGCTTTTCCGCCGCCACCTGGCGTGCCGAAGACTTCAACCGTGTTCTCAAGGAACAGCTCCAGCATGTTGCGCTGAAGCGGCCCGCCATCCGTCTGGAGCTTATTGCAGGTCTCTCGCACCCCCGAGCTCCGGCCAGTGAAACCCTTTTTCCTGATCCAACCCAACACTTCCAGGAAGAACAAAGGCTGCTCGATCTGCTGTCAGCCCGTCTGGGCAAGGGTGGTATCAGGCGGCCGCGGCCGCGCGCTCACCACCTTCCGGAACAGGCGAATATTTGGGCATCGCTTACGACCGCCCCGGTTTCCGCTTCCCTGCCTGTCTCCCTGGGTGCCAATCCCCGGCCCTTCTGGTTAATGGAAGCGCCCCATCCGTTAGCTACCCACCATGAAAGGCCAGTACATCAGGGGCGGCCCTTGCGCCTGGTGCAGGGTCCTGAACGTATCGAAACCGGCTGGTACGAAGGTAGCCACCATCGGCGCGACTACTTTGTGGCAGAAGATCCCGATGGTGCCCGCTACTGGGTCTTTCGCGAACGGGAAACCGGAGACGGCTGGTTTCTGCACGGCCTGTTTGCCTGAACCAGATCCCCATCATGAAATCTGCTTTTTCCTTTCTCAGTTCCTACGCCGAGCTGGACTGCATCTCCAACTTCAGCTTCCTGACCGGCGCGTCTCACCCCGAAGAACTGGTCGAGCGGGCGGCTGGCCTGGGCTATAGCGGTCTTGCGCTGGCCGATGAGTGTTCTCTGGCCGGTGTGGTCCGGGCGCATGTCGAGGCCCGACGTCACTCCCTCAAATTTGTGGTGGGCAGCCGCTTTCATCTGCAGGAAGGTCTACACATCATTGTTCTGGCTACCAACCTCAACGGTTATGGAAATTTGTCGGAAATCATCACTCTGGCACGCCGGCGCAGCCCCAAGGGGGAATACCAACTGAGCCTCGCCGACCTCTCCACTCCTCCCACGGGGCTTGAGCACCTGCGCGCCCTGCCGGATTGCCTCGTGATTCTCAAGCCCGAATACGGCTGTTCTCCCCAGTGGCTCAATGCGCAACTGCCTACGCTGGCGAAGCTCTTCCCCAAACGTTTCTGGTTGGGCGCTGCCCTGCATTACGGCGCATCAGATACTCGCCATCTTTCCACACTGCAACTGGCCGGCCGGCAGCATCACATTTCGCTGGTGGCCCTGGGGGGGGTGGAAATGCACCGCCGCTCCCGTCAGCCCCTGCACGATACGCTGGCCGCCATTCGCCACGGCAAGCCCGTCACAGAGGTACTCGAGCAGCTGCATCCCAACGCAGAGCGGCATCTTCGCAGCCGCCTGCGGCTGGCCAATATGTACCCGGTCGAGCTTCTCCATGAAACGCTGAACATCCTGGAACATTGCCGGTTTTCATTGGATGAGCTCCGGCTTCAGTACCAGTATCCGGAGGAAATCGTTCCCCAGGGCATGACCCCCAGCGCCTACCTTCGCCAGGAAACCTTGGCCGGTGCCCAGCGTCGCTATCCCCAAGGCATCCCGGACACTGTCCAGAGACAGCTGGAAAACGAACTTTCCATCATCCGTGATCTTTCCTATGAGCCTTATTTCCTGACGGTTTACGACATCGTCAAATTCGCTCGCAGCCGCGACATTCTGTGCCAGGGCCGGGGCTCGGCGGCCAATTCCGCCGTGTGTTATTGCCTGGGCATCACAGAAGTCGACCCCTCCAGCGGCAACAGTCTCTTCGCCCGGTTCATCAGCCGGGCGCGCAACGAGCCCCCGGATATCGACGTGGACTTCGAACACGAGCGCCGCGAGGAAGTCATTCAACACATTTACGAACGCTATGGGCGGGAACGCGCAGCACTGGCCGCCGTGGCCATTCGTTACCGTCACCGCAGCGTCCTGCGTGATACGGGCAAGGCCTTGAATGTCCCCCCGGAACGCATCGAAGCAGTCGCCCGCTCCTTCCATTACTGGAACGGTCGAAAAGACATTCTGGAAAAAATCGACGCTCATGGTTTTCCGGCTCATAGCCGTATTGCCCGTCTGTGGGCGGGCCTGAGCGATACCTTGAAAGGCTTTCCACGACATCTTTCTCAGCACCCCGGCGGCTTCGTCATTTCTCACGGCAAGCTTTCGCGCCTGGTACCCATCGAAAACGCCGCCATGCCGGGGCGCAGCGTCGTGCAGTGGGACAAGGATGACCTCGACGCCATGGGTTTGCTGAAGGTAGATGTACTCGCCCTTGGCATGCTCAGTGCCCTGCAACGCTGTCTTCAACTGGCCAGCCATCTGCGGAGGCGCCCCTACACCCTGCAGGACATCCTTCCTGACGATTCCGCCACTTTCGAAATGATCTGCCGCGCGGCCACCATAGGCGTCTTCCAGATCGAATCTCGCGCCCAGATGAGCATGCTGCCCCGCCTGCGCCCCCGCGAATTCTACGACCTCGTCATCCAGGTGGCCATCGTCCGGCCCGGCCCCATTCAAGGCGGCATGGTCCATCCTTTTTTGCGGCGTCGCCAAAAGCTGGAACCGGCACACTGTCCGTATCCCGAACTGGAGAAAGTGTTGGGACGCACGCTCGGGGTACCCATTTTCCAGGAGCAGGCCATGCAAATAGCCATGGAAGCCGCCGGTTTCAGCCCTGATGAAGCCGACGAACTGCGCCGCGCCATGGCGGCCTGGCGGCGCAGCGGCAGCGTGGAGCGTTTCCGCCTGCGTCTCTTGCAAGGTATGAAGGAGAAGGGGTACGACGAACAATTTGCCGAGCAGATCTTTCTTCAGCTCCAGGGGTTTGGGGAATACGGTTTTCCAGAAAGCCATTCCGCCAGTTTTGCCCGGCTAGCCTATTGCAGTGCTTGGTTCAAGTGCCACGAACCTGCCGTTTTTCTCACGGCGCTGCTCAATTCCCAGCCGATGGGCTTCTATGCCCCGAGCCAGCTAGTGCAGGACGCTCGGCGCCATGGGGTGGAGGTGCGTCCCGTGGATATCCGCTACAGCGAATGGGAAGCCACACTGGAACTGGCCACGTACGAGCCCACGCCCGTTGACGCGGCTCCAGCCGGCGGCAGACACAGTCTGCCGGCAAACGAGTCTACTTCAGGCAAGCCGCAGCCGGCGGTGCGCCTGGGTCTGGGCCAGATCAAGGGCTTGTCGCGCCAAGCCGTACTGCGTATTGAGCAGGCCCGGCATCAGGCGCCCTTCCGTTCCGCCCAGGATCTCGCCGCCCGTGCCGGCCTGGACAGAAAAGAGATGAACGCCCTGGCCGCCGCCAATGCTCTCAAGCCTCTTGCAGGTGAAAGGCGTCAGGCGCAGTGGCATGCTGCCTTGCAAAGGCCGCCCGGGCTGCTGCGCGGCACCCCCATCACAGAAAACCAGACCCCACTTCTGCCTGACATGCCGGAGGGCGAACATATCGTCAACGATTACCGGCATCTGGGCCTTACCCTGGGGCGTCATCCACTGGCGCTGCTACGGGCGCGTCTGGAAAAACAGCGTTTCATACCGGCGGAAAGGCTGCTCTCCACCGACTGGCCCAACGGGCGCCTTACACGCGCATGCGGCCTGGTAACCACCCGGCAGCGGCCAGGTACGGCCAAAGGCGTGGTGTTTGTCACGATTGAGGATGAAACCGGCCATGTGAACGTCATTGTCCGGCCGGAACTTTCCATCCGTCAGCATACGGAACTGGTCAATGCCCAGTTGCTCGGCGTGTATGGGGTCTGGCAACGACATGAGTCTGTCTGCCACCTGGTGGCCGGCCGCCTGGTGGACCTTACCCCGCTGCTAGGTGCTTTGCACACGCGCAGCCGGGACTTCCACTAAAATCGAAGCTTTGGCAGACACCACAGGAAGATCACTATGAGCAGCTCGCTCAAGACCCAACTCTCCAATGCCGTGAAAGATGCCATGCGCGCACGCGACAGCGCCCGGCTGGGCACCCTGCGCCTGCTGCAGGCCGCCATCAAGCAAAAGGAAGTGGACGAACGCACGGAACTAACCGACGCCGACATCACGGCCATCATCGAAAAACAGGTCAAGCAGCGCCGTGAATCGGTCGCCGCCTATGAACAGGCTGGTCGCACCGAGACCGCCGAACAAGAAAAAGCGGAAATCACCGTGCTCCAGGAATTTCTGCCCGCGGCGGCTGACCCTGCTGAGATCGATGCCGCTATCACCGCAGCGCTTGAAGAAGTGCAGGCTGAAGGCGTAACAGGCCCCGCCGCTATGGGCAAGGTCATGGGCTTGCTGAAAGCTCGTCTGGCCGGTCGCGCCGACATGTCCGCCATATCGGCACAGGTAAAGGCCCGCCTCTGATACCGGGCAAGCTCCGGCGTGGGCTTAAATGAAAAACGGCAGGGTCGCTTCATGAGCTCCCTGCCGTTTTTCATGGCACTTCAATGCCTAGGAATCAAGCTTCGTTCAGCACCGGGACATCTGTACATGCGCAGCAAGCGTAATCAACGTAGCCTGCCGCACCTTCACCATAAAAGGTAGAGGTATCCCATTCCCGCAGTTCAATGCCGTGCTTCAGGCGGCGAACAAGATCAGGATTCGAAATAAAAGGGCGGCCAAAGGCAACGGCGTCGGCCCTTTCTGACTCCAGCGCTTCCTGGGCTCGTTCCAGCGTGTAGTCTTGATTCACGATCAGGCTGCCGCCGAACTCGCGGCGCAACTCAGCAGTGAGCGCCTGCTTGCCCGCGGCTTCGCGCACGAAAATGAAACCCACGCCACGCTGGCCCAATTCACGCGCAACGTAGCTGAAAAGTGCCTCGGGATCGGAATCCTGGATGTCGTGAGAGGTGCCGTAGGGCGAGAGGTGGACGCCAATACGCCCTGCTCCCCAAACGCCCGAACATGCGTCGACTATTTCCAGAAGGAAGCGGGCACGGTTCTCAATACTTCCACCGTAATTATCCTGCCGCTTATTGGTGCCGTCCTGCAAGAACTGATCTATGAGATAACCGTTGGCCGCGTGGATTTCAATGCCATCGAACCCGGCATCACGCGCATGGCCTGCTGCATCGGCGAAATCTTGGACAATGTGGGGAATCTCTTCGGCGTGCAAGGCACGGGGAACCACATAATTGCGTTTGGGCCGCAGCAGGCTGACATGACCGGCACATGCGATGGCGCTGGGCGCAACGGGAATTTCACCGTTAAGGTGTTCGGGATCGGAGACCCTGCCAACATGCCAGAGCTGGGAGAAAATCTTTCCACCTTTGTCATGAACAGCGGAAGTCACCTTTCTCCAACCATCCACCTGGGCAGAAGACCAGATGCCCGGCGTGTTTGGATACCCTACCCCCTGAGGCGAAACGGAAGTCGCTTCAGAGAGGATGAGCCCCGCGCTGGCGCGCTGGCTGTAATATTGCCGCATGAGGTCATTCGGAATTCGTCCGTCACTGGCGCGGCAACGTGTCATAGGCGCCATAACGATACGATTGCGCAAAGCTACCGCCCCCAGTTGAATGGGGTCAAACAAGCTTGTCATAGGGAAGACCGGCGTTCGGATTTCGGAACCACATATAAGGGTTTTTACCAGAATTTGAACCATACTGCATCCTGCGATCAGAGGTCGCTCTCTAGAACCCATAAGGATTCATTAACGAAATGGCACAATTTGCTGTGATTGGATTGGGCAGATTCGGTGCTGCTGCAGCACTGGAACTTGTCAAGATGGGCCACCTCGTACTGGGCGTCGATTCTGACTCCAAAATTGCTGATAAGTATGCCGACCGGCTGACGCGAACAGTGATTGCCGATGTCGCCGACAGCGCAACCGTAGAAGAGCTCGGTCTGGAACATTACGATGTCGTTTTGGTGGCCATCGGCGAGGCCATACAGGCCAGCTTGCTCTGCGTGGTTCATTTGAAGAGTTTGGGGATCCGCAATATTTGGGTGAAGGCTTCCTCCCACTCTCATCACCTCATACTTAATAAGCTGGGGGTCAATCGCATCATCCACCCCGAGGAGGAAATGGGCCTGCGTATTGCGCAGGCCCTAAGTTATCCCATGGTGAACGATTACATTCCTCTGGGTAATGGGGAGTTCGTCGTAGAAATACGTGTAAGCGAAGCCTTGGACGGAAAGCCGTTGGCTAACGTTGTCAAGGACGATCCCACCCTGCCCCAGGCACTACTGATCAAACACCGAAGCCAGGCAATAGTGAACCCCCCAGATGACCATATTCTTCACGCCAATGACATTCTGGTGATGTACGGCTCACTTGAGGCCTTGCGAGCGCTGGCACCGCGGTTGATATGAACCATGCATAAGCTGGACCCTAGACGCAGCCTGGAAACGTTCCGGCGCATTCACCGTGGTGGCAACCTTGGAGCAAGCCCGCCCACTGTCCTGGCCTCGGGCTTTCTGCTGCTTATTGCAGTAGGAACGGTTCTGCTTGCACTTCCCCTGGCGGGCGCAGAAAGATCGCTAGGCCTGTTTGAGGCTTTTTTTACAGCCACCGCAGCCGTCACCGTAACAGGTTTGATACTTGTGCCGCCGCAAGATCTTAGTGTCTTCGGTCAACTGGTGAGCATCACGCTCGTGCAGATTGGCGGGCTTGGGTTCGTTACATTTGCTGTGGTGTCGGCCATCACCCTGGGGCACCGCATCAGTCTGCGGCAACAATCCCTGGCGCTTGAGGCCTTCAACCAAACCAGTACGGCCAGGGTCAAGGATACGGCCATTTCGGTGCTACGCATTACGGCAATCATCGAGCTCACCACCATTCTTATGCTGTTCTTTTGGTGGTGGGGCAGCGGCCGCCTGCCTGCGGGAACCGCCCTCTATTATGCGATTTTCCACGCCATTGCTGCTTTCAACAATGCCGGATACGCCCTCTTCGACGGCAACCTCGGTGCATTCACTGGCGACGGAATCACCATTGCAATCCTGTCCGCCACGGTCATCCTGGGCGGTCTTGGCTTCCCAGTCATTGTCGAAGTGATCCGCAAAAAGCGCTGGAACCGTATTCAACCGTATGCGCGACTCCTAATACTGACGGCCCTGGCCTTGAACATCTTTGGCTTTGTGTTGATCTGGGCGCTGGAAGCAAGAAACCCCCTGACTCTGGGCGATCTCGCCATACCGGAGCAGGCGAAGGCTGCCTGGATGCAAAGTGTCGCTTTGCGCACAGCAGGTTTCACCACATTCAATGTTGAAGTGATGGATGACAGCACCACCTTGCTGGCGGCCATGTTGATGTTCATCGGTGGAGGTTCGATGAGCACTGCCGGTGGAATTAAAGTGGGCACCTTCATCGTCATTATGGCCGCGGTTTTCGCTTACCTGACACAGCGAAAAGAAGTCGCCATTATGCAGCGCAGCATCTCTGCAGAGAGCATTCAGAAGGCACTGGCTGTAGTGGTCATCAGCATACTAACGGCTTGCGTCGCCCTGTTTTTACTCACGGTGCTAGAAGATATCCCCTTCTCCAATCTCTTCCTGGAAGTGATTGCCGCCCTTAGCACCACTGGGCTGAGCCATGGGATCACCAGCGACCTATCCCGCCCAAGCCAATGCGTGTTGCTAGTGTTGATGTTCATGGGGAGGGTAGGCCCCCTTACTCTAGTCTATAGCTTGGCCGTTCGCAGCCGAGCCCGAAACAGGGTCCGGTACCCGGAAATGGAATTTCAAGTGGGATAGCCGCGGCCGTTCCGATCAAAATTTTTTGGGGCATTATCGCGCCCGCTTCCGCGGTACTTGCATTTTGAAAACTGCATATGCTATAGTTCTGTTCTTCGCAGCGCAGCAATGTTCTAGCAACGCGAAATTCGGGGCGTAGCGCAGCCTGGTAGCGCACTTGCATGGGGTGCAAGGGGTCGCGAGTTCGAATCCCGCCGTCCCGACCAATACTTCCAAGGGCTTACAGCAGAATTGCTGTAAGCCCTTGTTCATTTGATACTTGGTGCCGCACTCTCAGGCTGCCTCATCTTCGTCCAAATGAAAGACGTGGAGCACGCGGTGCAAAATGGGCGCTAGCACCACGCCAAGTACCGCGACGAACACCACACTAATATAGGCGCCATAGATAGCAAGGAAGATTTTTCCTTGTACAGTCTCGGGCAGCATGATCGGACCTATGCCGCTGGCGATCATGGTCATGTTCAGTGTCACATCATGCCAATGGGCGTCGCTTTCAATCGACAAGTAGCCCAGAATACCGCCCACAAGCGACACCAATACAAATATCAGAGCCAAGAGCAAATGCAGCAGCATTCGAAGCGCAAACTGCTTACGGCTGATCAGCTCTTCGCCACGCGACTCGTACATCTTTCCCTCGCCTCTTCATTCTCTCTCGGCCAATCCTACAACAGAAGCCGTAGACGACACCTCGCAGCAACGACGGGCACTACTCCCTTTTCTCCCATTCATTAAGCGATGCCACGCGCGTAGACGCAAAGGCCCGGGCACGCCTATTGCGGCCCAATTGGCTTTCCAAGTAAGGAGACGCTCATGCCGCTACCCCTCGACGAAGAATCTCCCAGCCTCGTTCCCCATGGAGATGTCCTGCGAACACCCGGGGCGCATCGCCCAGGGGAGAAAAAGCCCGGGGAAATTCCACCCAAGCCGAGCCAACCTCTTCCGTATCCAGAGAACCCGGATCTGCCTCCCGACCCCGCCGACCCGGAACAACCCGAAAAGGGTCAACCTATTCCTCCCGAATTCTGAAGCCAATGAGGAAC
>JAJUJD010000078.1 GCA_029267315.1 Alcaligenaceae bacterium
AGTGCGATACGGTCTTCCGCAGAAATCTCCACGTCATCGACCACATGCTGGCCGACGGTGAAGAATCCCTGCAACTGGCCTAGATTGTTCACGGATATGCCGACCAGGTGGTGGATCGGCCCGCCCTTTCCTTCGGGGCATACAAAACAGTGAAAATGACCATGCTCGCCCGGCATGGCCCCGTGTTCCTCAGCATCGCCCGCTGTTTGCGGGGTTGCAGCCTGGTTAATACACGCGTTCGCCGCAGGAGCCCGCCCCTTGCTGTGGTAACGCCCATGGCTGTGGTAATACCAATGCGCACCTGATTCCGGGTCATGCACATCTCCCTCCGGATAATGCCTCCAGTGGGTGGGGGGCGCGGACGCAGGTAAAGTAGCCGTCAACACGCTCAGGCCCGATTTCGCCAACACACGCTCGCAGTATGCGGCTTCATGTGCATATCGCAGCAGGTCCATTTGCGCGTTCGCTTATGTTCAGAAAGCCGCCGCGCATGGCGCAAATTCGATGATCTCCTCTTCAGCCTCTTCAGCAGGAGCAACAGCAGCGGGCGCGGGGGCCACCGCGGCAGAAGGAGTCGCCGGCGCCGCTGGAGCGTCATTTTCCGGTGAAGTGGCCGGCGCAGAGGTAGTGGCCCTCGGTGCACCGGCGGGCGGGACCGGTGTGGCTGGCGCGGCCATCAGCCCATCCATGTTGGCGGAGCACGGTGCAAACTCAATGATGTCAGCTTCTTCAGCTGCGGGAGCTGCCACAGGAGCTGGCGCAAGAGGGGTCGCTACAGCCCTGGGCGCAGACGATGGTTCAGCATGGGACGCAGCGTCGGCCGCACTGCCGCTCTGCGGCACAGGGGGCTTCGAATGCGTGAGGTGGTCAGCCGCTATGGCCGCACCCGCCACCGCCAGAACTGTGCCAAACAATATGGTGTGTCGATGTGTCATGTCGGCTCCTTCAGTCCAGCTTCAGTGCCGGACGGATCAAGCGCACACACAGCCAGCTTCCAAGGAATGCACAGGCAAACCAAAGCCATCCATGCAGGCTTCCCGAAGCAATACCCGAAAACAGTGCACCAATATTGCAGCCGAAAGAAACGCGCGCTCCATAGCCCATCAACAGGCCGCCAATAAGCGCGGTGGCATACCCTCGCAGAGATATCGCCTGAGCCACAGCGAACTTGCCAGCCAGCCCAGCCGCCAGCGCGGACCCTAACAGTAGGCCGAAATTCATGACGGAAGTAGTGTCCGCCAGCACGGAGGAATTCAAGGCACGTGCGTTGTAGCCGGCCTGCCAGAACGGCCAGTCGGATACTGCAAACCCCACCGCCTGAGCGATCTTTGCCCCCCACAAACCGAAGGCGTAGGTGATGGACCACGGATGCCCGGCAATCAACAGGGTTGCAATATTCAGGCCAGCAAGCACGATGGCGGCGCTCAGCAACGACCAAGGGCCCCGCAGCAATCGTTGCCAGCCCGAGGCTGTTCCCGCCATTGCCAAAGGCTCGATATTGCCATGCGCCTTATGCTCGAAGTAGCGGGCCACACCATAGATGCAGGCCAAGCCAGCAAGTGTGACCGCCACACCGGCCGGAGCACCCAGTTCCTTCACCAGGCTCACGTTGCCGAAGGAAGGCAGGGCCAGCCACCAGCCAAGGTGGGCAGTACCAAGCAGCGCCCCCAGTACAAAAGTTGCCAGCGTGACAAGCATGCGTTTGCTCCCTCCACCCACGGTGAAGAGCGTGCCTGAGCCACATCCGCCTGCCAGCTGCATGCCGACTCCGAATATGAATGCACCAACGGCCACGGCGACGCCCGTTGGTGCTAAGGCTCCCACCAAAGTTTTTCCACCCACGGGTGAAGCCGCCAGCAAGGGGAAGAACGCCAAGGCAGCCAAGCCGACCATGAGCAGTTGGGCGCGCAAGGCGCGGCTGCGCCGTTCGAGGACCAGACGTCGCCATCCACCGGTGAAACCAAAGGACGCGTGCAACAGAGTTGCGCCCAGAAGCATGCCTACCAGGAATAGCCAGGCCTGGCGTTCACCCACACCGGTGAAGAGCACCGCGAAGAGGGCCACAGCGGCTGCGCCCGTCACAAACGTGGGCAGGCGATCAGATTGCCTGAGGAGAGAAGGAACGGAAACAGCGGACGCCTGATGTGGCGCGGACATGGAAAGCTTATTACTGGACATCATGAAACTCGGAGAGAGCTGCGCATAATAATGCAGATGATCCGGTTTCTATATTTCTTGAAGAAATGTGAATATAGCCATTCATTCCTTCCAAGAATATCTGGCGCGTCATACCATCCTCTTCCCTCGAGTCGTCGCTTTGGATGCGACCCGAGACGAACACAAATTCTTGAGCAGGATGTGAATTTGAGATTCCTCATACAGTTGTCCATCGCAGCGCTGCTGGTAACCGGCATCAGCGCCGCGCACGCCAATCAAAGCCTGGAAGTCGTCGTCAAGAAGGTGGACGCAAGCGTCGTCACCGTTGAAAGCAAGAGCGGACTGCCACTCTGGCTCAACAACGACACCCGTGTCCTTGCCGCAGGTTGGGAAAGCTCCGTGAAACTGCTGGATGGTTCCACGTTCGAGCTGCATTTCGATGCCAGCCAGCAAGGCGTCGTGCAACCTGAAACCGATTTGATCATCCGTCATCAGTCGCCCATGGAAAGCGACGGCCTGACCTGTGGTTAAGCGGGGCAAGCACCCGCAACCGGCACGTATTCCCCAGAACGACTAATGCAGATCCGTCGCAGGACGGTCGACCCGTTTTTCTTAAGAGCAACACTATGCGATACAGCACACTGACGAAGCACTTCGTATTAATTACCGCCAGCGCTTTGCTAAGCGTTTCCGCCGCCGCAGCTGCCGAATCCAGCAACCTCGCCACCGTAGAATGGCTCAAGGAGAACATTGGCAAGCCCAATGTTCTAGTTCTTGACGCGTCCCCCACGCAGTTCTACACCGCCAAGCACATCCCGGGCGCGCATTCGGTGTCCTTCACCAAGGAACAAAGCGTCTCGCAAGGCGTACGTGTTTCTTACGGTGGCGGCGTCGACTTCTACACGGATTCCGTCAACGTTCCTTATGCATTCCAGGAACGGCCCAGCGAGGAAATGGAAGCCCTGTTCCAAGATTGGGGCGTGTCCAAAGACAAGACTATTGTCATGTATGACCAAGGCGGTCAGTTCTACGCGACCCGGCTGTTCTATTCCTTCTTCTACAGCGGCTTCCCTGTCGAGAACCTGCGGATTCTGGACGGCGGCCTGAGCAAGTGGGAAGCGGCCGGCAATGCAGTCACTGCTGAGATTCCCGCCAAGCCGGCCAAGGGCGATTACAAAATCGGTGCACTGCGCTCAGAATTCCAGGCAGAAGTGGCCGAGGTAGTTGCCGCCAGCGGCGACACCAAAGCCAATGCTCTGGTAGAAGGCCTGGGCCCCGACTGGCATTTCGGCATGGCCATGAACTACAACCGCCCCGGCCACATTCCGCATGCGAAGATGTTGCCTGCAGCTGTGTTCTTCAATGAGGACAAGACCTTCAAGTCGGCTGAGGATATCCGCGCCCTGTTGAGCTTCAACGGCATCACCGATGAACAGCAGATCTACACCCATTGCGGTGGCGGGATTGCAGGCAGTGTGCCCTTCTTCGCCGCGAAATTCATCGCCGGCTATCCCAAGGTTAAGCACTTCCCCGCCTCGCAGCTGGGCTGGCTGCACGACGAGCGTGAACTGCCCTTCTGGACCTACGACGCGCCTTACATTCTGCGTGACACTGACTGGCTCAAGTGGTGGGGTGGCCTGCGCACCCGAACCCTGGGCAGCATTCACGTGAGCATCATCGACCTGCGCGATGCCGCTCAGTACGACAGCCGCCACTTCCCCTTCGCACTCAACATTCCCGCGAAGGACTTCCGCGAGAAACTGTCCGATACGGATGGCCTGAAGAAACTGTTGGGCAGTTCCGGCGTGAACCCCAAGCATGAAGCCGTGATTGTCAGCGGCCAAGGCATCACGCCTGACGCGGCACTTGCCTTCGTGGCGCTGGAGCGTCTGGGTCAGGCCAAGGTGTCTATCTTCACTGACACCCTGGACACCTGGGCACAACGTGGCAACGCGCTGAGCAACAAGCCGACGATCGTGGCGGAGAAGACCATCCCCTTCGACCTGAACATTCCGCCGGTGGAATATCAAGCCGAAGCACGTGAAGAAGTGTTCTCCACTGGGAAGGCAGCAGCGAATGCAACGTTCCCGCGCGTCTATCTGGCTTCCGGCGAAAAGCTGCCATCCAAAACGCCGGAAGGCACAGTGGTTCACGTACCCTACTCTCAGCTGCTGGACGAACAAGGCAAGCCTAAATCGGCCGCCGAGATCTGGCAGATTCTGTCCAAGGCCGGCTTGCCCCGTTTCGCAGAGATCGTGACGGTAGCCGACGACCAGGGTGAAGCTGCCGCTAACTATGTGATCCTGAAGCTCATGGGCTATCCGAGCGTCCAGGTTCTGGCTTCCTGATCCCGAATCTGGTTTAAGCCAGAAGCCGCCGGGCACTGCATCGTCACAGATGCCGGCCCGGCGGTTTTTCATTGTCGGGGACTGAGCCAGCCTCTACGCACATGCCGGGAGATTCATTCCGGCATGGGAATGGACGCGCTAATATGCCGCTACATCCATCCCAAATGAGATACGTCACAGGACCCTCTCCATGAGCGTTATGCCTTCCCCCATCCAGCCCGTCACCCTGAGCGGGGAGTACGTTGAACTTCGGCCTCTGTCCCTTGATCATGACGAAGGTCTGGCGGCGGCAGTACAGGACGGCAATCTTTGGGAACTCTGGTACACCAGCATTCCGCGACCTGAGAATATCCGAGCGGAAATCGAACGTCGACTGGGGTTGCAGGAAAAAGGCAGCATGTTGCCTTTTACGGTTGTCGAACGAAACTCGGGCCGTATTGTCGGCATGACCACCTACATGAATATTGATGCGGCCGGGCCTCGCGTGGAGATCGGGTCCACCTGGTATGCGAAAAGCGTGCAGCGCACACCCTTGAACACAGAAGCCAAGCTGCTTCTGCTGGGCCACGCCTTCGATACGCTGAACTGCCTTGCGGTGGAGTTCCGCACCCACTTCTTCAACCACACCAGCCGCCGAGCCATCGAACGTCTCGGTGCCAAGCTGGACGGCGTTTTGCGCAATCACCAGCGCACGCCCAACGGCACGCTGCGCGATACCTGCGTCTACAGCATCATTGCCTCCGAATGGCCCACGGTAAGGGCTCATCTGGAATGGAAACTGGGACGGCTGTAGTGCCTGCCGAAGTCCTCTGACAATGAGTACGGAACGAAGCGTTGGCGCTAGGGTGAAGGAAGTATTTCTGGCCTTCTTGCTGCTCGGCCTGACTTCCTTTGGCGGGCCGGTCGCCCACTTGGGCTACTTCCACAATGAGTTTGTCACCCGCCGGCGCTGGCTTAGCGTCGAGGCGTATGCCGATCTCGTGGCCCTATGCCAGTTTCTGCCCGGCCCGGCCAGCAGCCAGGTGGGATTCGCTCTGGGGCTGATGCGCGCCGGCCCGCTGGGCGCGGCAGCAGCGTGGGCCGCCTTCACCCTACCCTCGGCCATCGTGCTGGTGGCCTTTGCACTGAGTGCGCCCTGGCTGGAGGGGCCAGCCCGTCTTGCCATAGTTCACGGGCTGAAGATTGCAGCGGTAGCCGTTGTGGCACACGCAGTATGGAGCATGGCTCGCAGCCTTTGCCCGGACCCAACTCGTGCGGCGATCGCCGTAACAAGCGGGATAATTGTCGCCTTGGTATCCGGCCCCACAGGGCAGATCTGGGCAATTCTTCTTGGTGCGCTGGCGGGGGTATGGCTATGCCGCGCAGCAGCCGCCAGCACTGTACATCTTCTTCCTATTCCTGTTAGTACTTCTGCGGGCAATATTGCGGCGCTATTCTTTGTGCTGTGTCTTGTGGGCCTACCACTGCTGGCGCTCGCCATACCTTCGGCCAGCATCGTAGTCATGGACGCTTTTTATAGAGCCGGGGCGCTCGTGTTTGGGGGTGGCCATGTTGTGTTGCCCCTTCTGGACTCGGAAGTGGTGCAACCCGGCTGGGTAACCCCAGACGCTTTTCTGACGGGCTACGGCGCAGCGCAGGCCGTACCCGGCCCCTTGTTCACCTTCGCCGCCTATCTGGGGGCGATCATGAAGCCGGTGGGGGGAATCGCTGGCGCTACCCTCGCGCTGCTGATGATCTTCTTGCCCGGCCTGCTGCTGCTTGTCGCCGTGCTTCCGTGGTGGAACCGATTTCGTACTTGGCAGCCGGCGCACTCACTGATTCGAGGCGCCAACGCCTCGGTTGTGGGCATACTCGCCGCCACGCTTTATGACCCGGTCTGGACGAACTCCGTGCACAGGCCCGCCGATGCAGCACTGGCCGCGGCAGGCTTTCTGCTGCTCACTGTAGCCAAGCTACCGGCTTATGTCGTCGTCATTCTGATGGCGGGCACCAGCCTGCTTTTACTTCCTCGCTAACCAGCGATGGATGTCGCTCATCCGTTCCACCAGAATCACAGGCAACACGACGGCGACAAATAGCTGAAGGACGAGATACCCGAAGAAGGCTCCTGGACCGCTATAGAAACCTGCCACGATGGCCGTGAGCAAGGAACCGCCTCCCCCAACCACAATGCGTGCCAACGTCAGCCAGCCCGAACCACCGGTATTGCGGCCCAACCATTCTTCCCAGGCCAGCTTAAGAGTGATCAGCAGGGAAGCGAGAACCAACAGCCGGGCAGGATTGACTAGAAACCAATCCCATATTTCGCGCAACGTTTCCAATGAGGTGAGCCTTTGAAGGTTTGATGAAAGAGCTGTGCAGTTTTACATCAAGCGTCCCTTTCGGGATACTCCAATACACGGATAAACTCGCCGACGACGCGGTAGCGCACCTCGTCTTCAGATCGATGCAGTTCCAAGGGCTCAAAGCTCGGGTCTGTTGATCGAGGTTTCAACCTTATTCGCATGTTCTCCAGTCCGTCTTCGGTGTGCACTTTGAAACTTTGGTATTCCTTGACTGTGTAACGCGAACCGCCTTCGCCATCTTGGATGTCAGCGCACTCCACCAGGACGATTTTCCCGTTGCGGCTTCCTCCGGAATCCAGCCGGAAGAGACATAAAGCGCCATTCGGAATGATCTCATTCATGGATTCGCCGATGACCCGACAGGCGAAGTGTTGCTTGCCTATGGTTGTGCCCTCTGGCACCGGCACCCATGCTTCGCATTCGGCCAGCTGGTAGGCGCCAAATTCGCCTGCAGCAGCCTTGAGATCGAACAACGGCACGGAGTTGACGTGAGGCTCCAGCTTGTTTGGAGCTGAGGGAAACTCAAGCACCTTGGGCCTAAAGCTGGCGATATGTCGCTTCAGATAGCGGCGCAACGCATCGTCACAGGCGTATACGTACGTCCCTCGGATACCTCGCAACATGATGGTGCGATAGATATTCAGAATGTATTGCCTGAGCTCTCCAATGCTGGAAATTGAATTCTTTCCATTTTTATCGTGATAGTGGCTTTTATCGATGACTATCTGGTTGAGTTCCTCGTCATATCGGATCTCGGGGCCAAAAATTACACCGGTGTAGTTGAGGTCGTAGCCCTGGGTCGTGTGGATGCAGCCGACTTCATGTTCGGCGCCATCACTATTGATCCAGTCGTCGTTAGTGCGATTCCAGCGGAGGCTTACATCGCCAATGACTATATCGTGCCGGCTCGGATCCTTTTTTGACTCCCATCGCCAAGCGTAGCCCGCGACTAACCGCGCCAGACCGTGCTCACGGTTTCTTTGCTGAATCTCGCGGACCATGTCCGAAAGATCATCAAACAATAGGAAGTCGTACTTCTCAGTGCAAAACTTTTGGTCAGTCTTCAGCCGAGCGGCCAACAAATCTTCCACGAACCGAACGTAATCAACTCCCGCCCTTACACGGAATTGAGAGTGCAGGGTCAACACCTTGCAGTTCCGTTTAGCCTTGATGGTGTTGAAGTCAGAAGGGTTGGCGTCGGATGGCTTGATGCTCTGATTCGGGTCGTAGAAGAAAACTGCCTTGCTAGATTTACGGAGCACCCAGTCAACTTCGCTGCAGCGTTCCCTGTCGAGACCCAGAGCAGCGCACGCTCGGTCGAACGCGCCAAAGTAGGCACCGAGATTGACCCGTTTGCGCAACCGATGCGATTCATCGACCAACACGACGTCATAATGCTGCTGTACCAATTCCGCCGGACTTATGACCATTCTGGGATGGAGCCCAGCGACATTCCGAAACGCCTTTTTCAGCGTATTGCGGAATGAGCTCATTGGCACCACCAAGGCCATGCGGGGATTCGGAAACTGTCGCTTGAAGTCCAGGACCAACTGCCTCAACTCAGCCTCGTCTTCCGAAAATTCGTGCAGCTCAAGGTCTTCAAGGTCTGAATGAACAAGTTTGAACAGAAAAATGGCCAGCACAGATTTTCCGGTTCCGGCGCCTCCCTGAACCACGATGTTCTTTAGCTCGCCAGTAACTAGACTGCGCAAGATGGCGATCAGGCTGCCCTTTTGATCGGCCGACAGCGATTTATATGGTGAGTACTTGAAGACGTCAGAGTTGTCGATCGACTCCAAAGAGCGGCGAACAACACCTTGCTGGCGGAGCCTATTCCAGGCCTCACGAAATATCTCCGAGTACAGTTCGGTGCGAAGATAATAATTATGGTCAGTGAGCCCAAGGTTCGCATTGAGCAGTCGGAAGCGGCCGTCCGCCGACATGTACTTGATAAGTGACGATTCAATATCCAGGGTTGCTGACTTGTTGAACCGCTCGCTGCTGACCAAATGCACGGTAGTCAAAGACCGTTTCTTCGGATGTTTCAGGTGGGTGCTGAGGCGATTGATCGTGTCGGTGGACTCGCCAATATATGCCTGGTTGGTCGCTTCATCGCTCAGGATATACACCAGCGGCCAACTATTAGCTGCATAAGCATGATTTTGTATGGCTGCCAGAGTGTCCGCCGAAAAAGAATAGCGGTTCACTTCAACTAATTGAGGCTGGCTCATAGTTCAGTGTATTTCTTCGCAGACCCCTTGGCTTTGTCGACGGGGTATTTCTCCGCATTCCTGGCAATTTTCTCCAGCACAATCGCGTTGACGTCGAAATCGTATGCATCTGCCAACAATAGAGCATATGCCAGTACATCAGCCAGTTCTTCTTTCACCTTCTCCGGATCCGCCGCTTCAGGCGTTTTCCAGAGGAATGCCTCAAGGAGCTCGCTCGCCTCGATACTAAGCGCCACAGCGAGATCCTTCGGGTTGTGGAATTGCTGCCAATTTCGCTCGTCACGAAACTCTCGCAGCTTCTGTATCAGTTGATCCATTTGCAGCCTTTTCTAGAGGTCAGATTCCCGCGCTACTGCGGCATCTCCCCCGTATTTTCCGTATCCCGCATCCACAGTTCAAACTCTCCCGGTGGGAGTGGCCGGGAGAATAAATACCCTTGCACGACAGGATAGCCCTGCTCACGCAAGGTTTCATTCTGCTTTTCGGTTTCCACACCTTCTGCGACGACCACCAGGCTCAAGCTATTCCCTATGCCCAGGATCGCGGAACTGAGCGCCCTAGCCTCCGCATCGGTTTCCAGATCGGCCACGAAGCAGCGGTCGAGCTTGAGCTCGGAGATCGGTAGACTGCGCAAGTAGCTAAGGCTGGAATAACCAGACCCAAAATCATCCATCGACAGGCGAATGCCCTGAGCATGCATGGTCTCGATGGTTTTCATGGTACTGGGGTTAGTGTCCAGCAAGATGCTTTCGGTCAGTTCCAGGGTGAGGTCGCTCGGCTTGAGTGCGTTGCGCCTAAGCGTATCGGCGATCATTCGGGGCAGATTAAGATCGTGGAAGTTGGACGGCGACATGTTCACTGATATCGACGGGACTTGCAGGCCGTGGTAACGCCATTCTTTTAACTGACGGCAGGCTTCCTTCAACGCCCATTGGCCCAACATGCCGATCAACCCACATTCTTCCGCCAGCGGTATGAATCGCGCTGGGGATATTGGTCCCAATGTGGGATGCCGCCAGCGTGCCAGCGCTTCCACCCCATAAAGAAACCCCGTCTTCATCTCAATTTGCGGCTGGTAGTGCAGAGTCAGCGACTCATCTTCTTCCTGAAGAGCCTGCCGCAATGCGTTTTCCAGCATCAAACGTTCTTGCGCCAGCCGATTCATTTCTTTGCTGAAGTAGCTGAACCGGCCACGTCCGGCTTTCTTCGCCTGGTACATGGCAAGATCCGCACGATGCACCAGGGTTTCCACATCACGCCCATCTTGGGGATACACCGCAACGCCTATGCTGGCAGAAACATCCAACGTGGTCTCAGCAACCGTCAAGGGTTGCTGCAGCTCGGCCTGAAGCCGGTCGATCATGGCTTCGATACTGTCGTGCTCCGTCTCTGGCAGCACCGCAACGAACTCATCCCCGGATAGCCGACCCGCCACGCCCGATCGGTGCGTGGCCGTCTTAATGCGCTCCGCGACAGCGCACAGCAACGCGTCACCCGCCCAGTGACCCATCGATTCATTGACATGCTTGAAGCGGTCCAGGTCAATGAACAGAACTGCGGCGCGCTGCTGGGCGCGTTCCAATTGCTGTAGCACCTGGTTGGCGTTGGCTTCGAGCAAATTGCGATTGGGCAGTCCGGTCAGGGCATCATAGAAGGCGAGCTGACGGATGCGCACCCGGGCGTGCTCCCGCTCCAAGGCGAGCGCACACAGATATGTACAGGCATGGACAAGCTGGCGGTGATATTCCGACGCCAGATGAGGACCAGCTGCGCGGTAGTAGAAGGCGAAGGTGCCCACCACCCGGCCATCCTTGTTCAGTATGGGGGTAGACCAGCAGCAGTTGTAGCCGAGCGGCAGAATGAGATGCTTGTGATTTTTCCAGAGGGGGTCAGTCGCGATATCCGTCACCAACACGGGCTGCTTGCGCCAGGCAGCCGTCCCGCATGACCCAGCCGATGGGCCAATAGGCACACCATCGAGCTGCGAAGAATAGGAAAAAGGTAAGCTGGGCGCGGCAAGTGGGTGCAGTGCTCCGTGCTCGTCCACTTCCAGAATGGAGGCGCTGATCTCCGGCGCGATCCGCTCCACTTCCTCACACACCATCTCAAGCACTTCCCTGAGGGGTGTGTCGCGTGCCATGGCCTCCAGTACGCGATTGTTAAGAACCTCGTGCATCTTGGTGTTGGTGATATCCAGCAGGACAGCCACCGTGTACTGCCAGCTGCCAAACACGTCCATGACCGGGTTGCAGATCAGCTTCGCCCAATACCGATGTCCACCCTTTCCCTCCACCAGCTGCTCGGAATTGACTGAGCGCCCCAAGCGCAGTTCTGCGCGCACACTGACCAGAAATTCCGCCGCCGGCTGCCCGGCCATCAGCTCGGGAACCTCGTGGCCAAGAATGTCCTCCAGTTCCCAGCCGAAAGTCCGGGTGAAGCCTTCGTTCGCATACACGACACGGGAAAGCGAATCTGTGATGACAATGGCTGCGTCTGTCCGATCGGCAATCAACGACAAGCATTCCAATCGCCGCCCATCATCCATTTCGCGGGTGCGCGTAGTCGGAATCGCGCTGGCTAGGTTCACTATACGGATCACCCGGCCATACTCGTCCTTTACCGGAGAATAGAAGGTGTTCAAGCGCATTTGAGAGCCATCGCCGGCGACTCGCGTCACCACCCCGGTAAATTCTCGCCCCGCCACCAACGCATTCCATACCTGATCGTAAACGGGGCTGCTTAAGAGATCGTCGGGACACAGCTGCTCGTGGTTGGCCAGTACACCGGGCGGAAGCTTAAACAGCTCCAGGTAGGCGGAATTGGCAGACAGCAGGCGACCGTCTGTGCCAAATTCCGCCAGGGCCATCCCTTTGGGAAAGAAACCTAGTTCCGCATCCTGGCGGTGCAGGGGTGCCGCACCATAATGATTGGGGGTGGACATGAAAAACAGCTATTAGCGTTGAAGAGGGCGACGCCGGATCAGACCATTGTGCCAGCCGTAGTAATTGCACACGAAAATTTGCAACCACAAATGCCCAAAATGACGCCAATCTGTCGCTTTTGAGTCTATTAGGGAACGCGAAACTCATGCGGATGCTGCTGTCTCACTCTCCTTCGCAAGCATGCGCTGATGAGAATCACGAATCAACCTGCGCAACAAGAAAGCGACTTCGCGCATTGCCTTCGTGAGAGGGTGGTGCGCGGTGGTGCGCAAGACCACGTATCGCGGCAAGTGCGGCTCAACGATGCGGCACACACCAAAGGTTTCGTGGTGGCGCCCCTGCCTGACGAAATGTTCGCTCCATACCGCACAACAGGGGTAGCGGCGTAGCAGAGCGAGCTGGGCTTCCAGCGAGTCGGCTTCGAATATCACCCGGAAGCGAATCTTCTGCCTTGCCGCCTCTTCCTCAAGCCGCTGGCGCAGGCCGTTCATGGGCGCCGGTAGCACAAGGTCCATGCCGTCCAACGCGCGAAACGGAATGACATCCGAGCGGGGAAGCAGGTTGTGCGCCCCAACAAGCACCAAATCCGACTGCGACACGATCTCTTCCTGCGCAATGCGACGGCTGTG
>JAJUJD010000042.1 GCA_029267315.1 Alcaligenaceae bacterium
CAAACTGGACTTTGAAATTGTGCCCTACAAGGGCGGTGTGCAAGCGGCAACCGACCTGATGGGCGGCCATATCGACGCACACGTCGACGTGCTGGGCAACACCTACCCCTTCGCCATCGATGGCAAGGTCAAGCCATTGGCTATTCTTCAAGATCTGAAAGTCAGCGACTTCCCGGACGCCGTCCCGCAACGTGAAGACGTCCCCACCGATCTGACCGTTCCGTCCATTCTGGTATTGACTGTTAATGGAAAGACTCCGAAGTCGACCATCGACACCATCTACGAATCTGTTGCTAAGGTTGCCGCGGATCCGAAATTCCAGGAAAAGATGAAGTCCCTGCACTTCGAATTGATTGCCGCTACCCCCGAGGAGAGCAACAAGTTCCGTGAAGCGGCTATTGTCGAATTCAAGAAGATGTTCGAAGCTTCCGGTCTTCCGCAAAACTAAGGAATCCCATGAAAGCAGCAGAATTCAAGAAGCTGGATGGCCTGGACCTGGCTCAGCTCCTCGCTGACAAAAAAACGTCGTCGTATGAGTTGATGCAGGCCTCCATTGAGCTGGCCACAGAATTCGATAAGGATCTCGACTTTCTGTGTCATGAGCAGTTCGAGCAAAGTCTGGAAATCGCCAAAACATGGGAGCAGCGTGGCGCATTCCGGGGTATCCCCTTCCTGTTGAAGGACTCTGGTCTTGCGTCCAAGCGTTTTCCTTCGCACGTCGGCTCGGTCCTGTTCAAGGACTCCACCTACGCTGTGGACTCTCATCTGGCAGAGCGCTTCGATAAGGCCGGCTTCATTTCTTATGCGCGCACCACGGTGCCGGAGCTGTGCATGGCGCCGACGACCGAAGCCACGGTCTACGGCAAAACCACCAAGAACCCCTGGGACTTGACCCGCTCGTCGGGCGGTTCCAGCGGCGGTGCTGCCGTGGCTGTAGCCACCGGGGTGGTGCCAGTTGCGCATGGCAGCGACGGTGGCGGTTCCATCCGTATCCCCGCCGCCTGTTGCGGTGTATATGGGTTCAAGGCGTCGCGCGGCGTCGTACCCATGGGGCCGCTGCGCGGAGAGGGCTGGGGCGGCCTGGCCGTTGACGGCGTACTTAGCCGCACTGTCCGGGATACCGCTGCCGCCATGGACGAGATCGCAGGCTATGCACCCGGCTCACCCTATGCGGCACCTCAGTTCAACCGCAGCTTTCTGGACGCCGTACAGCCGGCCGGCCGCCGCAAGCTTCGTATCGGCGTCTGGCGAGAGACTTTCGGTGGCGTATCCATCGACCCGGAAGTGTCCACTGCTCTGGAGAAAACGGTTCAGCTCTGCAAAGAACTGGGCCACGAAATGATCGAACTGAGCATTCCGGAGTTCGACTATGCGAGCTACATCAAGGCGCATACGAACATCCTGGCCGGCAACATCGTCAACAGCGTGGAGACCAAGCTACTCGCCACCGGTCGAACGCTGTCGACTTCGGACCTGGAACAAGCCATTTACACGGGCTATGAACACGGGAAAACGCTGTCTGCCCGCGACTACATCGAGGCAATCAACACCCTTCATCTGGTGGGCCGCCTGATGTCCGGCTGGATGCAGTCCGTAGATATTCTGATGACACCCGCGCTTTGCAAGGTTCCCGCCAAGCTAGGCGAGCTGTCGATGAACCGCGATTTTTGGGACCTTCGCAAGAAGGTGGGACAATATTCCTGCTTCATGGCAATCATCAACGCCTCGGGCCAACCCGCGGCCGCGTTGCCCACCTACTGGACAGCTGAAGGGCTGCCAGTAGCTACACAGATCATCGGGCATTTCGGCGCTGACGATCTGGTGATTCAACTATCGGCAGAAATCGAGTCCACCAAACAATGGCGACCTTTCCACTATGAATACCAAGGGTGAAATCCGCCGGCTGCGTAAAGAAGACTTTCAGCCATGGCTCAAGCTATGGAGCCTGTATCTGGAGTTCTACAAGCAGCCATTGAACGAGGAGGTGGCGCAGGCCACCTTCAACCGGCTGGTCTATTCCAATGCAGGCATGAATGCCCTGGTCTACACCGAAGGCGAGGAAGTCATCGGGGTGGTCCACTATATTTTCCATGCTTCGACGTGGACCCACGGCAATTACTGCTATCTCCAGGATCTTTACGTTCTGGCAGAACACAGGGGTAAGGGAATAGCGACCCAGCTGATCGAAAGCGTCTACGCAGACGCAGAGAAGCTGAATTGCTCACGGGTGTACTGGCTCACGCATGAATCAAACAAGACCGGCATCAGCCTATACAACAAGGTGGCGGACAACGCGGGGTTCATTCAGTTCAGGAAGAACCTGAAGCAGTAAACGCTTCGTCCGGTCGGTCCGGGGGCGGGCGCCTGTCCCCGTGCTTGCGGTGTAGACGCACCACATGCTCTGCACCAACGGCGCGGGCACGCAGCTGCCCGCAACCCGCCTCCACATCTTGCCCTGCACTGTTTCTGACCTTGGTCAGCACACCTCGGCTGCGGAGCGAGCGGACAATCTCGTGAATGCGGTCGGAATCGGGGCGCTGGTAATCGTCGCCCTCGGCCACATTGAAAGGTATGACGTTGAGCACGCCATACTTGCCTTTAAGCAAACGCACTAGCGCGTCGAGTTCGTCATCGCCGTCGTTGATGCCTTTGAGCAGCGTCCATTGATACTGGATGGGATAGTGGGTGTCGCGGGCATACTTTTCGCCAAGTTCTACCAACGCTTCGGGCGAAATTCTTGGTGCGCGCGGTAGCAGATGTCGGCGTAGTTCGGCTTTGGTCGTGTGCAGCGACAGCGCCAAGGCCGGCTTCACACGCTGACGCGGCAGAACGTCAAATACGCGCATGTCGCCCACGGTGGAGAAGACCAGATTCTTGTGGCCGATATTGCCTTCGGTACCCAGTAGGTCGATTGCCTCGAGTACGTTGTCGAGATTATGCGCCGGCTCACCCATGCCCATGAAGACAACTTTCTTCACTGTGCGAAGCCGCCGTGCCAAAACCACCTGAGCAAGTATTTCCATACTCGTGACCTGGCGCAGCAGGCCACTTTTACCCGTCATGCAGAAGCGGCAACCCACCGCACAACCGACCTGAGTGGAGACGCAAAGCCCGTCGCGAGGCAGCAGCACGCTTTCCACCATCTGACCGTCCGCCAGCTCCACCAGCAAGCGCGAGCCATCACTGCCAACGTGCTCGGAACAGACGCGGGCGAGCCCATCCAGTTCTGACGTCAGAGCAGGCACAGCCGCCCGCAGCTTAAGAGGCAGAAAGTTCTCGGAGCTGCGCCGCCGGGTACCGAGGTCAAGCGCCTTACCGTTTAGCCACACGCGCATGAGCCGGCCACGGTGGACGGGGAGCGCATCTAGCGCGGCGAGGCGTTGGTCAAAGTCGGAAAAGCGCATGGGGGCGAAGTTTACTCTACGCCTTCGCAAAGCTTCGTCCCCCTTCTACAGCGGCGCCGGCCGCTCCCAGAACCTTCACCGTGTGGGAGACGCGCCTGCTCCGAACTTCGACACAACCGCCAAGATTGCGGTGACGAGCACAATCTGCAGCACGGAAACCGCCGCGATGGTGGGGTCAATCTCGTTCATGATGTTGTCGAACATTTTCTTGGGCAGCGTCATGTTCGAGCCGCCGAGGAACATCGCGATGATGAGTTCGTCGAACGAAGAGATGAAGGCAAAGAGGGCAGCCGAAATCAGCGATGGCCGTATTTGCGGCAAGGTAATTCGCCAGATTGCCTCCAATCGGCTCGCGCCCAGGCTCATTGCCGCGTGCTCGTAGTTGATGTCGTACGTGCGCAAGGCAGCGCTGACGATAATCACCACAAACGGTATGGCATGAACGGTATGGGCAAGCACAATCGCCGGCCAGTGGCCAATCAATTTCCACTGCGAAAACAGTCCGTATACCGCGATGGAATAGATGATGAGCGGAACGATCAAGGGCAGGATTGAAATCTGGTTGACGAAGGTCTTTCCAAAATACTTCCCGCGCACCAGGCTGAAGGAAAGCAAGGTTCCCAGAATCATGGAAAGGACCATCGTGGCCGCGCCGATTTTGAAACTGCGGAGCGTGGCGCCCATCCATGTAGGGTCACTGACGTAGGCTTCATACCAGCGGAGCGACCATCCTGGTGGCGGGAACTGCAAGTACGAAGAAGAGCTGAAGGAAATGGGAAAAACTATCAGCAGCGGCGCTACGAGAAACAAGAAAACGAGTGCGCAGAACAAGTTGAGACACCACCTGTGCAGGCCGCCCCTGCCACCCTTGCGCGGTTTGGAATTCAGCTCCATTGCATATTCCCTTTCAGCACCAGTTTCAGGGCAAGGTGAACGAGCAGAGTGACCACGAGCAACACCACGGATAATGCGGATGCAAACCCCCAGTTCAGAAACTGACTGACTTGGCGCTCGATGAGCAGTGCAGACATCGTGACCTTACCGCCGCCTAGTAGTGCAGGCGTGATGTAAAAGCCTATCGAGAGCACGAACACAAGGGTGACGCCGGCCAATACACCAGGTAGCGTTAGCGGGAAGTAGACTCTGCGGAACACCTCCCAACGCGACGCACCAAGCCCTTCCGCCGCCGCCAGCAGGTTGCTGTCCATGCGTTTCATGACGGCGAACAGGGGGAAGACCATGTACGGCAACAGTACATGCACCATGCCGATCAAGACGCCCGTCACGTTGTTTATCAGCTGAAGAGGCGTCTCTATCAGCCCCATATCCAGCAGTAAACGATTGACGGTGCCATTGCGCCCCAAGATCACCATCCAGCCGTACGTCCGCACAAGAATGCTGGTCCAGAATGGTACAAGCAGGAATATCAGGCCCGCCGTAGCCCAGAACGGAGGCGCATTGGCAAGAAAGTAAGCGACCGGGTAACCGAGCACCAGACAGATCGCGGCAACATAAGCGGCAATCAAAAGCGTATTGATCAATACACCTCGATAGAGGTCATCAAAAATCGCTTTGGCGTAATGTTCAAAATTGCCGCCTTCGAAACTCTGCATGAACAAAATGGCAATCGGCATGACGAACAGCACCGCTAGGAATATCAGTGCAGGCAAACCTGCGGCTGACGAGCCATCTCGGAAGTTTCTTGACGCCAGGAAACTCTTATTCATTCGAACCTCGATGCAAGGCGTGTGTTGATCGCAGGCGGCTGGTTCAATTCCAGTCGATTACGTGGACGTCGTCCTGGTTCCAGCCTATTGTGATGCGGTCGTTCGGCTGAAGCCCGGCCTCCATCGCATGGCAAGGCCAGCGCACTATGACCTCCATGCCTTCATCGAGACGCACCCGATACTTAACAGATTCACCGAGGAAAATGATCTCCTGCACCTTGCCTGTCAGGGTGGTGTCTGCCCGGTCGTCGGGGCCAAGTCGTTTCGCCAGCTCCGGCCTGAGCAGCACGCCGATATTGCGGTCAGCAGGCACCTGAGAAACAGGCAAACGAACCGAGATTCCGCCAGCGATGGTCGCACGATTTCCATCAAGCATCTGCGCCTCGAACAAATTCGATTCACCAATAAAGCCCGCGACGAAGCGATTGACGGGCCTCCGATAAACGGACTCTGGCGTGCCGATCTGGGCAATCTTCCCGGCTTCCATCACGGCGATACGGTCCGACATGACGAGCGCTTCTTCTTGGTCATGTGTCACGAAAATCGCGGTCAGCCCCAGCCGCCGTTGTAGCCGGCAGACTTCGAGCTGCATCTGTTCTCTTAGTTTCCGGTCCAGGGCACCAAACGGTTCATCCAGCAGAAGAAGCTTGGGCCGGAAAACGACCGCCCGCGCCAGTGCCACACGCTGTTGCTGGCCACCGGACAATTGCTTTGGCAAACGGTCGCCATAACCGGCCATATCGATAACGTTCAGAGCATTCTGAACCCGATCCCTGCACTCACTCTTCGACACTTTGCGCATCTGCAGCGGGAAGGCGATGTTCTCGGCAACCGTCATATGCGGAAAAAGCGCATAGTTCTGGAAGACCATGCCGATGTCTCGCTTGGCAGGAGGAACTGACGTAATGTCTTTATCACCCAGCAGCACGACGCCATCGTCCGGGTACTCGAACCCGGCAATGATCTTTAGCAGCGTTGTCTTCCCCGAACCACTCGGCCCCAGGATGGTAAGTAACTCGCCCACCTGCACAGTCAAGTCAATACGATCGAGGGCACGGGTGGACCCGAACTGCCTTACTACCCCCTGGACCGTCAGATTCTGGCTATCCGCGCCTATGGACGCAGCGGCCGGAACGGATGCCTGCATGTTTCCGACTACCGCTGTTTCCCGCGGGACATACGTTTGAGTCATGCTTTACTCCGGCAATCAAGGGCGTGCCTGGCGCCCTGCAGCGCCAAGGGTGCCCAGTCGTCAAGCAACAGGAGCTTGACGATTTGCGTTCTGGATCACTGCAGCAGCCAGCGCATCCAGCGCTCCTGAATTGCAGCGCGATTATCGGACCACCATTCAAGATTCACCCAGAACTGTTTGGACAGATTTTCAGGACTTGTCGGCAGATATGGTAAGAGCTTTGGGTCTGTGTGTTTTGTCGCCTCGAGGTTGAGACCTGGGTAGCCGATGATATTGGCGTACTCACCCTGCAGCTTGGCATCAGCTGTCACGGCGAGCAAGCGCTGGCCCCAGTAGGCGTCCTTCGCCCCCTTGGGAATCCCGAAAGCCGATTCCTTGATTGCCCCCTGGTTCCACACAATCGATATCGGGGCGCCTTCTTTGATCAGAGAATAGTATCGACCGTTCCATGCCGTTCCGATGACGGCTTCCTGGTCGACCAGCAGCTGCGCGGACTGGGCCCCAGTCGTCCACCAAACCGCAACATGCGGCTTGATTTCATCCATCTTCTTGAAAGCACGGTCGACGTCGAGCGGGTAAAGGTTTTCCGGAGCGACACCATCTGCCAGCAAGGCAAACTCCAGGTTCTCGACCGGGGAATTCTGCATGGTTCTCGGGCCGGGGAATTTCTTCACGTCCCAGAAATCCGCCCAACTTTGCGGCCCCTTGCCTTCCCCGAATACGTCACTCCGGTAACCGATGATTGTCGAATATGCGCTTTTGGGGAAAACGTACTTCCTGTCTCGAAGGTGCTCAGGATAGTTCGACAGGTCAATAACGGAATGATCCAGCGGTTCCAGCAAACCGGAACGTTCCGCGAGAATTGCATCAGGCCCCGCAATTTCTGTGACGGTCCATTCAATATTCCCGCTGGTCACCATGGCGCGAAGCTTGCCCAAATCCACCGGGCTGGTGTTGACGATGGTTATGCCATATTTCTTTTCGAAGGCGTTATAGAAGGTCTTGCGGTTGGCAGCCTGTGTGGCGCCACCGGCATCGTTCATAACGATTCGATCAGGCTTTGGCGGTTCGCCTTGGGCGGCAGCCAGATTACCTGTCAGGGAAAACAGAACAGCAGCGGCAATGACACCTGCCTGGACTCTTGCAGCGTGCAAACGGTTCATCATGTGTCTCCTCGAGGTTTATATGCATGGGCCTTCGCCCGTTCAGGTCTCGATTCCCAACAATCGAGCTGCGTTCCCGTACAGCCATTTGTGCTTCACCTCCTCCTTCAACGGCAATGCTTCGATTTCTGCTACAGCGCGTTCCACCGGTTGCATGGGGAAGGCAGTACCGAAGATCATCTGGTCCTGAAGGACGCTATCACCGTACTTACACAACATCTCGTATCCCGAATTCGGCACGTTCAGGTACTTGGGCCGGACGGCGACAATTCCGATGTGGACGTTGGGATGCCGCCAGGCGACCGCGATAAGCTCTTGCACCCAGGGCCAACCCGGGGGAGCAGCCACCACGCGCAACTCTGGAAAATGAACCATGACCTCGTCCAGGTATTCTGGCTTGCCATAGTCCATGGAAGTGGCCGTAGAAAAATTCATACCGCAATGGATATTCAAGGGAATATCGAGCTCAACACACTTGGCATAGAGCGGGTACATCTTTGGGTCGTTGATTCTGAGCTTTAGCTCAAAACACTGAAGATTCAGCCCCCGCAATCCGAGATTCTTAACTGCGTGCTCCAGTTCCCGGATTGCTGCCATGCCCTTGTTCGGATCGACACCAGCAAAGCCGATGTAGCGAGGTCCATGGCGTTGGCAGAACGCGGCGATATCCTCGTTCGAAAGCTTGACCCCAAATGTCGTTTCCAGGTCGCGGGCCTTGATGACAACATGACTCGTATTCAGCCGCTCGTAGGTGTCCAGGTAGTCCTGTACCGACTGTTCCATATCTGGCGCCGAAGCAACGGCCTTCTCGCTTTTGCTGTACACACGCCGGTAATTACTCAGATGCGGCGCCTGGATCCTCAGGCTCGGCGGGGTGCTCCCAAAGTCAAGAAGTCGTCTGACGGTCGTGTTCGCTTCGCTCATAACCACCTCCCCTCCGTACGGTCAAAGCTACCGGCTTTCAGGTCGGTAACAGATTGGACTAGTGTCTTCTTCGCAATTTTTCCCGACGGCGTCTTGGGCAAGTTGTCGACATAGCACAGGTATCGAGGGACCTTGAAGCGAGCCAGGTGAGCTTGGCAATGTTCCACGATTCGCTCAACGGGCATGTCCTGACGCGTCATGCCATCGCGCAGCACGATATAGGCTTTCACCTCTTCGCCCCGGGTTTCGTCGGGTACTGGTATGGCTGCGGATTCTGCTACCTCGGGCAGGGCGTTCAACACCGCCTCGACTTCTCTCGCGGCGATGTTCTCTCCGGCACGCCGGATCATGTCTTTTACTCGACCGACGATATAGAAATAGCCGCGCTCATCCTGCTTGAACAGGTCGCCGGTACGGAACCACTCGCCATCAAACGCCGCCGCCGTGGCCTCGGGGTTCTTGTAATAGCCCTGCAGCATGCCAGGGCCGCTGATTTGCAGTTCCCCAACCTCACCAATGTTCACAGGCTGGCCGAATTCATCGACGATGCGCGCCTTACGGAATGGCCCCGGCCGCCCGCAAGAACCTGAACCCACCATATCCGTTGCTTCCATCGGCATGAACAGACAAGTGCCGGCTTCGGTCATGCCGAAAGCTTCGCGCGCGATCAAATCGAAGCGTTCCTCAATTTCGTGATGAAGCGCTTTGGGCATTCCATAAACATTCACCTTGGTCAATTGATTGTGCGCGTCTTCAGGATCCGGCGGCTGCTTCAACACGATATAGGGCATCAGACAGAAATTGATCTGGTAATTCCGCACCCACTGCATGAAATGACTCGGACTTTGCCGCTTGGCGAAGAATATGGTGCCTCGTTGGTGAAACGCCATCAACAGCAGCCACTGAGGATCCATATAAAAGAACGGGGTCGGAGCCAGGATATTCCGGAACTTACGGCCGTCTCGGAACGCATTCACTTTGCTGGTGGTCAACCAGTACCTGTGGCTAAGCACGCAACCTTTGGGGAAGCCCGTCGTGCCAGAGGTGTACTGAATATTCATAGGGTCATCGAGTACTACCTCTACTGCTGGAAAGGTCGCGCCGTTGCCCTCCTCCAGCACATCTGCCCAAGGCCGGTAGGTCGGGTTTGCCGGAACCTTGCTCGGAGCGCCGTCTGGCTGCTCATCAACCACCAGCACACGGTCAGCACGCAAAAGGCCGGGCATCTCTTCCAATGCGTTAAGGGTTGTGACGCAGGTGTCATGGACAACAAGCCACTCTACGTCGCCGTTCTGGACAATAAACTGCAGTTCTCTCGGTGTATATGCAATATTTATCGGAACCATTACGGCTCCGAGCCGTCCCAAGGCCAGCCAGGTAAGCGGAAAGGCGGAAATGTTTGGGAGCATCACGCCCACATGACATCCTTTCGTAATGCCGGCGTGGAAAAACCCCGCCGCCAAAGCCTGCACCTTGGCGAGCAGATGCTCGTAAGTGATGGTGGCGCCGGATTCGAAAAAATTCCACGCAACCCTGTCTGGCACTTCCGCAGCTGCGTCTTCCAGTAAGGCGCCAATGTTTGGCGGTAGCGGTTCCTTTTCGATCTTCGCGATCCGCTCCTCGACGCCCAGAACGGGTTCGCTAAGCAGCTGCTCTCTCCGCATGCTTGCCTCTCTCCATCGTTATCGACTGGCGCGCTAACGCCGCTTTTTCATTTCATTCTAAGGAGGGCAGCCCATTAAACCTAATACAATTAAATGGGTATGTAATTAACTTAAAGTTATGGATACACGGCGGATGGCCTGCCGGCTCCGCGCCTGGTGGTCCAAGGGGAGCGCAAAGAATGCTGAACGTGCGTTATCTGAAAGTCTTCCGCGCCATCGTGAAGTCCGGGTCCGTCTCTGGCGCAGCGCGGGCATTGAACGTGTCCCAGCCGGCAGTAACCAAGTCACTGCGGATGCTGGAAGAGGATCTTGGGATTGCCCTCTTCCAACGTGTCAGCGGGCGTCTGGTCATCACTCCAGAAGCACAAAGACTTATGCCTGAAGTGGAGCGGCTTTTCGGCGTTCTAAGCGGAATAAAGGGGATGGCCGATGAACTGCGCGAGGGACACGGCGGAACCATGACTATCGCTGCAGTGACTACTTTGTCGCTTTCGCTGGTCAGCAAAGCCATAGCGAAATTCACCCAACAACACCCGAATGTGCGGTTCGAGCTAAAGGCGCTATCGACTGTTCTAGCAGCCCAACACGTGGCCACCAACTACGTGGATATGGGCGTGCTGGACGCACCAACGGAGCTGAGTGGAATGGAAGCCATTCCGTTATGTCGGTCAGAAGTTGGCTGCGTTATGAAAAGAGATCATCCTCTGAGCGCCAAAGAGTACATCGGCCCGCCTGACCTGCTCAATTTACCGTTGATCACTTTCGGCGAAGAAACCTTTACTGGCATGAGCGTGCGCAACACCTTTTACGCAGCCAATACTCCGATGAAAGTCCAGTGCGCCCTTAACAATACGATGATGGCGTACGTTCTGGTGCGGCGTGGGGTCGGGGTCGCTTTGGTCGACTCTTTTCCGATACTTTCCGGAGATTTCGATGACCTGACGATCCGGCCATTTCGGCCAACCATCACCACCCAACCCAGCATCGTCTTCTCCAAATCAAAGGCGGTGCCACTCGTGGCGCGCGCCTTCGCGCGGGCCTTGGCCGAGACAACGGAGGAGATGACCCAGGATCCGCGCTCCTTAATTCGCGCGGTTTAAGTTGTTTGGCAGAGTTGTTTGGCAATGGGCGGACGCGAGCAAATAATCACGGCGCGCGCTCAGCCTGACGATCTATGCACACTCAGCGCGATGACCCCTCGGCATTCTCATCGCTGAAGAACCAAGCGGCTGTATATTTCATGAGCAACCCGCACACGTTCAACATTGGGCCAATTTTTATTGGCGAGCAGCACGATGCCGAAGCGTTCCGCCGGAACGAACGCAACATACGCTCCAAAACCATTGGTTGAGCCCGTCTTGTTGACCCATACACTGCTACTCGGCGCGGCAGCAGGCGTTATGGCGCGCACAGGGGTAGCGTTCAAAATAATCTGTGGGGAATTGCCTTCTTGCAGCGTACGCAAGTCGACTGGCAGTTCGTATTCCTCCCAGATAATGTCCTGCGTCATCTTGCCCACGCTGAAGTAGCTTTTGCGAGTGTTATCCAGGGCAGTTTGCAGCGCACTGTCCAGAGATAACATGCCCATGTTGGCCTTTACAAAGGTGCTGAGGTCGGAAGCCGTGGTTTTGATTCCGTAGGCTTCGCTGTCCAGCACGCCGGGGTTGACGCGCACCGCCTCGTTATCTTTGTTGTAGCCCCATGCGTAATCGCTCATCTTCTGCGCGGGCACTTCCAGGAAGGTGCTGCTTAGGCCCAGTGGCTGGAAAAGCCCGCGAGTCATGGCCGTGCTGAAATCCTGGCCAAGACTATTTGCAGCAGCCCAGCCCAAAGCACCAATGCTTGGGTTCGCATAGGTGCGTACCGTGCCGGGTGAGTATGTCGGCCTCCATTGGCGGAAGAAGTCTAGTAGCTCTTCCCTGTTTTGAATGCCATCAGGTACTTGCAAAGGCATGCCTCCAAGGGTGTGAGTTCCCAGATGAAGCAGCTGCACATCACCGAACTCTGTACCTGCCAAACCGGGTAAGTATTCCGCTGTCGTGTCGGTGAGCTTCAGCTGTCCAAGGGCTTCTGCGTACGTTGCCAGCGTGGCGGTAAAAGTCTTGCTGATAGAGCCAATCTCGAAAATGGTGTTATCAGTCACCGGCGTATTGCCTTCAACATCAGACACGCCGAAGTTGAAGATGAATGACTCTTCACCTAGCACCAAGGCGACAGACATGCCTGGAATTTGGTTCTTTTCCATCACGGGCAGTACGGCTGCAGAGCTGGCCCTGAAGGCTTCAGCCTGGGTAATTTCCGATGCACTGCCCGGCGAGCCAACGCCCAGAGCAGCGGTTGTAAGGAGTGCAGTAAAGAGTCGAGCTTTCAAATTCCACCTTCTAGGAACATTGAACGGGCCAAAAGTATTCCGCCGTATAGCACGCAGATAAGCTTGACCCTTCAAGCACTATCCCCTACGCTGCGGAAAATTACCCACCAAATTTTCGCAAGTGTTTAGTCGCAAAGTAGTTGGAAGCCTATGACCACGTAGTAGAAAACAAAAAAAGGGGGAGACAATGCCCAAAGCAGCCATAAACGAGGCAAGCATTTTCAAGCTTATTGTTCTTGTTGCCTGCATAGTAGTCGCAATGTTCCTTGCAACTGTACTGATGGCGCTTGTGTTCATGCCAAGTCAGCTCATTGCAGGCATGCCAACCGAAGATATGACATTTCTTCTCCCCCTTGCCCTGGCCGCACTATGTAGCGCAAGCATGCTGGCTTGGTATGTTAAGTCGTATAGGGCCCGGTCCAGGGAGTAACGCCTTTACGACTTTCGAGTATGCCTTTTTTTCACATGGGTTCCGCCATCACCGCGCGCTCGCGGAACCAGCGCGCGGTGGCCTCGTCAGCCGGAAAGAACGATTCGATCCGCAACTCGTGCACCGTGAGCGGCTGCGGTGCCTGCTATTCGAGCCGCTTACGCGGCTTGATACGCAGGTACAGAAAGCACAGACCAAATCCCCCGGTCCGATGGTTATCGGTTAGCCGCAGCAACGAGCGGCAATTCCGTCGTTCTCGGTGTTGTTCTTGGCGACGTACCGGTAACCCGTCTGGCTAACCTTGAAGGCCTCACAGGCCAGCCGCACCGAGACACCTCGTTCATGCACCGCGGTGAGTGGTACCCGCAGCGGGTGCCAATGGTGTAAAGCAAGTGCGACTGCCTGTCACCTATGTGCGTTCTTCAGTCGGTTGCATGGAAAGCCTGTCGATACTGAAAAAAAAGCGAGCCCCAACGGGGCCTCGCTAATGAGAGATGACAGGTGTTCATCAAATGACGGTTCACCGGCAAAACAGTGCTAAATAGGTTTGACTGCGAGGTCGCCTCTGTAGACCGTATTTGCCAATGTGTCTGCATGCACTTCATATGGGTCGCCTTCTTCAGGGACTTCAACAGTCTCCAACGTCCAACGAGCCAGGTCGGCGCATGTCACGAACGGCGCATTTGAACGGGCGCGCAATGTTTGAAAATACGTGTCGAGCATGGCGATGCGGGCGGCGCGACTGGAACCGAAATCACCTCGCAAATGAAGCGTGAGGGGAATAAGCGCATCGGCAGCGAGCAGGGCTTCGGTCTCATCGCGCCAGATCTGTAAGACGCGCTGATGCGAGTGCCTTGCCGAAAACCCTTGAGCATCCCCTAGTGCGAAAGAGATTGGAATTTCGGCCAGCTTGCCTGCAGACAACGCAAATCGGTAGGGTGCATCGTCATCCTGGAACGTGGAGTCGTAGATGAGTCCAAGTTCCAGAAGATGGTACAGGGTACGGGGGGTCAGCTCGTTGTCCGGGCTTCGGTACCCCAATACTGGTTTGCCTGTCGCCTGGGATACCGCATCGATGCCGTCGCGCAGCCATGTCAGCTCCTGCGCGGCATCAGGACGCTTCATGGATGCTCCACGGCTTGCGACTTCATGGCCCGCTTCGCTGATTCGCTGAAGCGCGTTCGCATGACGCTGAGCATCGACCCCCGTCACAAAGAACGTGGAGCGAACCTCGTTCTTGGCCAGGACATCCAGGAGCCGTGGCAGACCTGCCCTGACTCCATAGCGCCCGTATGAAAATCGACCGTATAAGCGATCGGGAGTGGTGCTGAGCAGATCATACGATTCGGCATCGAAGTTGACAGTCACTGCGACCGCGTTGCTTGCCCCTTCAGGCCATGGAAAATTTGTTTTCATACGTTGGCCACCTCTTCCAAGAGCTCGGGATTCTGCTGACACCACCGGGCAAATTCAGCACTTGAGAAGAAATGCACCCCTTCATATTTTTGAATATGACGAATGACTTCCTCGAACACCTGAGTGCGAGAGGGTGTTCCGCTGCCCCAGCCAGAACGCGGGTGGACCGTCAGAACGAAAAAACGATCTCCGTTGTAGATGGCGTCGAACTCCGCGAGCCATTGATCAAGCACTTCAGACGGTGGTGTATAGCTGAATTTGTAGAAAGGAAAGTCGTCAAGACTGTACGTGTTGTTGGGCAGCTCGATGATGGTGTCCGACTCGCCAGCCGCATTTGTGAAGCGCCAGCGGTAAGGGAGGTCATAATCCTTATCGCTGGAATCGTAGATGTAGCCCATTGAACGCAAGACCTGCATGGTCTTCGCACTCTTGCGGCCCGACGGTGAGCGCCAACCCAGCACGGGCTTGCTAAGAAGGTTGGACAGAATATCATCGGTCTTCCGAAGGAGCCGTTCTTCCTCTTCTCCCTCCATATCCCATGCCTCATGAAGGTATCCATGTGCCGCCACCTCGCAGCCGTTGCGGTCGATGGACTTCACGACTTCTGGATAGAGCTCAGCGTCGTAACCGGGGACGAAGAAAGTGCAGGGGACGCCGAGCCGTTGGCACATGTCGAGGTGGCGAGGTACGCCGCGCTTTGCGGAATAACGCCCCCACGAATGGATGCCGAGCGGGGCGATTCCGCGCCCGACTTCATGGCACGGTCCGTCAAAGTCAACGCCCAGCAATACCACACACTTCATGTGTGCAGGCAAAGATGTCTTGGTCATCGTCATAACGTCAGTTCACCTTGATGTTCGCACGCTTGATCACGTCACACCACACGTCGCGCTCGTGGGCGACAAATTTGGAGAATTCTGCAGGCGTTGTCGTGGTGACATCCAGGCCTTTGCTGCCTAGTGTCCCCTGCAACTTGCCGGTGGCATAGACGTCCTGAAGTGCCTTAGCAATCTTTTCCACCACTTCGGGCGGCGTTCCGGCCGGAGCGAAGAGTCCAGTCCAGCCCACGGTATCAAACTCAGGATAGCCTTGTTCTGCAACCGTTTTCACATCGGGCAGAACAGCGGAGCGTGCGTCAGCCATGGTGGATCCCAGCGCGCGTACCTTGCCAGCACTGATATTGCCATATTGAGCGACCACCGTATCCAGCATCAAATCCACACGTCCGCCCAGAAGGTCGGTCGTTGCTGCGAGCGCACCGTTATACGGCACGGTGAGCATGTCGATGTCGGCAACCTGCTTGAAGCGTTCAATGGCCAAGTGCGAAGAGCTTCCAATCACCGTCACGGCATGTGTGAGCCCGCCCGGGTCCGCCTTGGCGCGTTTGACCAAATCCTCAATTGATTGGATGGGGGAGTCGGAGCGCACGATGAAGACATTGTTGTACTTCGCCAGCAGTGCGATCGGCACGAAATCCTTGAGAGGGTCATAGGGTAAGTCGTATAGACAGTCATTCGCAGCGTGAGTGCCGATAGACCCTACCATAATCGTATAGCCGTCATTCGGAGAACGAGCGACGGCATTCGTGCCTACCGTTCCATTGGCGCCTGCCTTGTTGTGAACGACGATGGACTGTCCCAGAACAGGCCCCAGCTCATTGGCAACTGCTCGGGCAATGATGTCCGTGCCGCCACCAGGGGCAATTGGAACGACCAGATCGATCGACCGGGTGGGCCAGTTAGCGGACTGTGCCTGCACACAGGTGGCTGCGAGCAACGACGCGCTCAAAAGGGCCAGACCCAACTTAGACTTCAGACTGACGCGCGACATGGTGGTGTTCATGTCCTTCTCCTTACTAAATGAATCGGTCATTAAGGTTTCTTGGCTTACTGGACAGCCGGCATGGCCGTATCCAGATCATCGAGCGGCCATACTGGGCGCCGCACCTTCCGGTACGGCAACCTGGCCAAATCGGGGGAAACAAAGCCGCCGCTGTCGGCCAAGAGAATTCTGCGTGCGATGGGTGCAAACGCGGCGCGGAAATGCTGCTGAGACTTCACGACGAGTACGTTTGCGTCCAACGGTTCAATTCCATTTGCTCGGAAAAAGCTGAAGTCCTGTACCTGAATGTTGTTGGTTGCAAGAACAACTTTTACGGAACCATAACGAACCGTCGCCGTAGGCCCGAGCGTCAATCGCGTGCCTTTCCGCATGGGACCCTCATAGACGAGGTTACCGTCGCCCAGCTGCACGACTTCGCAGGTCGTGTGCAAGTGCGGCCCGTAAAGCTCGGGCATCGCTTTATTACCGAACTTGAGCTCCAGCTGAGCCCCCTGTCCCGCGGCAAAACATGCCTGCACAGCCTCGGGATCGCAAATGCAAGCTACAGCTACATTCTGAATACCGGCATCATGAAGTGCACGGACAAGTCCGATCCCGTCGCCGGGGGCACCATGCCCCGGGTTATCACTGAAATCGGCGATGACGATTGGGCCCTCGCCTTCAGGCGTTGCACGAATTTCCGCCACTAACGTGTGTAGATCGAGGAGTTCAACCGAGCGCTCTGCACGTGTTTCCCACATAGCGCTAAGCAGCGGTTGGATTCGCTCAAGCACCGCAGCTCGTTCCAAGTGGCTCGTGACCGTCACAGCAGGCCCAACTTCTTCGATATCCGACCACGGAAATCCTGCGGTTACCTCGACGGCGATGAATCCTGGCTCACTGGCTCGGATCGCTGCAGCACAATCCAGCAGGCGCCGCATGACTCCTTGACCATGCGTGCGCCCATGGTCGCAGCCGTCAATAATCGGCAAACGGAACACGTGAACTTGCGGGCGGTTCTGCGTTTCCAGCAATTCATTCATCAGCGCACACGCTTCGGTGGCGAGCTCGTGCTGGTCCACATGCGGGTAGGTTCTATACGCATAGAGTCCATTCACATATTGGGCCATCTTGGCCGTCACATTCGCGTGCGTGTCGAGCGTGATGACAATGGGAGCTTTGGGGCCCATTGCTGTTCGGAGCTTTTCCAGGAGGTAGCCCTCGGCATCATCCACTTCTTGGGCAACCATCGAACCATGCAAAGCCAGGATCGCGCCATCGGCATCGCGAGCAGCTTCGATCAGGCGATTCACGCAGTAATCAAGCATCTCCCTGGAAACGAGCCCGGAGGGAGTACCGTGCGCAGCAAAAGGCTGAATTAGCTCCCAACCATAATTAGCCGCTGCTTCAAGATGAGCGCCCAATTCGGTGCGCGTACCACGGAATCGACGCGCGACTTCTTCACCTTCCACGAATATGCGCCGCCTGAATGCGGCCATATCTGTAGATGTGGAGCTGAAGGTATTGGTTTCGTGACTGAACTGAATGGAAACGATACGTCGAGCCATTTGATATAGCCTGAAGTTGCTCGGGAGCTCACTTTACGAACCGTCTCCATTCGGGTCAAATCAAAAAAATTGTCTAGGTCATATCGAAAACGGTATATCTCGAAAAGATGGAATTGCTTGGTGGACTATGAAAGATATTGAGCTGCGACGCTATGACCTGAATTTACTTCCTGTGCTCGACTTGCTGTTACGCACACGCAGTACAACGGAAACGGCCAACATTTTGGCTCGCACGCAGCCAGGGATCAGCCGCGACTTGGCGAAGTTGCGCAGCATTTTCGGTGACCCGTTGCTGATCCGCGTGAAAGGTCGGCTCGAACCCACAACCTACGCGTTGTCACTTTGGCCAAGCTTGAAACAGGCATTGGAAGCAACACGGGTCACCCTCGAACGAGCTGCTCCATTTAACCCAGCGTCGTCAAACGACGTATTCCAAATTGGGAGCAACAGTTTTACGGAATCCCTGCTTTCATCTTGGATGGCCGCGGAACTGCCTAAAATCGCGCCTAATATTTCGATCCGGTTTGCTCCTGTTCCTGCTGGTGCGGCGGTACCGGCAGAGGCGCTTCAGAACGGCCAGATGCATCTGGTGGTCGGCCGCTTCAACTCATGCCCTGAAGGATGCGCCATGCAAGAGCTGTTCACCGATCGGCGCGTATGTGTATTGCGCAAGGGTCATCCCCTGGAGGGCAAGAAGCTGACCCTCGATATGATGAAGGAACTGCGTTTCGTAACTACCTCTACCATGCTGGGCCGGCCGAATGAGTTGGACAGCTTTCTGGCTGAGAAGGGAATAACGCGGCGCTTTCAATTCTTCCTATCTAACCTGGCCCTGGCGCCGTATGTGCTCTTGAGGAGTGACTGTGTCACGACTCTGCCGCTGCGGGCAGCGAAGCTGGCCTTGGAGCAGTATCCACTTGCCCTTGCGGAACTGCCCGCTGGTCTGGGAGAAGCCAGTTACTCGATGATCTGGGCGAAACGCTGGGCAGAACTGGGCGCCTTGAAATGGCTCAGACAACAGGTGGAACAGGCATGCGAAAGCGCCGGCTCTTATTAACCCGTCCGGCCTTGTCACCCGTGTTGTGTGCTGGCCAACATTTCATAAAAGTGCCGTTACCCTTGCTCTAAAAGACAGGCGAAGGTCTACTTTATGGGGGCGGCCTCCCTCCGGTGCAATTTATGCCCGGGGCAATCTTCCCTCCGAATCTTTATCAGCTACTGTCTACTTGATGGGGGAGGTTACGATTACAACTGTGCGTTCATTGGACGCTTAGCGTAGAACCAGTACTCCGCGCAATCAGTTCTAGAATAAAGGTATTAACTTCGCGTAGACGTTATCCGTGCAGAAGTCCGCGTACGCGCCTATGCGCCGGCGCATCTCCATAAGATCCGTGCTGCTTTCCAGATACTTTATTAGCTCATCTGCTTTCTTATTACAACGTTGAACCAGGGTTAGCTTCTGGTCCATTTCCATGGATACGCGCTGTCTATCGGTTGCAGAGAGTGTCGGGTAAGCTCTTTTTAACGCCTTCACTTTGGAAAGATTCTCGTCGCTTACCGTGCTGCTGACCTCCAGAACCTTGCGTTGAAGGCTGAGTCTGGACCGTGCGTCTACAGCGAGATCGTGCAGGGTAAGTACGCGCCCCTCTTTGGTCGTAATCTGCCATACAGTAGGCAGCAAGTGAGCGCTGCAATGCGTAGCATAGGTTTTGGTGATTTCGGTAAGTCGCGGACTTATACCATCTGATGGAGATGCTTTCTGCCTTAGCTCCTCTTCCACCGCAGACTTTACCTCGCCGAAGATTTCAGCACAGTTTGCCTCAAAAATCTCGGCTTCGAGCAGCGCGATTTCAGTCACTTCGACGAGCTTTTTATCGTTTGTCGTTCGCCCAAGCTCGCCCATTTGTGCGAGCGAGTTTATTTTCTTACTCAGTTGCTCGTGTGTGTAATTAATGAGAGCGACGGCCGTGTTGAAATGAACGCGCTTATTGGGAAGCGAGCTCTGCGCATACAAACTGGTCCAAGGCCCAAGAAAGAAAACGACGAGTACCATCCAGTGCAACAGGTGTCGCATGGTCCACCTCCCCGATGTCCAAAATCGAGCAACTGAAGGCTGTGCGGTCGCGAACAGCCCTCTTCTTTCTTGAGCACTATTTACTGGTTCATAACGCTAGCAGAACCCTCACAACGACGGCAAAGACTTTTATGTAAAGGACATTAGCCAGTTGGTAAGCGATCCTGACTTATGCATCACAGCCCTTCTACTCCACCGTCACACTCTTAGCCAGGTTGCGCGGCTTGTCTACATCCGTTCCGCGAGCCACTGCAGTGTGATACGCCAGCAATTGCAGCGGAATGGTGTGCAAAATCGGTGAGAGTTTGCCGTAGTTCTCCGGCATGCGAATCACGTGCATGCCGTCTTCGCTGCTGATTCGTGTGTCGCTGTCAGCAAAGACATACAGCTCGCCGCCCCGGGCACGCACTTCCTGCATATTGGACTTC
>JAJUJD010000022.1 GCA_029267315.1 Alcaligenaceae bacterium
GAAGTCTTGCGGCGGCCGGTGCCATAGTTCCAATTACCGATCATGACCTGTCCTTAGATATCCAGAGGTTTGGGCTGCTGAGCGGTGTGCGGATGCTCGGCGCCAGCATAAACCTTGAGCTTCTTGGCCATGGCGTAACCCAGCGGACCCTTGGGCAGCATGCCCTTGACAGCCTTCTGGAGCGCACGACCCGGAAAACGCTGCTGCATTTTCTCGAAGTTCGTTTCAGTGATACCGCCCGGGTAGCCCGAGTGACGATAGTATTTCTTGTCGTGAGCTTTGGCGCCGGTAACAACGATATCGGCAGCGTTGATCACGACAATGTAGTCGCCGGTGTCAACGTGAGGGGTGAATTCTGGCTTGTGTTTTCCACGCAGGCGACGTGCGACTTCGCTGGCCACACGCCCGAGGACCTTGCCCTTTGCGTCGATAACGTACCAGTCACGCTTGACTTCATGCGGCTTGGCCACAAAGGTCTTCATGATGGTTCCTAATAAAGTGATAAGGGATTTCTTTTCCGAATGGCCATCGCCTGCGCCAAAGCGTTGTTACCCGCCCGTGCGCAAAAAGCTATGTCAATATCCCGGAAAAGCCTTGAATATTAACACGAAACCACCCATTGAGGGTGGTTTCGTTTGAGGCTGTCTGAACGCACCCCCTGACGGGGGCGGCGTCTTACCTGCGCTGGGCGGCCAGTGCGGAACCCAGGTAGTTGTCGTAGGCGCCTTCTGCGACACGATGCCATGGTGCGTTGTTGTCGCGGAAACCCATGTAGCTGTCGTAGATCTTCTTGAAGCGTGCGTCGCGGTCGCTGAATTCTTTGAAGAGCTCGTTGGAGGTCTTGAAGGCGGCGTCCATGACATCACGCGGGAAGCTGCGCAGCACGGCGCCGGAGGCGATCAGGCGACGCAGGGCATCAGGGTTGGTGGAATCATACTTGGCCACCATGCTGCTGCCTGCTGCACGGGTGGCCAGGTCGATGATAGTCTGGTAAGCCTTGGGCAGCTCGTTGTAGGCTTTGTCGTTCACATAGAGCGACACCTGAGCGCCACCTTCCCACCAGCCCGGGGCGTAGTAGTACTTGGCGACCTTCTGGAAGCCGAGCTTTTCGTCATCGGCGGGGCCGACGAATTCCACGGCGTCCAGCGTACCCTTTTCCAGCGAGGGATAAATGTCACCTGGCGGGATTTGCTGCGGAATCACGCCCATGCGGGACAAGACTTCGCCTGCAAAACCGGCCGTACGCATCTTCAGGCCCTGGAGGTCGGCCACGGAATTGATTTCCTTGCGGTACCAGCCGCCCATTTGCGTACCGGTGTTACCCAGCGGGAAGTTGACGATATTGCGCTCGGCGAACAGTTCGCGCATGAGGGCCATACCTTCGCCTTCGTACATCCAGGCGTACATTTGGCGCGCGTTCAGGCCAAACGGGACTCCGGTGTCGAAGCAGAAGGAAGGATCCTTGCCGTAGTAATAATAGGAAGCGGTCTGCCCGCATTCAACAGTACGGTTGCCCACGGCTTCCATAACCTCGAAGCCCGGCACAATTTCCCCCGCGGGATACAGGCGGATGGAGAAGTTGCCATCGGACGCTTCTTCCACGAACTTGCAGAACATCTGCGCAGTACCGAAGAGAGCAGGCAGCGACGGACCGTAGGTGGAAGTCATCTTCCAGCTGATTTTGGGGTTGCTCTTGGCAATTGCAGGAGCGCCAATTGCGGCGGTGCCGGCGACTGCGCCCAGCCCGGCCTTCTTAAGAAATGAACGACGCTGCATCAATTTTTCTCCTATTCCAGCATCCGTTGAAACCTTTGGGTATGGCGTTAGCCATGCCGGTCTACCGGCAATCCCGGGATACTACACCGAGGCCCACGCTTTGTGTGCGAAAGTAAGGGGATACCGCAATATAAGCGGGAGTTGAATGCCGGTCAGGCGCCCGCAATCGACATTTCTTCGATCAGTATGGAGCCGGTACGCTTGGAGCCACGGGTGATGGCATCGCTACCCACTGCGACAATCTGCCGGAACATGTCTGCCAGGTTGCCCGCAATCGTGATTTCCTGCACGGCGTGCTGGATCTGGCCATTCTCCACCCAGTAGCCGAAGGCACCGCGCGAATAGTCGCCGCTCACATAATTGATGCCTTGCCCTATGAGTTCAGTAACCAGCAGGCCTGTACCCATTTTCTTCAACATGGCATCGAGGTCGTCTTCGCTGCGGGTCAGGCGCGAGCGCAGCTCTAGGTTATGCGAGCCGCCAGCGTTGCCCGTGGTGGGCAAACCCAGCTTGCGGCCGGTGTAAGTGGAAAGGAAGTAACCCTGGAGCACGCCTCCAAGGACTACTGAGCGGGGCATGGTCCGCACCCCCTCGGAATCGAAGGGGCTGGTGCCGGCCGCGCCGGACATCCAGGGGTTCTCATAAAGGTCGAGATGATCCGCCATGACTGGTTTACCTGCGGCGTCCAGCAGGAAGCTGGCCTTGCGATAAAGCGCGCCGCCACTGGCGGCCTGCACCAGCGAGCCGATCAAACCGACGGCCAATGGCGCCTCGAACAGCACCGGGAAGCGCCCGGTTTTGATACGACGCGCGGAAAGCCGCGCTACGGTTCGTTGTGCCGCATAGCGCCCAACAGCTTCAGGCTCGGCCAAGGTACGCCAGTCGCGTGAGGTGCTGTACCAGTAGTCGCGCTGCATGGCGCTGCCCCTGCCAGCGATTGGAGACACGCCGATGCTGTGGCGGCTGTATGGATAGCCGCCCATGAAACCTGCCGTGTTCCCCAATACGAAATGGCCCTCGAAGGTATCGATGGATGCACCGTCGGTATTGGTGATTTGAGGGCTGAGTTCGCGAGCTGCCTTTTCGGCTCGAATGGCCAAGCCTGCGGCTTCGTCTGCACTGATAGCCCAAGGGTGATGCAGTTGAAAATCCGGTTGTTCGCCTGTCGCAAGGCGATCGGGGTCCGGCAGACCGGCGCAGTCGTCTTCAGCTGTGTATCGTGCAATATGCCAGGCGGCATCTACGGTTTCGCGCAAGGCCTGGGGAGAGAAATCTGATGTTGACGCAGAACCACGCCGCTTGCCGGCATACACAGTGACATCCAGCGACCGGTCGCGCGTTTGCTCGATGGTTTCTATATCGCCTTCCCGCACAGATACCACCAGACCCTTGCTTTCGGAAACTTCCGCCACGGCGTCGCTGGCGCCCAGCTTCTTCGCGTGTGACAAGGCATCGGCCACCAGCTCACGAAATACACCCTGTTGGTCGGCTATGGGCAGGAAGGCAGCATTTTTTTCGCTCATGGATGCTCTTTCAGTATGTTGAACCTTGCAGCGGCCGCGGCGCAGGCCGCCCGGCGGCTCGCCCGTGTCCGGATGATTTCGCAGTTATCATAGCTGCACACACAGCGTATTGTAGTCAGCCATGACCCAGACCCCAGAAACTCCAGAAGACGGCGACGCCGCTTCTTTATACGACCGTCCCAGCAAATCTCAGGTTAAACGGGAAATGCTCGCGCTTACCGATCTCGGCAAGCAACTCGTGGACCTTCCCGTGGACCGGCTGCGCAAGCTGGCGCTGCCGGAACCACTCTTTGAAGCCATTCGTCTGGCGCAGCGCACCCCCAGCCGCGAAGGTCTGCGCAGGCAGATCCACTACGTCGGCAAACTAATGCGCAGCGATGACGTGGATGCGGAAGCCATCCGCCGCCAGCTGGATACCTGGGAAAATGGTTCACGCGAGGAAGCGCGCGCCCAGCACCGCCTCGAAGCATTGCGGGAGCTGCTGCTGCGCGATGACGACGCGCTGACTGAATTGCTGGCGACACATGAAGTGCCCGACGTGCAGCAATTTCGGGCGACGATTCGCGCTGCACGCAAGGAAATGAAGCAAAACGAGTCGTTGCCCCCGGGCCGCGAACCCCAACGTAAACACTATCGCGCCTTATTTCAGGCGCTAAAGAATCTCAATCTGGAATCATGACCACTGACACCAAGCTGCTTGACTGCGTAGAGATCGAGACCGGCCCCGAACCGACCCATTCCATCATTTGGCTGCACGGGCTGGGTGCCGATGGAAACGATTTTGCGCCCGTTGTCCCCGAGCTGCGTCTGGATGACATAGGCCCATTGCGATTCGTGTTCCCCCATGCCCCCGTCCAGCCGGTCACCATCAACAATGGCATGGCCATGCGGGCTTGGTACGACATATATATGGCTGACCTGGTCCGACGTGAAGACGAGGCTGGCCTGCGCAATTCGCAAAAAATGGTGGAAGCGCTGATCGCGCGGGAAAACAGCCGCGGGATTCCGACCGAGCGTATTGTGCTGGCAGGCTTTTCCCAGGGTTGTGCCATGGCACTGCAAACCGGGCTGCGCCACCCCGCGAAACTGGCGGGGATAATCGGGCTGTCGGGCTATCTGCCGTTGGCCGCCGCCGCGGAAAGCGAACGCCACCCCGCCAACCATGCCACGCGTATTTTCCTGGCCCATGGCACCATGGACCCGGTCGTGGCCTTCGAACGTGCTCAGGCCACCCTTGAAGCACTGCAGCGCATGGCTTATGACGTGCGCTTCAAAACCTACCCAATGCCTCACTCAGTTTGCCTGGAAGAAATCCAGGATATTGCCGAATTTCTGCGCGAAGTTATTGTCTGACTTCGACCGGACACCTCAACTGAGCGTTTCACCTAAATCCAGCCAGACCCGGCGCATGCCCGGGTCTTCTTCATCTGGATCAATACGGAAACCCAAGTAGGACATCAGGCTCAACATGGGCCGGTTGGTACCGAGGACGAGCCCGTCAATGTAAGTGAGGCCTTGTTCCTGGGCAGCTTCTATCAGGGCTCGCATGAGCTGCGAGCCCAGACCGCAACGTTGCCACTCGTCGCCTATCACGAGGGCATATTCCGCGCCCCTGCCATCCGCGTTTCGCAGATAGTGGGCAAAGCCGATAATGCGCTCGCCCATGCGGCCCCGCTGTTCGGGATTCGGTTCTTGAATGGTGGCAACCAGCGCCAGTTCCCGGTGATAGTCGATGCGGGTGTAGCGCGCCAGCATGCGCGGTGTGAGTTCCCTCAGCATGGACACGAACCGCATATAGCGGGATTCGTCTGAGAGATTGCGGATGAAGGTCTGTAGTGGTTCGGCATCCTCTGGCCGGATGGGCCGCAGCAGCCACTCGCGACCATCGCGCATTGTGCGAGCCTGAGCAAGGTGCCGCGGATAGGGATGGATGGCCATATGCTGATAGCCCGAGGTTTCCGGAAGGACCAGCATGGAGGCGCTGGTCAATTTGACAGAAACCCTCGTGGCAACGAGCGCATCGCCTTCCACGTACATGGGGTCGATATCAAGACGTTCCACCGCGGGTACGTCAGACACCAACAGGGATACCCGCTCCAACGCCTCGCGCAGAAACTCGAAGGCGTTCGGCGATAAGTATTGAGAAAGCGTGTTGCCCCAATAATCGCTGCGTTGCACCAGTTGGCGGGCCAGATAGCCATTCAACGGTGGCAACTCGACAGCCAGCTCCGCTCGGTCGAAAGGTTCCAGACCGCGACCAAACGCGATGCAGGGGCCGAACATTGGGTCGGTGTGAACGCGAATGGACATGGCGGGTGCATCTTCGGGAGCCTCATCCACCAGCCGTACGGGAACTTGGAAGCACTCCAGCAATTCAACTGCCTCTGCCGTCGACAGTTCCAGTCGCCCTTGGTTCTGGGCATTGCGCACTAGGGCGCGCGCACCGGATTCGTTAGGCGGGCGACTTAGGGGTTCCGGTGGAAGGATCTGCTGAGCCAGTGTCTGGCTGTAGTGATAAGCCGCTAGAATGCCGAAGGCGTTGGCAGCCGTTTCCGGGGTGCGAAAGGCGGGGGTTCCGGCGTCGTCCAGCATATGACGCAGGCGCCGCATTTCGGAATCACCCATGAGACAGGTGACGATGGGCTTACGCGAAGCGGGCGCCATGACGGCCAGCTCGTTCACCACGCTTTCCAGGTCAGCCAGCGGGTCGGGGGCGAGCAACACCAGCACACCGTCCACGCCTTTGTCGTCAATCAGAATTTCCAACAGTCTGCGCATGCGCTCGGCTGTCAGCGGCGCAAACGACACCACGGGGTTGTCCGTGCGAGCGCCGGTTTCCAGCAATTCGGCAATTTGCTGTTTGCTGCCCGACGATAGCTCAGCCCGCTGAACGGCTGCAGCTTCCCCCATGACATCAAGGGCCAGTTTGGCGGCCCCATCGCCATTGGATAAGAGCGCGATACGTTTGCCGCGCGGACGGCTGGTATGCACCAACACCTTGATCGCTGAAAATAGCTGGACAAAAAAACGGATGCGCACAGCGCCTACCCGCCGCAGCAGCGCGTTAAAGGCCGCCACATGGGCAGGGTCGCGATCCAACGGCTCTTCCACTTTTAGGACAATGAGCGGTTTGACACTGGCGGCCGCTCGGGCAGCGCTGGTGAAACGCCTCGATGAGGTGGTTTCTTCAAGATAGAGGGCGATACTGTCCGTACGCGGGTCCATGGCGAGGTAATCCAGTACCTCGGCCACGTCGATGTCTCCCTCATCGCCAACCGAAATGACGGCAGAGAACCCCAGGCGGACATCGGCTGCCCAGTCCAGCACCGCCGAAGCAATGCTGCGCGACTGCGTAACCAATGCCACCCGGCCCGTCAGCGCGCTTTGCGGGTGATGGCTCAGATTCATGCCCAGATGGGGTCGCTGCACACCAAAGGAACGTGGCCCCAGCACGAGGCTGTCGTTCAGCTTGCTCCAGCTGCGGGCGTAGACCATGTCCTGAACGGGATCTTCCGATTGCTCGGGATGAGCCAGAATGATGACATTCAAGGGCCGAAACTGGCGCAGACCGTCCAAAACCAGTGGCAGGCGGGTCGGCGGTACACAGACCAGGGCCAGATCCAGCCGCTCGCCGGGCACCACCCCAGCCAACTGCGAAGGCCACTCGCCCTTTGTCGCCTCTTCTTCAGTGATATGCGTCACGGCCTTGCGCAGGCGGCCGGGCGTGTCCAGTTCAACGGGCAATTGCCGGTCGGCGACCACCGCCACGGCCCTGGGTTCGAACAAGGCAGCTAATCTGTGACGCAGCATGATTTCCTTTTTTCCTTTAGGCTTTCGCGCTTACTCTAAAATACAGCGAGCTCCTTGCCAACCTTGCCGCCGGCAACTGATGCCGCGGCCGAACTCTTTACCATGACCACCACACCAAAAGCCGTCCGAACCCGTTTCGCTCCGTCCCCCACTGGTTTCCTGCATCTGGGCGGTGCCCGCACTGCCCTTTTTTCCTGGGCCTTTGCCCGCCACCATGGCGGCACCTTCGTGCTGCGTATCGAAGACACTGACCTGGAACGCTCCACTCCGGAAGCCGTTCAGGCCATTCTGGACGGCATGGCATGGCTGGGCCTCGGCGCGGACGAAGGCCCCTTCTATCAGATGCAGCGCATGGACCGCTACCGCGAAGTCATTCAGCGCATGCTGGAAGAAGGGACGGCCTATTATTGCTACTGCACGCCTGAAGAGGTCGAGGCCATGCGCGAGAAAGCGCGCGCTGCCGGGCTGAAACCACGTTACGACGGCACTTGGCGCCCGGAAACCGGCAAGACCTTGCCGCCCGTGCCTGCCGACCGCAAACCGGTCGTGCGTTTCCGCACCCCCCAGGATGGCGTGACCGCCTGGAACGATATGGTCAAGGGCCCCATCGCCTTCGATAATAGCGAGCTCGACGACCTGATCATCGCCCGCCCTGACGGCACTCCCACGTATAACTTCTGCGTTGTCGTGGATGACTGGGATATGGGCATCACGCATGTGATTCGCGGTGATGATCACGTAAACAATACACCCCGCCAAATCAATATTCTGCGCGCGCTGGGCGCAGACATCCCCGTCTATGGGCATGTACCGATGATTCTCGGGCCGGACGGTGAGAAACTGTCCAAGCGCCACGGTGCGGTCAGCGTGATGGAATACGACAAGGCCGGCTACCTGCCAGACGCCATGGTGAACTACCTGGCCCGCCTGGGCTGGAGTCACGGCAATGATGAACTGTTCACCCGCGAGCAGCTGGTTGAATGGTTCGACACGCGCAACCTCAGCAAATCCGCCGCGCAATGGGATCCAAAAAAGCTCAACTGGGTAAACGCGCACTACATCAAGCAGGCCTCTGATACCGAGTTAGCCAAGCTGGTCGCACCACGTGTGGTTGAGCGAGGCGGCAATCCGGAAGCAGTCGATATGCCAGCGGTCATGGCGCTACTGAAGGACCGTGCCGAGACGCTGAATGAACTAGCTGAAGGCGCGCTGCTCTTCTGCGGGCCCTTTATACCTGCTGAATCCGAACTGATGGAACAGCATGTAGACGACACGGCACGGGCGATTCTGGCTGATTTTGCCGCGCAGGCACGCGACCTTTCCGATTGGAACGCCGAAAGCATCGATGCCCTTATCAAGGCGTTGCTGGCGACACACGGCGTGAAAATGCCCAAGTTAGGAATCCCCTTGCGTTTGGTTGTGACAGGCCGCAAGCAGACTCCTTCTATTGGGCATGTGCTCACTCTGTTGGGTAAGGAACGTGTGCTGGCGCGCCTGGCAGACTTCTCGTGACCTTTACCAGGGGAGCCGATAGTCCGACGGCATGCGCTTGAAAGTCAGGTTTGCACCGTCGGGCCCCTTCATGCCCAGTGCCTGAGCGCTTTCCCGTGTGATTTCGTAGCGGTTAACGTAGATCGGGTCCTGGGTGTCCACGGGCGAGCCGTTGGATTCCAGGGTGCGCATGACCATGCTTTGCCCTTCCCGGTGCCAGCACCCTGTTTCGGCCAGGCCCTGGGGAGGTGTTTTTGACCGGCGCAGTTGTTCGCCGTAGCGCATGGTGCCGTCTTGGTTCAGAACAATATGGGTGTGCAGTTCACCTGCCACGCCCGTCTGCTTGCGCACGCTGAGCCAGTTGCCAATGAGGGCGTCGCCTGGGGCGGCCGCCTTGCACTGAACGGGCTCCTCGACGGGCTCGGGAGCTGGCCTTTGCGCGACACAGCCGGCCAACAGCAAGGCTCCCGCCATCCCGAAAGCAATGTAACCACGCTTGCGTTGATTATTTGGGGTCTCTATTCCTTGATGGGCAGACATATCTCGTTCTTGATCTCTCGTAACGCCACGATGGTGCGCGTCTGTCGCACACCGGGCAGGTTGAACAGAAAACGGTGTAGAAAACCGTCGTAGTCCTCTGGACTTTCGACCACTATCTTCAGCAGAAAATCCGAGTCCCCGGTGACTGCATGGCATTCCAGGATTTCCGGTGCGGCACGTACCGCACGCTCGAAATTTTCAACCACTTCGCCGGAATGCCGATCCAGGCTAATTTGCGTAAACATGCAAGCGCCGAGCCCGACCTTGTGCCGGTCTACCCGGGCATGGTAGCCCTGAATTACCCGCTCGCCTTCGAGCGATTTGATGCGCCGCCATACCGGTGCAGCCGATAGCCCGACCTGGTCTGCCGCCTGCTGAGCAGAGGCCCGCCCATCAGTCTGCAGCACTTTCAAGATGCGCCGGTCTATCTTATCCATTTGTTTCTCCTCCTTTGCGTCCAGCGAAATGTTTATTTCGTTTTAAAGGGATTTTACGGCCAAATAACGCAATAAACGTGCGCGAGCACGGGTCTACCATGGGTGATAAAGGAGGAATCATCATGGCGGCCGTCCCACATCCCAAGCGCTATCGCTTGGAAGACAACCTCAGTGCCTATGAAGAACGTATTTTTCTGACGGGAACACAGGCGCTGGTGCGCATGCTGCTGAGTCAGAGTCGCCGCGACCACGCGAACGGCTGCAACACAGCAGGATTCGTCAGCGGCTATCGAGGCTCGCCCCTTGGTGGGGTTGACCAGGCTATGTGGCGGGCTAAAAGCCATCTGGAAACGGCAAACATTCGCTTCGTGCCTGCGATTAATGAAGACCTCGCTGCTACCATGGTGATGGGTTCCCAACAGGCGGGCGTCCACCCGCAGCGCAAGGTCGATGGGGTGTTTGCCATGTGGTATGGCAAGGGGCCGGGCGTGGACCGTGCCGGCGACGCGCTGCATCACGGCCATGCGGCGGGTGCCTCACGCCATGGTGGGGTGCTGCTCGTAGTGGGCGATGACCATACTGCCGCCTCTTCCTCCATCCCTCATGCCAGCGATGCCACGCTCGCCTCGTGGTCCATTCCCGTCATCCACCCTGGGAGCATCGAAAACTATGAGTACTTCGGCTTGTGGGGATGGGCTTTGTCGCGCTTTTCGGGAAGTTGGGTGGCCTTCAAGGCCATCACGGAGACAGTGGAAAGTGGACGCAGTTTCATCCCGCTGCGCGTTCCCGAATTCCCCATGCCCCCCGAACTGATGCTGAAACATCGCCGCGAGTACAGCTCGCGCGAATTTTTGAGCCCCGCCATTGAGGAACGCATGCTGCAGCGTCTGGAGGCCGTCAAGCTGTTCGGCCGCCACCATCCTCTGGACAAGATCCTCGAATCGGCTCCATTGGCACGCCTGGGCATCATCAGCGTTGGAAAGGCCAGCCTGGATGTCATGGACACCCTTGCGCGATTGCGCCGAGCGCACCCCGAAATGCCTGCAATTCGGCATATGCAGATAGGACTCGTGTGGCCGCTGGACGGCGAGGGTGTGCGAGAGTTTGCGAGAGGGCTGGACCACGTACTGGTGGTCGAGGAAAAAGCGACCTTGGCTGAAACCCAAATCAAGGAACTGTTCTATAACTTTGCACAAAGGCCGACGGTGTATGGAAGGCAAGGGCCGGGGCTCGACAGCCTGGTGCCGGGCTCGGGCCAGCTGACACCGGGGGTCGTAAGCCAGGCCTTGCGCCAGTGGCTGCAGCTTACCGTGCAGGTTCAATTGAAGGATCCGGAAGGCACGCCCGCCCCCCCGCCACAGGACGTGGCGCTGCGCCGACCCTATTTCTGCTCCGGCTGTCCTCACAGTACTTCAACACGGGTACCAGAAGGCAGTCGTGCAATGGGCGGCGTGGGCTGTCATTACATGGCCAGTTGGATGGACCGCAACACATCCGGCCTGACCCAAATGGGCGGCGAAGGCGTGGACTGGGTCGGCCTAATGCCTTTCGTGGAGAATAGCCACGTCTTTCAGAACATGGGCGAAGGCACATACTTCCACTCCGGCTTGCTGGCCATTCGTCAGGCGGTGGCGGCGGGTGCGGACATGAGCTACAAGATTCTGTTCAATGACGCAGTGGCCATGACGGGCGGGCAGCCCGTAGACGGGCCCATCACCGTACCCGGCCTCTGCCAGCAACTATTGGGCGAAGGGGTACGCCATGTTGTCATCACCACCGATGAACCCCAGCGCTACCGAGGCGTTCTCTTACCGGCAGGTGTCAAGGTGCACCACCGCCGCGAGCTCGACAGCCTGCAACGCGCTTTACGTGAGATGAAGGGCGTCACCGTTCTCATCCATGACCAGACCTGTGCTGCCGAAAAGCGCAGGCGTCGCAAGAAAGGTGAGATGCCAGAACCCAGCCGACGTCTCTTCATCAACCAAGACGTCTGTGAAGGCTGCGGCGACTGCGGGGTGCAGTCAAACTGCCTGTCCATTGTCCCGGTTGAGACGCCCCAGGGGCGCAAGCGAGCCATCGACCAGTCTTCCTGCAACAAGGATTACAGCTGTGCAGAGGGTTTCTGCCCCAGCTTCGTGTCCGTGGAAGGAGCCAGCTTGCGCAAAGCTCGCAGCGCAGTGGCTGCCTCTCACCGCAGCCATCTGGAAACACTTATGACCCGCTTGCCTGAACCTCAGGGCATCGCCGCGCGCGATTGCGGAATATTGGTCGTTGGCGTGGGCGGCACGGGAGTCGTGACGGTGGGCGCCATCATTTCCATGGCTGCCAATCTCGAGGGCCGAGCAGCCTCTGTTCTGGACATCACCGGCCTGGCACAGAAAGGGGGCGCGGTCATCAGCCATGTGCGCGTCTCTGCAGGAGAAACATCCACGGGACCCGTGCGACTCGATGCGGGAACAGCGGACACGGCCATTCTGTGTGATGCCGTGGCGGCTTTGAAGCCGGAAGCCTGGCAGGCCATGGCCCCCGGCCGTACAAAAACTTTTCTGAACCAATATCTGCTTCCACCTTCCGAGTTCACGCGCGATACAGAAGCGGTACATGACATCGAAACGCTCATAGGCCATTTCCGCCAGCTTGTTGGCAATGCGCAGCTGCATATGCTGGATGCGCACAACTTGGCCACGCAACACCAAGGCGACGCGATTCTTGCCAACATGATCATGCTGGGTCTTGCGTGGCAACGGGGAGCCATTCCCGTCAGCGCTGCAGCCTTGCAGCAGGCAATTGAACTCAATGGGGTGGCCGTGGAGGCCAATCTTCAGGCGTTCCGGCTTGGTAGGCTGGCAGCTTGGCGGCCCGATGCCCTGCGGGACTCAGGCGGGCACACACCGGCTTACGACAGAAAGGATGACTCCTTGGGGGACATTCTGGCCCGCAATCGCAAGGCGCTCGAAGCCTACCAGGACGCCCGCTATGCGCAACGCTATGTGCAGACCATCACCCGCCTGTCAACAGTGGAACAGCGGCTCTACCCGGACCGACCACCTGAATTGGCAATAGCCGCAGCGCGGTCACTCTTCCGTCTGATGGCGATCAAAGATGAATACGAAGTGGCCCGGCTCTACACAGATGGCCGTTTCCGCCGCCAGCTGGAAGAGCAGTTCGAAGGTGACTTCACAGTCCGCTTTCATATGGCACCTCCCTTCCTGGCTCCCAAGGACCCTCATACGGGCAGACCACGCAAGATCACTCTCGGCCCATGGCTGGAGAAGGTGATGCGCGTATTGGCACAGGGCCGCCGCCTGCGCGGCACCGTTTTCGACATTTTTGGCTGGCAGGAAGAGCGCCGTATCGAGCGTCGCGTGCTGAACGAATTTGAGCATTTGCTTGGTCAAATAACCGAACAGCTGGATCTTCAGAACTATGCGCTGGCACGAACCATGGTGGAACTGCCTGAAATGTTGCGCGGTTTCGGCCACGTAAAGCGGGCCAACCTCGCGCAATACGAAACCGAGATGGCCCGCTTGCGCCCGACATTCGAAAAGGGAGGACACATCCCAACTGTATTACGTCACGCTCACTCATGAAGATACACGGGTTTTACGCAACGTTTTGACGACAGGCGGGGCTGATGAGCCCCGTTTGTCAAGCGTTTCAAGGAATATCTCTTGGTAGTGCCGGAGCCTTAAGTTAGACTCTAAACCGACTCACACTTCAAGGAGCACTACCATGGCTAAAGCCAAAACGGCCGCCAAAGTAGCAAAAAAAACGAGTAGCACCAAGACTGCAGGCGCTCAGGAGGCACAAGTGACGAGTCCGGCACCTGAGCCGGCGGCCGAAGCGGTGAAGGCAGCCAAGGCAGTGAAGAAAGCAGCCAAGAAAGCCACCAAGGCGGCGTCTACTTCCAAGACCACGAGCAAATCGGCCAAGAAAGCGACCTCCAAGTCTGCGGACAAAGCTTCGGCAAATACGACCACTGCCAAGAAAGCGTCAGCAAAGAAGAGCGCGGCGAAATCCACTACCGCCAAATCCGCCAAGACCTCCGCTCGCAAGACTGGCGCTGCCACCAAAACCGCTGCCACCAAAACCACCGCGACCAAATCTGGCACCGCGGCCAAAGCAAGCAAGTCCACCAAGGCAAGCGCCACTAAAACCAGCGCAGCCAAAGCCACCAAGGCCAGCGCGGTAAAGACGGGTGCCAAGAAGGCCGCAGGCAAAACTGCCACGAACGCGGTAAAGAGCGCCAAGAAGGCGAGTGCCACCAAGGCAGCGAAGAAAACCACTGCCAAGAAAGCAGCCAAAAAATCGCCTGCCAAGACAGCTGCGAAGTCGGCGTTAAAATCGGCTGCCAAGAAGGCCGCAAGCACGTCTGCGGCGGCCAAAACCAGTTCAACTTCAGCCGTAAAAAAAGCCGCAGCCGCTAAGAAAGCCGCCAAGAAGGCGACCACGGCCGGCAAGAAAACGACGAAGTCATCCAACAAGGAAGTCTCGATGACTGATACACCAACCGCCACCAAGTCTGCAAAGAAGTCCGATGCACAGGCTACGGCAGCCAAGAGCGTGACCAAAGCCGCTGCCAAGGCCGCAAAGAAGTCCGCGGAAGCAACACCCGCCAAGAAAACCCGGAATCCGGCTGCGTCCTGGCCTTTTCCGACGGGCAATCGGCCCTAAATCAGCGCCTGTTCATCCTCCACCCGCACACCCCAACCACAGGCTCATAGTCTAAGCGTTGGGGTGATTTTCTTTGCTTAACGGTTTCGATGCGTCGTATTCCGCCCCGGGCTTATCATGCGACAATGTCGCATCCCGTATTTTTTCCATAGGCAACCATGTTCAGCGATGTCCTGTATTTCGTGCTCAATGTCCTGTTCTCGCTGTTTGGCATCGCACTCATTATCAGGGCATGGATGTACGCCATCCGTCTGCACCCGTTCAACCCCTATTCGCAGGCCGTTCTAAGGGTCACCAACTGGCTGGTAACGCCCATACGCAATGTCGTGAGGCCAAGCAACCGCGTTGATTGGCCCAGCCTGGTTGCATGCTGGCTTACCGCCCTGGTCTATTTACTGCTGATGTGGCTGTTGCTCACCGGCCGTCTGCCTTCTGCAGAAGGGATGATCCGCTCGTTAATCGCCGCCGTGATCACCATGGCCAAGTGGGCCTTCAACGTATTGCTGTGGGTCACCCTCATACAGGCAGTGCTTTCGTGGGTAAACCCGATGGCGCCGGTGATGCCACTTCTCAACACGCTTACCGCACCGCTGCTGGACCCCATCCGCCGCATGCTCCCCAACCTGGGAGGGCTGGACCTCTCTCCCCTGGTGCTGCTTCTTATTGCTCAGGTTGCCATCATGATGCTGCAGCGCCTGTCATTCAGCTTGCTCGGGGTGTAAAAAAGCCTGTGCACACATCTTGCCGCGTGCACAGGCATTGAATTCCGGCGCATTGCACGCCGGAAAGCTATCTGCTTACAAGCTTACATAGGTGTCACGCGAGTCGGGCCCCCGCCACTGACTACGCGCACACGCTGACCCACGCTGAATGGTACGTCTGCTTCCTGAGCGATCACTCGGGTTTCGCCGTTATCTAGGCGTACGGTGATTTCCAGGCCAGATGCCTTACCCATTTGGTGCTCGACCTTGTCTCCGGCCATTGCTCCCAGCAGACCACCACCAATAGTGGCCAGGATCTGACCCCGACCGCCGCCGATGGCGCTGCCTGCAACGCCACCCAAGGCGGCACCGGCCAATGTGCCACCACCGCTTGTGCGGTCATTCTGGATCACAACATTGCGAACGGCCTCGACTGTTCCCAGCCGAACAATCTGTTCACGTTGTGCCTGCCCATAGGTATAGACGGAACTGGATGCGCTTTGATGCGCACACCCGGCCAGAACGGAAAGCGATCCCACTACAGCAAGCACCGCCAGCATGCGCCGGGGCGACTGTCCGCCTTTCATAGCCAAGCTCGTATTCATGTATCGCTCCTGAAAATTTTCGTGCTACAGCGCCAAACCATAGCTGCCCTGCAAAATAGTGTCGATTTCTGCGCGAGTGGGCCGATGATTCTGAGGCCCACGGGAAGCAATCTTGATGCTGCCCATTACATTGCCCAGTTTACATGCGTCGGCAAGATTCCAGCCACGCGTCAGACCATACAGCAAGCCGGCCCGGTGAGCATCCCCGCAGCCCGTCGGGTCTACCACTTCCTGTGCCTGCAAAACCGGTATGGCAATTTTTCTACCCTCTTCATATACCAGGGAGTCATCAGCACCGTGTGTGACGACAAGTCCCTTAAGGTTTTCGGAAAGCTGTTCCATGCTCATGCCAGTGCGCTGGCTTACCACGCTGGCTTCATACTCGTTCACGCAAAGTACGGACGCCATCTCCAGCATGCGAAGAATATCTTCACCTGCGAACAGCGGCATGGCTTGGCCGAGGTCGAACACAAAGGGAATTCCGCCGGCATGCATGCGGCTCGCATGAGCAAACATCCCGTCTTTGGAGTCTGGAGCCACAATACCCCATGCGGCCTGCTGGCCACTGATGTCATTTTCCGCGGACTTCAGCATGGCCCCCGGGTGAAAAGACGCGATCTGGTTGTTGTCGAGATCAGTCGTAATGAAGCACTGCGGGGTGTACATGTCAGGCAACACGCGCACCAAGCTGGTATCGATGCCCAGTTGCTGCATGTAGACGAGGTAATCTGCCGCATCACTGCCAACCGTTCCAACTGGAACGGGGTTTCCGCCCAGAAGGCGCAGGTTGTAGGCAATGTTCCCCGCACAACCGCCATACTCTTTGCGCAGGCTGGGGACAAAGAAAGAGACGCTCAACGACTGAATGCTGTCTGCCAGGATGTGGTCCTTGAAATGGCCTTCGAAGACTGCGATGGTGTCGAAGGCAATGGAACCACAAATCAGGACTTTTTCAGGCATAGCTGCATCTCAGGATTAAGGGAAGAACTTATCGATTTGGTATCCGTTAGCCTGCAGGCCACGCACGGAAACCGGGAGCTGAACACGCAGCTCACTATTGGCAGCAAATGGCCCATCGCGCAGTGCTGCAGGAACCCACAGATCGGGGCCGAGATTGCGTCGCACCACCACCGTACCGGAGGCATCTTTGAGGTCAAGCACCAATGTGGGCCATTCCTGGGGTCGCTCGAAGGTATTGCGCAAGGTGACTTCAAGCATGAGTTTGGACACATCACCTTCTGGAGGCCCGCTGGAACGTAGAGCGGAACCGGTAATGGCTATGGCTTCAATGCGCCTTTCGTACGGCACAAGGCAACCCAGCTGCTGGCAGGCCTGCTCCAGTACTGGCCGCAAGCTGGGGAAAGTATTGGCCAGTTGCGCCCGGTAAACATACACACCCTGAGCAGCGAGCAATATCAGGCCGCAAAGCGTGAGCACCGCCCACACAGGTGTCATCCAGGGTCGCCGGCTCCGGGATTCCGCCATGAAAGCCGGCTGATATCGTTCGGAGCGGCGTGCATTACGCGGCTCTACATAAAGGAAGTCGTCGTTGTCGTCGGTGTTACCGACGTCATCTTCCTGTTCTGAAGGAATGATGGGAGGTTCTACGCGGGCAGACAGCTGCGGTTCCGAGGCCCGGCCATGGGGGGGAACAGGCCGGCCTTCGGCCACGATGCGAGGCGCGACCCGAGGTTCTTCGGGACGAGCCTCTGCCCTGGGCCCCCGGCCGGAGATCGTGAAGGGTTCATACACTTCCCCCGCCGGTGGTTTGCCAACGCTGATGGAAAATGGCCGGGCGGGCTCGGGAGCTGGCTGTTCTTCAGCTCCGACCGAGAACGGTCTGGCTGGCTCAGGTGCCGGTTGCTCCTTTGCACTGATGGAAAAGGGCCGGGGCGTTGCGGATGCTGCTGCGGAGGTTCCACCGACGGAAAACGCTTGAGCCGGTTCAGTGGCGGGTTTCGGGTCTGCCGGCTTTCCAAGGCTGTGGACCGCATTGCGCGGGCCATCTGCTGGGACGGCTTCTTCAAACCCGTCAAATATATGTGCGCACTGGATGCAGCGTATATAGCCCTTGCGAAGCTGCAGCTGCTCCAGGGAAACCGGAAAAATGGTTTCACACTCGGGACAACGTGTTCTCAGCTCCATGGTCTCACCCGTACGTCAGTCAACTGCGCGCTGGCCGTGCAAGCAGACCCATCCGTCGCGGGCTTGCCAGACTTCCATCTTTAACCAAGGCTTATAGGCGGCCGCCACTTCTTCGGCCTGTCGCTCCAGAACGCCCGACAGTACCAAACTACCACCAGGCTCGACCCGGTTTGCCAACATGGGCGCCAGCATCTTCAATGGGTTGGACAGAATGTTGGCCACTACCACCCGATACCGGCCCGGCCCGAATTCGTCGGGCAGGCAGGCATGGATGCGAACACGGTTATTCAGCGCATTGTCGCGGGTAGCTTCCACCGCCTGCTCGTCTATATCGACGGCATCCACATGGTTTGCGCCAAGCATGGCCGCGGCGATAGCCAAGATGCCCGAACCACAGCCGTAATCCAGTACGGTTGCTTCAGACGGCAGGCACTCTGCCAGCCATTCCAGGCAAAGGTGGGTGGTCGGATGGCTGCCTGTGCCGAACGCCAGACCTGGGTCCAGCTCGATACGCACGACACCGCTTTCGGTCGCCTCTGCCTTTGGCAATGCCGGGTCGCTGGCATGCCAGCTCGGGATGATCCAGATGCGTTGGCCCACTTGTATGGGGCCGAACTGGGACTGTGTCAAACGTACCCAATCTTCATCGGGAACGTCACGCAAAAACCAATCTTCGGAATCGAACGTGCGCCCCATTTGAGAGGCAGCCTGCTCCAGAACTTGGGTTGGATCGAGCCCATCAGGCAGCAGGGCAACCACACGGTTGTTGCGCCACGCCTGGACTTCCGGCTCCAAGCCGGGCTCGCCATACAGCGGCGATTCGTCCTGGGTGTCGCTATCGGCATCTTCGACCGACACGGCCAGTACGCCGGCTTCCAGCAATTCATCAGAAAGCCGTTCTGCTTCCGCCTCAGGACACTTCAGTACCAGTTCACGCATGTCTTATTCCGTGACAAAGCCCGGGGACCACCCGGGCTTTCGCCGTCTCTGCAGCCCGTTCAGGGCCTCTGCGACAGCTTTTGCTCAAGGTAGTGGATGGATGTACCGCCTTCAATGAAGCGGGCATCCGCCATGAGCTCTCGATGGAGGGGGATATTGGTATTCACCCCTTCGACGACCATTTCCGACAAAGCAATGCTCATACGCGCAATAGCCTGTTCGCGCGTATCACCGTAGGTGATGAGCTTGCCGATCATGGAGTCGTAATTTGACGGAACCCGATAGCCGGAAAACACGTGGGAATCCATGCGCACCCCCGGGCCACCCGGCACATGCCAGTTGGTAATGAGACCGGGGCTGGGAATGAATTTGAAGGGGTCTTCAGCGTTGATACGGCACTCAATGGCATGCCCGCGGAACTGTACATCGCGCTGACGCAGGGTGAATTTTTCCCCCGCGGCGATGAGGATCTGCTGCTGGACAAGGTCGATGCCGGTGATCATTTCGGTGACCGTGTGCTCCACCTGAATACGGGTGTTCATTTCAATGAAGTAGAACTCACCGTTTTCGTAGAGGAACTCGAACGTGCCAGCGCCACGGTATTGCATGCCGCGGCAGGCTTCTGCGCACCGTTCACCGATACGTTCGATGAGGCGGCGCGGGATTCCTGGCGCAGGGGCCTCCTCGATCACCTTCTGGTGGCGACGCTGCATGGAGCAGTCGCGCTCGCCCAACCAAAGCGCATTGCGGCCACCATCGGCCAGCACTTGCACTTCAATATGGCGCGGGTTCTCGAGGAACTTCTCCATATAGACTTCGGGGTTGTCGAACGCAGCCTGAGCCTCGTTACGGGTCAGCGCCACAGCGTTGAGCAAGGCAGCTTCGGTATAGACCACACGCATGCCGCGCCCACCACCACCTCCGGCCGCCTTCACAATGACGGGGTAGCCGATATCGCGTGCAATACGGATAATTTCGGCGGGGTCGTCCGGCAGCCCGCCTTCAGAACCCGGCACTACCGGTACGCCAGCAGCGATCATGGCCTGCTTGGCTTTGACCTTGTCGCCCATGGTGCGGATAGTTTCGGGGCGCGGGCCAATGAACACGAAACCGCTTTTCTCAACGCGCTCTGCAAAGTCGGCATTCTCGGCCAGAAAACCGTAACCCGGGTGAATCGCCTCGGAATCGGTCACTTCCGCCGCGGAAATGAGCGCCGGCATATTCAGGTAGCTGTCCCGGGGTGAAGCTGGGCCAATGCAGACGGATTCATCCGCCAGACGAACATACTTGGCGTCGCGGTCGGCTTCAGAATGCACCACCACCGTCTTCACGCCCAGCTCACGGCACGCCCGCTGGATGCGAAGCGCGATCTCGCCACGGTTGGCAATGAGGATTTTTTCGAACATGGATCAGCCAATGACGAACAGGGGTTGACCGTACTCGACCGGTTCACCGTTCTCAACGAGAATTTCCTTGATGACGCCGGCTTTGTCGGCTTCGATCTCGTTGAGCAGCTTCATGGCCTCGATGATGCACAGGGCGTCGCCCTCCTTCACGCTTTGGCCGACTTCCACGAACGGTGCGGCACCCGGGTTCGGGGCGCGATAGAAGGTGCCCACCATGGGTGCCTTCACCACATGACCTGCGGGTTCGGCAGGTGCAGCCGGTGCAGCAGCGGCGGGCGCGGCGGCGGGAGCTGCCACTGGAATTACCTGTTCCTGCACAGGCACGGGCTGAGTCTTCTCAGAGAACTTGACGATTCTGACTTTGCCATCGCCCTCGGTGATTTCAAGCTCGGCAATACCGGACTCGGCAACCAGATCGATGAGTGTCTTGAGTTTTCTTAGGTCCATACCAACTTTCCGTGACATGGCCCCGCGGATTCACTGCAGGGCCCATGTGTAATGTTTGAAAAAGGAAACGCGCCTTACCTATGCGGCCAGCGCGTACTGCAATGCTGCCTCGTACCCGAATGCACCCAGGCCTGCAATCACACCCTGGGCCGTGCTGGACAGATATGAGTGGTGGCGAAATTCCTCTCGCTTGTAGACGTTCGACAAATGCACTTCTACAAAAGGAATGGCAACAGCTGCTAGCGCATCCCGTATGGCAACACTGGTGTGCGTATAGGCAGCTGCATTGATGATGATGTACTGGGTGCCATCGCGCCCCGCTTCCTGGATTCTGTCGACCAGCGCACCTTCATGGTTGCTTTGGAAGGCGGCAAGCTCGGCCCCACGTTCAGCCGCCACTTGTTCGAGACGTTGATTGATGTCGGCCAGGGTAAGCGTGCCGTAGACCTCGGGCTCGCGTGTTCCGAGCAGGTTGAGATTGGGGCCGTGCAGAACCAGAATGCGCTGCGCCATTATGGAAATTTTGTGAAGACAGACCGCCTTTTTACGCTAAAAAGGCCTGTTTGTCCATTAAGTACAGTGGTTTCAAGGCGCTCAGAGCTTTGCCAGATAGCTGTCAAGATCGGCGGGGTCGACCTGTCCGAGGATCTGTCGAAGCTTGGTGGAATCAGCGCCGAATATGACTGTATAGGGAAGGCCGCCCTGGCGATTGCCCAGCTTCTTCATAACGTCGATGCCGCCATGCCCCGCCACCAGAAGCGGATAAGAGACCTGGACTTTTTGAAGGAAGCGATCAACGTTAGCGCGGGTATCGATGGCTATGCCCACGAAATTCATGTCGCCATATTTCTTTGAAAGTGCATCCAGGTCGGGCATTTCCTTGACACATGGTGCACACCAGGTTGCCCAGAAATTCACCACCAGTGGTCGCCCCGCATAGGTGGAAAGCGGTACATCACCACCGTTCAAGTCTGGATACGAGCTGGCCAGAAAGGCGCTCACTGGATCCGCTTCAGCCATTGCGGCCAAAGGCATGGGACTAAGAGAGGCGGCAGCCAGCAGCGATGCGTGGCGCAGAAAGTCTCGCCGTTTCATGACGATTGCCTTGAGAGAAAGAAAGACCACGAATCATCATAGCACTCGCAAGCCTGCCGGCTACTCGCAGTGGAACGTCTGGCCAGCGCAACTCACGGTGGGTGGCGCGAGCTGCCACTACAATAAGCCCCGGAGGAAAATCATGCATTTGCACATCATTGGCATATGCGGCACGTTCATGGGCGGTCTGGCGCTCATCGCTCGGGCCGCGGGCCACACCGTCACAGGCTGCGACGCCGGCGTCTACCCCCCCATGAGCACCCAGCTTGAAGAGCAGGGTATTGAGCTTATAGAGGGCTTTGCAGCCGACCAGCTCGCGCTGCGCCCGGATCTGTTCGTGGTGGGCAACGTCGTCACGCGCGGCAACCCCCTGATGGAAGCCATACTTAATCAGGGACTGCCGTATGTATCTGGTCCGCAATGGCTGGGCGAGAATATTCTGCAGGGTCGACATGTACTGGCTGTTGCCGGCACACACGGCAAGACCACCACATCCAGCATGCTGGCCCATGTGCTGGAAGCATGCGGGCTGGCGCCTAGTTTCCTCATCGGCGGGGTGGCGGAAGACTTCGGCGTTTCCGCACGGTTTGACGCTCAACGCCGGTATTTTGTGATCGAAGCGGACGAATACGACACTGCGTTTTTCGACAAGCGCTCCAAATTCCTTCATTACCGGCCGCGTACGGCAATTCTCAATAATCTGGAATACGACCACGCGGATATCTTCCCCGATTTGGCAGCCATCGAGACACAGTTCCATCATCTCGTGCGTACCCTGCCCTCCGAAGGCCGCATTGTTCTTCCCGCAGGCGAAGACGCCCTGGAGCGCGTGTTGCAGCGCGGCTGCTGGACGCCCGTCACGCGCTTTGGCGAAGGTGGGGAGTGGCATGCGGATGGCGATCATCAAGCGGGCCGCTTCGATGTGTGGCATCAGGGCTCGCGCGTGGGTACTGTCGACTGGCAGCTTGCCGGGGCTCATAACCAGCGCAACGCCCTCGCGACCATCGCAGCGGCACAGCACGTCGGCGTAGCTCCGGCACAGGCCATCGAGGCGCTCAACGCTTTTCAAGGTGTAAAACGCCGCATGGAAGTACGCGGTGCCGTGGACGGCATCACGGTTTATGATGATTTCGCGCACCATCCTACCGCGATTGAAACGACGTTGGCGGGGCTGCGCCACCAACAGACGCAGGGTCGCATATTGGCGGTCGTAGAGCCCCGCTCCAACACCATGAAGCTTGGCGCGATGGCAGCGCGCCTGCCTGGCTCACTGCAACAGGCCGACCTCGTCTTTTGCTACGGGGAAAACAGCGGCAAGCACGCGCTGGGCTGGGACCCGGTCGCCGTTCTGGCACCGCTTGGTGAACGGGCGTCGTGCTGGCATGACATCGATGCAATGGTGGAAGCCATCGTTTCCGCTGCCCGGCCAGGTGACCATATTCTCGTAATGAGCAATGGCGGCTTTGGCGGCGTACACCAGCGCTTGCTGACGCGTCTGGAGGCAACACGGGGGGCAACATGATTCTGTATTTACATGGCTTTCGCTCTTCCCCACAATCGACCAAGGCCAGCCTGCTAGCCCGGGCCATCAGTGAAGCAGGCCGTGGCGGCGATTGGCGTTGCCCGCAGCTTCCGCCGAGCCCACGGCGGGCCATGGAATTGGCCAATCGCCTCATTGAGCAAGAAATAGCGCGCGGCATGCAGCCTCAAAACGACCTTGTCGTGCTTGGCTCATCGCTGGGCGGTTACTACGCCACATGTCTGGCTGAGGCATGGCAATGCCGAGCCCTGCTTTTCAATCCGGTTGTCCATGCCGCTCGCGACCTCGCCACCCAAGTGGGCGAACACACCATGTGGAACTCCGAAGAACGCTTCCAGTTCCTGCCAGAGTATGTGGACGAACTTGCCGACATGGCCACTGGTCGCCCCGCTCACCCGGAACGCTACTATCTGCTGGCAGCCAAGGGCGACGAAGTCCTGGACTGGCGCGAGATGGTCGAGTGGTACGAGGGTTGCGACCTGCGTCTGCTGGAAGGCAGCGATCACGGCATTTCGGATTTTGAACAGTGGTTGCCCGAGGTGCTCGAGCGCATTCTGCGGCCCCACTAGAATTTGCCGCTAGCAGCGGCACCAAACAAAGACATCATGCACGTTCTTTACGAAGAAAGCGGCGTTTTCAAGGCCGCAAGAATATTCTCCCGCGCCGATTCCACCATGCAGGTGGAGTCAGAAACGGGCAAACGCAGCAAGATTAAGAACGCCAGCGTGCTGTTCGAATTCGACGCGCCCGAACCGGCTCAACTTCTAAGCGACGCGCAAGCAGCCGCCGAGGAAATTGAAATCGATTTCCTCTGGGAGTGTGCACCGCAAGAGGAATTCGAGGCGACGGTTTTCGCGGAAGACTATTATGGCCACCCGCCCAGCGCAGTAGAAAAGGCGGCCCTGATATTTGCGCTCAACAGTGCGCCGGCCTATTTCCACAGGCGCGGCAAAGGGCGTTACCGTCCGGCCCCACCAGACATATTGGCGGCGGCCCTGGCGGCCATTGAGAAAAAGCGCTTACAGGCCGAGCAACAGCAGCGCTGGACTGATCAGCTGCTCGCGGGAGAACTGCCGCCTGAGATTGCAGCAATTTCCACATCACTGCTCACCAAGCCGGACAAGAACTCCAACGAATGGAAGGCTTTTTCCGCCGCGGTCGAACAGGCCCGCACCACGCCCGAACGCCTGTTGCTCTCGGCGGGCGCCTGGCCTCACCCGCTTGCGCTGCATCAGGCACGCTTCATGGCCACACACTTCCCCAAGGGGAGCACCTTTGCCCCGGTGACTGCCCCCGCAGGCTTCGATGACCTACCGCTTGCTGAGGTTACCGCCTACTCGATGGATGACAGCTTTACCACGGAAGTGGATGACGCGCTGTCAGCGACCCCCATGGGCGAGGACAAAGTGCGCATTGGAATACATATTGCTGCGCCTGGCCTGGGCATCGAACGCGACGGGGAACTGGACCGTCTTGCACGCAGTCGAATGTCTACGGTGTATATACCGGGCCATAAGATCCCGATGTTGCCTAACGAGTTGATTTCCGCCTTTTCGCTGGATGCAGGCGAACTGCGCCCCACGCTGTCACTCTACGTGGACGCCGACCTGGCTTCGGGCGAAATACTCAGCACGGAGACCCGTTTAGAGCGCATCCGTGTGGCGAGTAACCTGCGTCATGACGCCCTGGACGAAGAAATCACCGTCGAAGCACTGGACGACCCCTCTGCTCCCCTGAATTACGGCGACTGGCTGCGCCCGCTGTGGCGGTTTGCCCAGCATTTAAGCGCTCAGCGCGATGCCGTCCGGGGCAAGACGGAAAACAATAGCCGGGTGGAGTACAGCTTCGTGCTGGAAGGGCCGTACGACGACCCCGACACAACAGTACGCCTGATACCACGACGCCGCGATGCCCCCCTGGACCGCATCATCGCGGAATATATGATTCTGGCGAACAACGTCTGGGGAGGGCTGCTGGCCCAGCACGGTGTGCCGGGCATTTATCGCTCACAACAGGCCGGCCGGGTGCGGATGTCCACCCATGCTTTGCCGCACGAGGCCATCGGCGTGCCCTATTACGCGTGGTCCACTTCTCCTCTGCGCCGCTATGTGGACCTTGTCAATCAGTGGCAGATCATCGCCACGGCCAGACACGGTGTGTCAGCCCGTTTGGCCGCACCGTTCAAGCCCAAGGACGCCGACCTTTTTGCGATTATCGGTGCCTTCGATGCGCAGTATGCAGCCTGGGGCGAATATCAAAACGCCATGGAACGGTACTGGACCTTACGCTGGCTCCAACAGCAGCAGATACGCAGCATCGAGGCCACGGTATTGCGCGATGACCTCGTCCGGCTGGAGGGCGCGCCTTTGGTAACCAGAGTGCCCGGCCTACCCACCCTGGAACGGGGCCACCGCGTCATTATCGATATTCTGGGATATGACGAGCTGTCCCTTGAACTGGAGTGCCGGCTGCGCGACACTGAACCCGCCTGAACTGCCGCTTCCGACCATGTCCGTTCTTGCCGCCAGACTTCTGCAGGTTCGCCCCGCCCGCGATGATTATTTCGGCATCGCTCTGCTGATTTCCATCGCGGTTCATGCCGCCCTGCTGGCCATCCACTTCGCAGCGCCGCCGGCACCGGCGCCGGCAGAAGGGGGGCTAGAAGTGATTTTGCTGAATGTGCGCGGTGACACGCCTCCGGTGGAAGCTCAGGTTCTGGCTCAGCACAATTTCGATGGAGGGGGTTCGGCGGAAAACGCAGTGGCATCTACGCCGCTGCCCGTCACTGCAGTCGACGCTCCCTTCGAATACTCCTTGCCGGCCCTGATGAAGCGCCAGCAAGAACTGGAGGCGGAGCAAGAACGGCTACTGGCACTATTGGAAGAACGCGCAGCAAGCACCTCCACCGTTCAGGACTCACGACCAGGCGAACAGGCTGCCGAACAAGGCGAAGATGATCTGGTGCAGGAAAGCTTGGTGGTCAATGCTCAAATTGCCGCCATCAAGGAAAAAATTAGTCGTTACAACGCCCGACCTCGGGTGCACTTCGTTGGGCCGTCCGCCGCGTCTGTTCCGGAAGCACGGTATCTCGAGGCATGGCGTCAGAAGATTGAGATGCTCGGCACTCAGCACTACCCGCTGGAAGCACGCGGCAAGATATATGGCAGCCTGCAGCTGACTGTCTATATTCGCCGTGATGGCTCTCTTGAGCGGGTAGAAATCGACCGGCCCGCCACCAACGCGGTGCTCAATCAGGCGGCGCTACGCATTGTGCAGTTGGCTGCCCCCTTCCCGCCGCTTCCACCTGAAATCTCCCAGGGCACCGACGTCCTGGCCATCACCCGCACGTGGAACTTCACTCACGAACATTTGGAGACCCGGCCCTGAGCATGAGTACTACGCAGATTCCCCGCTACGCCGTCGTCGGCAATCCCATCGAGCACAGTCGATCTCCGGCCATACACCAAGCTTTCGCGCAGCAATGCGGTATTGAGCTGAGCTATGAGCGCCTGCTCGCGCCGTTGGATGATTTCGTCGGCTGTATCACGGCCTTTTTCGCCCAGGATGGACGCGGCTTGAACGTCACCGTGCCGTTCAAGGAAGAAGCATTCCGGCTGGCGCGCAGCAATCTGAGTCGGCGCGCCGAACTGGCTGGCGCCGTCAATACGCTATGGATGCAAGATGCCGCACTGCACGGTTGCAATACCGACGGTGTGGGCCTGTTGGCCGACCTGCGACGCCTGGGGCATGACCCGGCCGGGCAACGCATACTGCTGGTCGGCGCCGGCGGTGCCGCAAGAGGGGTACTGCTGCCTCTGCTGGAAGCGGGCTGCACTCATTTACGGATTGTGAATCGTAGTCCTGACCGAGCCGTAGAGCTGCATGCCGAGTTCACCGCCGGCCTTCCCCAATACGCCGCGCAACTTTCATGCGGCGCCCTGGACACGGCGGGGCCAGGCTGGAACATTGTCGTCAATGCGACCTCAGGCAGTCTGTCAGGCCAGGTGCCGCAACTGCCCGCCGATATTTATGCGCCGCAAGCACTGGCTTACGACATGGTGTACGCCGCCCGCCCTACCGCTTTCATGGAGCGCGCCCGGGAGCAAGGCGCGGCACGAATTGCAGATGGGCTGGGCATGTTGGTGGGCCAGGCAGCTGCCAGCTTTGAAATCTGGCATGGCGTCCTGCCGGAAACAGAGCCCGTTCTGCACAGTTTGCGTGCTGAGCTAGGCAGCGGTTGAC
>JAJUJD010000180.1 GCA_029267315.1 Alcaligenaceae bacterium
AGCCACTCGGCACAGGTGCGAGAGAAGCAGAGAATTCGCTCATTAAAATAAGTGTCCATTTACCAAAACTAATGGACACTTATTTTGATGAGGCTTCAACGAGAGCGCTAGACGGTACTGGGCGTACACTTACTGGCTTTGCACATCGACGGGTATTAAGTACCGGCTAGCCTCGTTAAGCCGTATCCACCATTTGCTCAAAATCGGATACATCCGGACGCGTAGTAGGCGACTTACAAGGACCGCATTGGGTCGAAAACGACCGGTCGCTAGTGCGGGTTCAGCCGGGGAACGCAAAACGTACTCCAGATGCACAAAAAACGACGTTTCTGGGCCCGTACATGCCTGCGATAGGTAGCGGGTTCTTTCCCAAGGGCTTCCCCTTAGAGAACGCTCCCTGCCTATCTTTGAGCCAGCAGCCGCTACGACAGTAAAGAGATGGCATTGAGCTTGCCAGAACATACAAAATATTGTATAAATCTCGCATGCCGCCATCCAAGCCTGTCGAGTTCCTCGGAACCTCACTTGATGATCTTCGCGCCTTCCCACCCTCTGCCAAGCGCGAAGCGGGTTACCAGATCGATCAGGTGCAAAACGGTTTGGATCCGGATGACTGGAAGCCTATGAACACAGTGGGCCAAGGTGTCAGAGAAATCCGCGTTCGCGATAGTGACGGCGCTTTCAGGGTCATCTACATCGCCAAGTTCGCCGATGCCGTCTATGTGATCCACTGCTTTCAGAAAAAGACGCAGAAAACCAACAAGGCGGATATAGATCTGGCCTCGAAACGTTATCGAGACCTATTGCAGGAACTAAGCAAATGAGCAACCAACGATTTGCCAGCATCTGGGATGCCATCGAAGACACTCAGGAAGTCGCGGAAAACATGAAGCTTCGTTCAACCCTGATGACGGCGCTTAGGCACCACATAGTCCACGCCAAGATGAGCCAGGCCGAAGCCGCCAAGATTTTTGGCGTGACCCAGCCCCGCGTCTCTGACCTGATGCGTGGAAAAATCAATGTTTTTGGTCTTGATGCACTGGTCAATATGGCCGCTGCCGCTGGACTGCACATTGAGATGCGCGTACTTGAGCCTGCCTAGGGCTGGGCCCAAGGTTTCGAGTCAAAAATTTGGAATAAAAGTCTGCAAACCCGCATGAAATCGACACGTTTTTGACACTTTTTGGAATACGATTTGGCTCGAAACCCGCATAAACATTGACTTCGATAACGGACCTGTCACGCCGGGGGTCGCGGGTTCGAGTCCCGTCCGCTCCGCCAAAGAATTCAAAAGAAAGCATCTACTTCGGTAGGTGCTTTTTTTTCGTCCCGAGTTTCTATTTTTCTATTCGGAAACCAGGGTTGTTGGTTTCAAAATCTGGGCATCCCGCGCTCTAAATTACACCGCTACGCCACGCCCAACATCGAATCCAGCAAGGCTTCGTCGGCCGCCAGCACGTCGCTCGCTGCGCTATGACAGATTCGCCCCCGCTCCAGGACAATCGCCTGCGAGGTCATCTTGAGCGCGACGATCGGATGTTGTTCTACGACGATCGCGGTCACAGTGCCCTCACCTATCATCTTCCCTACGGCGATTTCCACTTCTTCTGCCACGAGCGGAGCCAGTCCTTCCAATGGCTCATCCAGCAGCAGCAGTTCGGGGTTGGTCATCAACGCCCGGCCGATGGCCAGCATTTGTTGCTCGCCCCCAGACAACTGATCGCCATAGTGGTACTTTCGCTCTTTCAGGCGAGGGAACAATTTCCAAACAGTTTCGTGGCTCCAAAACCCGGGCCGCGCAACCACGGACAGGTTTTCTTCAACCGTCAGCGAGCGGAACACACCGCGTTGTTGTGGCACCCATCCCATGCCCAACCTTGCACGCTGAACGGAATCGACTGACGCCAGGGATTTGCCGCGCCATTGGATATCACCTCGAAACTGGCGGGTAGCCCCCAGCAGGGTTCGCAGCAGGGTTGTCTTTCCGACGCCGTTCCTGCCCAGAACCGCCAGGCTCGCGCCCTGCTCTACGGCCAGAGAGATATCCTCGATAATGACAGCATCTCCATAGCCGGCAGTCACGCCCTGCAGAGACAGGATCTCACTCATGCTTATGCCCCAAATAACTCTGGCGAACACGCTCGTCTTGGGCGATTTGCTCGGGCGTGCCCTGCGCCAGCAAGGCACCTTCAGCCAGCACGGAAATACGGGTGGCAAACTGAAAGACGAGTTTCATGTCGTGCTCGATAAGCAGAATGGAAAGATCGCTTGGCAGCTCGGCCAGTGTCTGAAACAAGCGTCGGCTTTCGGCAAGCGGAACTCCTGCCGCGGGCTCGTCAAGCAGCAGCACTTTAGGCCGACACGCCAATGCAAGCGCGATCTCAAGCAAGCGCTGGTGACCATAGGCCATAAACCTTGTCTCGTCGTGGATATGGTCGACCAGGCCAACGGTACAAAGCAGTTCGGCAGCTTCATCTATTGCTTCGGCGTGCACGGCAGAAGCTCGCAAAAAGGACAGCCCTGCGCCCTTTGCCTGGCATACGGCCAATGCCACGGCATCGAGCGGTGTCATTTCGCCGAACAAGGCGCTGATCTGAAAGGTGCGCACGAGCCCACGCCGGACTCGCTGAAATGGCGCCAGCTTATTGATGCGTTCGCCATGAAGAAGAATATCGCCCGAGTGAGGCTGCAACACACCGGCGAGCAAGTTGACCAGCGTACTTTTACCGGCACCGTTTGAGCCAATGAGCGCGTGACGCTCACCTGACCTAAGCTGGAAGTCGACTTCGCGCGTCACCTTCAGCGCCCCGAAACTCAGACACAGCTTGCGCGTTTCGAGCACCACCGGCGAGCCATTGTTCAAGGTGCTCATGCCCGACCTTTCCGCATGTACCGGCCAATCCGTTGCGCGAGGCGTCGGGCCATCGCCACCACACCACCTCGGACGAACAGCACAACAAGGACCAGGACCAGGCCAAGCCAAAACTGCCAATACACCGGGTTCACACTGACGAGGGCGTCTTGCGCCACCAGAAAACCGGTAGCGCCGACCAGACCACCGTACAACTGTCCCAGCCCACCAATAATCAGCATGGTAGCCACATCCGCGCTTCGCTGAAAGGACAGCACATCAATGGCAACAAACTGACTGGTCTGCGCCAGCAACGCGCCGGCTACTCCGGCCATGGCTGCAGAAAGCACATATATGCGTGCCAGGGCCCGAGTGTTGTCGATGCCGATGGCATCCGACCGGACGGGGTTTTGCCGCACCGCATGAAGTGCAAGTCCGAATGGCTGACGCACCAGGTGCCTGGCCAGCAGGAAACCCAGAAACAGACAGACCGCGCAGTATACGTATGCGGTTCGACCCCACATGTCGAATTCAAAGACACCGAAAATCGGTGATATCACAATGTCGAGCAGCCCGTCCAACCCGCCCGTTATGCTGGCCGCCTTGTTCGCGACTTCATAAAACAGCATGCCCAGGCCCAGGGTGATCATGAGCCGGCTCAGGTCGTTTCCGCGGCACACCAGGCGAGCCGTGATGGCGGCAACAAACGCGGCAGCGGCACCGGCTATCAGCAAACCCGTAAGCGGCTCGGTCCAGCCTTGCTGTCCGAGCTTGCCCGCGGTGTACGCACCAATACCAAAGAATGCAGCATGGCCAAGCGTGACAATCCCTGCATAGCCCATCACCAGGTCCAGCGACAGCGCAAACAGTGCTGCAATGAGCACCTGTGTGCCCAGTACCAGATACCCTGGAAAAATGAACCATGCTGCCGGAACAAGTAGCCAGAAAAGGATTTCGGCCCAGTGCCAGCGCCGCCGCTGCCGAAGGTAGTGCAGACCGCTGATCATGAATGCCTCCGCCGGGTACTGCTTAGCCCGGTGGGTCGGAAAGTGAGAACAACAATCATCAGCAGATAGATGACGAAGGCGCCCATTGCGGGCACGTAAAAGGCTCCTGCAATCATGACAATGCCCACCAGCATGGACGACAGGAAGGTGCCGGAAATGGAGCCCGGCCCGCCCAACACCACGACGAGCAAGGCCAACACAAGGTACTTGAGCCCAAAGCTCGGGTCCAGCCCCATCGCCTGAACGCTAAGCGCGCCACCCAGGGCGGCCAGTGCCGAGCCAACGGCAAACGCCCCCATGAAGACTCGATCAACGGGGATGCCCAGATTTCGGGCCACGTCCTGATCATCTACCGAGGCCCGTACCATCGCACCAAACCGTGTACGCACCATACCGATATGCAACAGAGCCAGGACCAGCACCCCCACCACCAGCAGGAACAGCCGATAACGAGAAAATCCGAACGGGCCCATGGTGAGACGGCCCTCGAGGAACTGCGGAATCATCACCGCCTGCAGGCCAGGCCCCCAAATATAGGTAACCGCCGCGGCAATCATGAAGAGCGCACCTACAGTCAGCAGCACTTGCGCCAGGGGCGGAGCTCCATACACGAAGCGGAACAGTCCACGCTCCAGCACGACACCAAAGACACTCGTCAGCACTACTGCCAGTACCAACGCCGGGAAGAAGGACCAACCCAACATGGACATGCCGCTGATCAGCGCGTAGCCCCCCAGCATGGCGATAGCCATGTGGGCAAGATTTACGAAACCCATCAGACCAAGTGTGATGGACAAGCCGACCGACATCAGGAACAGCAAGGCCCCATATGCAAGGCCATCCAGCAGCACCGCTATGCCATTGATCAGCATTAACGCCCGACTCCCAGCCATTCGGCCATGAAGCGACCCAGCGGAGACGTCGGGCTGTCGAGGGCTCCGATCATGGTCATATGATTCAAGCCAGGCGCTTCGTGATAATGGACAGCGGCATAACCGAGCATGGACTGCGCATACGCCCGCGACTGGGCAATGAACGCGTCCGGCTCTTCCGAGCCCACAGAAACAACGATTGGGGCGCGTACCTTGGGTGGCGAATGACACAAGGGACTCAACCGGAACGCCTGTTCGTCGTCCAGACGCATCCATTCGTTTGCCGGCGTGGCAAGCAAAGGTCGCAGATCGTATAAGCCGCTAAGCAGCAGGCTCCCCAGTATTTTCTTTCTGGTCATCACAGGCAGGTCGTGAGCCAGGGCATTGGCAAGCAAATGCGCCCCCGCGCTGTTGCCCGTAAGTACAACAGGCCCTTGAATCATGTCGAAGGGAGATTCGCCGTCAACGATACGGCGCAAGGCACCGCCGATATGACGAGCAATTTCCGGCATGGGCATGTCGGGTGCAACAGGATAACCCAGGTTCACCCACTGCACGCCGGCATCCACCCAGGCAGGAGCAAGAAACGCACGGTTGGGACGACTCTTGCCCTTCCAGTAGCCACCATGAACGAAGACGATACTGCCGCGGATCGGCCCCTGTTCCGGAGTGAATACGTCGGCCACTGCCAAGGGATCCGACCCATAAGACACCGTGCTCAGGCACAAACCCGGTTTCTCGCGGGCGTCCTCGCTTCGTCGCTGAAACTCTGCCAATATCCCGATAGCATTCGGGGTTCGCGAATCGATGTCGTAGTCGTCAAACCCGTTAGTCAGGGCGGAGGTATCCAGTGCCGCCCAGGCCGGCGCGTCCAGGGCCCGCTTCATTGCACTGTACTCACATTGGGGATGGTTTCAAATTCGACGTTGGCGAGTCGGCCATCAACTTTCTCGACACGGCGAATGTAGATATTCTGGACAATGTCGCGGTTCTCATCGACGGATATCGGCCCCCGCGGACTTTCGGTCTTGAAAGTCTTGAGCGTTTCTATTGCTTTATCGGGGTCGATCTTGCCGCCGAGCTTTTCGATGGTGTAGTAAATGGCGGCCATGCCGTCCCAGGCACCCGTGCCGTACCAGTTGGGCTGTTCAGCCTTTCCGTAGGCATCTTGCCACGCCTTGACGTAGTTTCGATTGGTGTCGGAATCGTGCGCCGCCGAG
>JAJUJD010000086.1 GCA_029267315.1 Alcaligenaceae bacterium
ATGAAGCATGCCGGGCAGTACCAGGTTATGTATGTACTCGGCGCGGCCAGTGACCTTGGAAGGCGATTCCACGCGAGGGCGGGATTTTTTAAGATGCTTCCACTCTGCGGTTTCGGTATTCAGATCAGTGAGCTTCATGGCCAGCCTCGTTGGTCGTATTCATTGCCGCACGCACTGCGCGGCCCAGGTAGACGCCCAGCAGATGTTTCTTGTAGTCGGCTGATCCGTGCTGGTCGCCGACAATGTCCAGGGCAGCCGAGGCGGCCAGGCCTGCCTGCTCGAGTCGCTGGTCGGTCGGTATCTGGCCCGCCAGCATGGTCTCGGCCTGCTGTAGGCGGGTAGGGCGATCAGTAGCCGCGCCAATGACTATGCTGGCTGACTGTATGGCTTCGCCACTACGAGTCAGGGAAACTGCCAGGCCCAGTGCGGGCCAATCGTGGGCGGCACGCGTCGTTACCTTGAAATACACCGCCTGCGCATCGTTCATCGGGGGTACGATGATTTTGGAGATGAGCTCGTTACGCGCAAGTACGGTCTCGTAATACCCCACGCATAAATCTTCGACGGGTATCTCGCGGTTGCCGGATGGGCCGGTGGCCACTACCCGCGCACCCAGCGCAGTAAGAACCGGCGGCATATCCATATGTGGATCGGCGTGCGCCAGGTTGCCTCCCAGGGTGGCGACATTACGAACGCGTACATTGGACAGCGATCGGAAGGTTCGTGTCAGTACGGGCCAGCCCTTTTTGATTACCGGCGAATGTTCTAGCGACGAAAGCGTCGCCAGGCCACCTATGTGCAGGGCGCCTTGTTCATCGACCTCGATCTGGCGATGGCGATCTTCGATGCGCTGCAGGCTGACCAGGCGTGTGGGTCGAAGCACGCCGGCTTTCATCATAAGCATGACAGCCGTGCCCCCGCCCACAGGACGGATATTCGGATCTTCTGGATCCAGGCGACTGATCGCTTCTTCCAGCGTCGCCGGCATCAGGTATTCAAATGGGATCACTCCTAGTCTCCTCGATTATTGTGGTGAGGCGTGCGCGCAGTGTTATCCCGCCTTACTGATCAGCTTGCTCAGTGCGTCAATAATCACGGTGGGTGCCTCGACAGGGGTCAGGTGACAGGCGTCGGGAATGACAGTCAGTGTGGACCCCGAGATGGATTCATGCATGTATTCGGCCATGGCAACGGGAGTGGCATAGTCGTCAGCGCCCACGACAATCGCGGTGGGCACCTTGATCTGCTGCAGCCGGGAACTGGCGTTGAAGCTGCCCAGCGCCAGACATGTTGCTGCGTACGCCTCCAGATCATTGGACAGGAACGTGGAAACACACTGTGCGACCTCGTCTGGATGTTCGGAGCGGAACGATTCACTGAACCACCGCGAGGCCTGAAACTGCACCATCGCGTCCAGGCCGTCAGTTTTGGCCTTTTCGGCCCGTTTTTGCCAATCTTCAGACGCCGTGTCGCCGTACCAGGAAGTGGTGTCAATCAAGCCGAGCGCGACGGTTTGCTCTGGGTAATCCAGCGCAAACTGCAAGGCGACGCAGCCACCAAGTGATGCTCCGGCCACCACCACCCCGGAATAGCCAAGCTGATCTACTACTTTCTTCAGGTCTTGGGCAAAGAGCGCGATACTGTAGGGCCCCGCCGACTTGCTGGACTGGCCGTGCCCACGTAAATCAATAGCGACGACTGACGCTTTTTCGGCGAGGGCCGGCGCAACCAACCGCCAGAACTGATGGTCTTGGGCCAGTGAGTGCACCAGGAGCAGGCACTTGTCGGAGGAACTGTGCCGGTAATGCTGATAGTGAATGAGTGCACCATCATCCAGCCTGGCATTGCCGGCTTCGGGGCGGTCGCTGCGTCTTGCTGCCATTCCAGGCTCCTGAATACTGTCTGCGTTGTCTGATTGATCACTTAATGTCGGGGAGAGCTGAATCCACCTTTCCGGTTCACGTGGGAATAAAAAGGGGAGGCTGGCCGCTGCGTTCAAAGCCCGCGGCGATCATGCCGGTCCGCTTGGCGTGTTCGACATAGCTGTGCAAAAACTCTGCAGCCTTGGGCCTTTCGCGCGGGCAGCCGACTGCTTGCTTGATCAAGGTGAAATACCCATCCAGTACGCGAAAACCGGGATTCGCCCGGGCGAATTGCTCGAGCGGCTGCCTGATGCCCGCCGCCACCTCGATACCCAGGGCGGAGAACTCGTTCAACGATGATTCAGAGGTTTCGAAGCGCACGATCTCTGCCTGCTTGAGGTAGCGTGTCAGAAACAGGTCGTAGGCGGTTCCTTCACCCACGGCCACCCGTACTCCTGGTTTGTCGACATCGTCGAGGGTTTGGATTGGCGAAGACTCACCGACGAGATACGTACCCTCGATATGCACATAAGGTTCGGAGTAGACGATGTCGACCGCACGCTTAGGGTCGATGGCAAGAAACGCCACGTCCCAGACATTTTGCATGGCCAGTTGCGACACCTTGCCGGCCGTATCAAACTCCAGGAATTCGACCTCGACGCCCAGGATGTTCGCAATGTCGTGAGCCATATCGACGGTGACGCCGCCCAGCGTGCCCGTCGCTGCATCTTTCTGAACCAGCAGGGGATTGCCCAGGTTGAGTGCGGCCCGCAGGATGCCGGTCGGTGCCAGCTGCTCGAGGGTCTGCCTGTCTAAATTCATGTCATTGATCCATAAGAATATGCGCCTGTTTTGCAATGAGTGCCACGGGTCGGCGATTTCGATCCACTAGACTTCTTCCAGGATTGCAAACGAGTGCTGGGGAACAAGCGGTGGTGGCGCCATGACATGCCTGGGGTTACGGGCCTCGTGCTCAAGCCGCTGCTCGAGCAGTCGGCGGGCACGAATTGGGGCTTCGTCCAGCTTGATGGCCACTTGCGGCACTTTGCTGTTCAGACGCTCCATTTGCTTCTGCTGACATTCGAGTATCTGTTTGTCTTCGTCGAAGGTCGCTGCCGAGGCCTTGCGTATGCCTTCCGTCAATTCTTCGTCGTCGAGCCGGTAGTTCCGCACAAAGGCCCAGAAATAATGGGTACTGCCCGGTGATTCAGGGGTGAGCAGGTGCAGCACGTGACCGATGCGGGCATCGGCACGTTCTTCTTCTACCGGATGTACACCGACAACCGTCAGGTTGATGGACGGTACAAGATGTATGGCAGATTGCCAGCGGTTGATGCGACAGGGCCGGCCTATCACCAAGGCGAAGAAGGGCGGCGCTTCGATATTTGGCATCTCGCGGTGAGCTCGTACCAGACAGTCGTGTTCCACAGTCGTCTTGGCTGCGTACGCTGCGATGGACTCTTCCTCGTCGTTGCCAATGGTTCGGCTGTGTACGTAGGTTTCGTGACTCAGGTCCAGCAGGTTGTCGTTGAGTAATGTGTAGTTTGCTTCGATGTGGTGATAGCCTTGCGAGGATTTCCATTCGGGGCTGTTGTGCCAGTGCACATCAGGAATCAGTGCGGAGTCGGCAAGATCTGCTTCGCCCATCCAGATCCATACAAAGCCGTGCCGAGCCTCGATAGGGTAGGTAGCGACGCGCGCGGCAGAGGGGATGTTTGTCTGTCCGGGAACGTGTGTGCATTCGCCGTCGGCAGAAAAGCACATGCCGTGATAGCCGCACTGCATTTCGTCGCCGACGCGCTTGCCTTTGGAAAGGGGCAGAAGGCGATGCGGGCAGCAGTCGTCCATGGCTACATAGCGGCCGTCAGAGGTGCGATACAGCACCAGTGGAAGGTCGAGTATGCGACGTGATATGAAAGATTCGCCAAACTCCTTTTCGAATCCGGCCACATACCAGGTGTTTTTGATGAACATGACTTGTCTCCTGTATTTGTACGTCTAGCTGCTTACACCCAGCCAGCGGTTCAATAGTGTCTGGTCCTCGCGCAGTTGCGCGGCCGGCCCATGATGAACGATGGTGCCGCGATCGAGGATGACCGCACTGTGCGATATCGCCAGAATCAGTTGGGGATGTTGTTCTACGATAATGACGCTCAAACCTTCGTTGCGTGTCACGTTGACGACGCCTTTCAACACCTCTTCGACGAGAATTGGGGCGAGTCCCTCGGTGGGTTCATCCAGCAGCAATAAGCGCGGATTCAGCACCAGAGCGCGGCCGATGGCCAGCATTTGCTGCTCGCCCCCGGAAAGCTGCGTGCCCATATTCCCCTTGCGCTCGGCAAGTCGCGGAAAGGTTTCATACACCTTGGCAGGCGTCCAGGCTCCGGGACGTGCCACCGCAGTGAGGTTCTCGTGGACGGTCAGCGACTTGAAGATGTTCCGTTCTTGCGGAACCCAGCCGATGCCGGCCTGAGCGCGCACGTGGGGAGCAAGCTGTTCCAACGGTTGGCCGGACAGATGTATTGACCCCTGATGCCGGCGCGTAACACCGACCACGGTATTGATCAATGTCGTCTTGCCCGTGCCGTTGCGGCCGAGCAGAGCGAGTGTCTGGCCTTGCGCCAGAGATAAGGAGATGTCATCAAGTACAACCGAGTCGGCGTAGCCGGCGCGCAGCTTGTCAATTTGCAACAAGTCAGCCATAACAGACCTCTTCGAGCAATGGATCGATGCCTTGGTGCCCGTGGCCAAGGTAGACCTCTCTGACACGTGGGTCATTGGAAACCGTACGCGGATCGGCCTCCATCAACGGGGCCCCGTTTACCAGAACCGTCATGCGCGTGGCAAAGCTGAAGACCAGGTCCATGTCATGTTCGATGAGCAGTATCGTCATCTCCTTGGGCAGTGCGTCGATAATTGCAAGGAGCTCGCTGCGCTCGCTCGCCGGCACCCCGGCTACCGGCTCATCCAGCAGCAGCACTCGAGGCTCACAAGCCAGCGCGATAGCGATTTCCAGCTGGCGGCGCTTGCCATATGGCAACTGACTGGTAGGCTGGTTCATGACATTCATCAGGTGAAACTGCTCAAGCAATGCGTGGCAACGGTCGGCAATGCTCCGATCTGCACCCAGAACGCTCCACAACTTTCTTCCGAGGCCGCGACGCTCGCCGATGACGGCTGTCAGAGTTTCTAACGGTGTGAGGGTTTCAAAAAGCTGGTTGATCTGGAAGGTCCGCACCAAGCCCCGAGCGGAGCGTTTATGCACCGGAAGCGAGGTGATGTCCTGGCCTTCAAGATGGATGGTGCCGCTGGATGGTCGCAGGACACCCGTCAATAAATTGACGAAAGTCGTCTTGCCCGCACCGTTTGGGCCAATCAAGGCATGTCGTGCGCCTTTGACGAGGTTCAGCGAAACGTTGTTGGTGGCTATCAGACCACCGAATTTCTTGGTCAGGTTCTTGGCCGACAAAGCGTATAGTTCTTCAGCCATGAGACCCTCCCTTGAACCAGGTCCAGGGCCGCACAAGACGGTCTCGTCCGACACGCATCAGCACCACCAGGAACAAACCTACCCAGAAGGTCCAGAATTGGGGTGTCAGATCGGACAGCACGTGATGGAGGCCCGTGAACACCACGGCTCCGATAACGCCGCCGTAGATCCACGCCGTGCCACCGATAACCACCATCAGCAGCACATCGGCCGACCGCTCAAATGCGAAGGCATCAAGCGAACTGAAGTTCATGCTGTGGGTTTGGACGGCACCCGCTGCGGCGGCAATGGCGCCTGCTAGGGTGTAGGCCAGCTTGACCCGGCTGTCGGTGTTGATGCCTATGGAGGCAGCGCGCAGCCGATTGTCACGGATCAGACGCAGGCTGGTGCCGAATGGCGAATTGACGATTCGGCGGTAGACCACCAGAAGAACGGCCAGGACCACGAGCGAGTAGTACGCGGCGGTTACACCGTCGAAGGTAAACGGAAACAGCCCCAGGACCGGTGCCATATCAACGCCTTGCAGACCGTCGGCGCCCCCGGTAAGCCAGGTCATGTAATTGCCCAGCTCGAGCAGTATCAGCGACACCCCCAGGGTGACCATGACCACCGTCAGGGCACTGCCTCGAAGCACGGTGTAGCTGCAGATATAGGCAGAAATAGCCCCGACGCCCATGGCGAAGACGAGCCCGACAATGGGTTCGGGCATGACAAACTTGGCGAAGAGTCCCGCAGCGAAGGCTCCAAGGCCGAAGAAGGCCGCATGCCCCAGCGACATGATTCCCGCGTAGCCAAGTACGAGATCAAGCGAGATGGCAAACAGTGCCATGATCGCCATCTGGTTCACCAAAAATGCCATGTTGGGAAATAGTGCCACGAAGGCGAAGGGAGCCAGCCAGATGACAGGCTCCCACGGCTTTATGCGCGCACGCTGCAAAAGCGCGTTGTGAACGACTGAGGTCATTTGGCACCTCTTTTCACGAATAGTCCGTCCGGTCTCCATAGCAAAATCACGATCATGACGGTGTAGACAATGAAGGAGCCGAGCTTGGGCATGTAGTACTTGCCGGCGACATCAGCAATACCCAGGATCAGGGCAGCCAGCAGCGGACCCGTAAGGGATGAGGTTCCTCCCAGCGCGACAACAATCAAGAAATAGATCATGAACTTGAAAGGAAAGGTCGGATCCAGACCCAGCACTTCGGCCCCCATTGCTCCCCCGACTCCGGCCAGTCCGGAACCCACGGCAAATGTCGAGAAGAAGATGACGTTGACATTGATGCCGAGGCCGTCTGCTACACGCTGATCGTCGACGGCGGCGCGAAGGCGGCTGCCGAAGCGCGTGCGAGTAAGGATGAACTGCAGCAAAATGGTCAGTGCAATGCACACTGCAATGATCAGCAGCCGGTAATGGCCCATGCTTAGCACCTGGTCGCCGAACTGGATCTGGCTGCGGCCACGTAGCCATTGGGGCAATTGGATGATCTGTTCGCTTGATCCTATGGTGTAGTCGACGATAGTCATGGCCATGAACGCCAGTCCTATCGAGAACAACACCTGGTCGAGCGCTGATTTTGCATACATCGGCCGATACAGGGTGCGTTCAAGAACAGCACCCAGCAAAGCCGTAACAACAAACGCAATGGGAATGCATAGCAGGAAGGGCACGCCTGCGTGCTGCATGAGAAGCACGGTAACGTACCCGCCCGCCATGGCGAAGGCGCCGTGCGCGAGATTGATGAAGTTCATCAACCCCAGCGTGACGGACAGGCCTATCGCCAAGATGAACAGCAGCATCCCATAGGCGACGCCGTCAAATAATATGGTCAGCATTACTTGGCTTCGCCTCGAGCATTGACGCGCTCAATGACGTCGAACTCGACGTTCTGATATTCATCGCCGACCTTTTCCACTTTTCGCATGTAGATGTTCTGGATGAAATCTCGTGTTTCCGGGTCAACCGTGACCTGTCCACGCGGGCTCTCGAATGAAAGGTTCTTCATGGCGTCAACCAGTGCCATGCCCTTGCCCTTGCCATCTGTGGCTTCTAGCGCGGCGTAGATCAGGTGCATGCCGTCGTAGCCTGCTACGCCAAAGAAATTGGGGCGACTGGTATTGTCGATGCTCTTGTAGGTTTCGATGAACTTGCGATTCTTTTCGGAGTCGTGCGCGGTCGCATAGTAGTCGGAGGTGATGACGCCCAGCGCGGCGTCTCCGGCCTGGTTCAGGTTGTCATCGTCGGTAATCGCACCATGACCGATCAGGCGGATTCCCGCGTCGGCCAGCCCGCGTTGACCATACTGCTTGAGCAAGGCAGCGCCGGGACCGGAAGGCAACATCACGAAAAGAGCGTCGGGTTTGACATCAAGGACGCGCTGCAGGAAAGGCGCGAAGTCGGGGTTGCGCATGGGCACGCGAATTTCTTCGAGTATCTTGCCGCCCGCTTCCAGGAAGTATTTCTTGAAGGCTTCTTCGGACTCATACCCGGGTGCGTAGTCGGGCACCAGCGTAACGGCCGTCTTGATGTTGTTGTCGACGGCCCATTGGGCAATACCCGACGTGACCTGGGTAATGGTGCCGCTGGAGCGCACCATGAAAGGAGATGCCTCGGTATTGGCCTGAGTCTGGGCGGCCATGAGCACCATGGGTGTCTCCGACTGTGTGGCAACCGGTGCTACTGCCAGTGTGATGGGGGTCAGTCCGAAGCCGGCGATGACGTCAACGCCGTCGTTCACAATCAGTTCTTGAGCCAATTTTCGTGAGTTGGCGGCGACTCCGCCGTCATCTTTCAAAATGACCTGGATCTTGCGGCCGGCAACGACGTCGCCGTGATCCTTCATGTAGGCCTGTACGGCCGAATGAAGCTGTCGTCCCGTTGAGGCGAACGCCCCGGTCATGGGTACAACCAGGCCCACTTTGAAAGGTTGTTCAGCCGCGTGTATGGCAGGCACATGAAGCCCTGCGGCCATAAGGGAAATTGCGCACAGTGAGGTGCGTAAAAATTGCCTTTTGTTCATGGCGTTTGTCTCCGGTATTTTTTGTTGGATTGAATGCTGCTACATCAGGGTGTACCTCGGTTAATCAGGGGCATTGCAAAAAAAAGACGACAGCGGGAAATAGACGACATCGGGTGCAGGTTCAGAAGACTTTTTCCTCTACTTCCAGGCCCCGGTACAACCAGTCGAGTTCCCAGGGGACATTTGGATTACGTCTTTGGGCCAGCTCGTTACGCAAGAGCCGTTCGCCGCTTCTGGCATGCATGATGGCCCCGAAGAGACGAGCGGTGGTTACAACGCGCGCCGTGCGGTTCAGGCGGCGGCTTTGATAGTCGAGAAAGGCCGCATTGACATTGCGTGGCTGACGTTCGAGGGCGTCAGCCAGCACGACGGCGTCTTCCATGGCCATGATTGCACCCTGGGCCAGGTACTGAAGCGTTGCGTGCGCAGCGTCTCCCAGCAGGGTGACGTTCCCGTCTGTCCAGTTGCTTGCCGGCAGAAGGTCGTGCAACAGCCAGTTCTTGTCCAGCGAAAAATATTTGAGCAGATCCTGCACTTCTGCAGCGCATTCGGCGTATGCGTTCTTGAGCTCGTCGACACCGCCGTAATCATGCTTCCACTGCTTGAAGGCAGGGCTTTCAAACGTGGCGACGTTGTTCATGACAGTACCACCACGCAGGCGGTACTGCACCAGGTGGCATCCCGGACCTGCGTACATCACCATCGAATTCACATATCGCTGGTTCACGATGTCTTCGATGGGTACGAGGCCCCGATACACTACATGGCCTGTGTTACGCGGTCCGCCGTCCTGTACGATGCGGGCGCGGGTTTTGGACCGAAGGCCCTCTACACCGATCATGCCGCGCCCTTCCACCGTCTTGCCATTAGTGCATGTCACGGTGACACCGTCCGGGTGGTTCTGGTAAGAGTCGACTTCACCCTCTTCAAAGCTGAACCCGCTTTGTTCGCGACACGCTTCGATGAGCGCCGCGTGCAGGTCGCGCCGGTGCACGACGAAGTAGCGATATTTGTACCGCTCCTGAAAGCTCGCGCCAAGATCGATGCGCGCGATTTCGTTTGTGTCGACCGCGTCGACCAGTACGAGGGCGTCAGGGTAAAACACCTGCGGCTCCATGCGTTCCATGACGCCCAGGCGATCCAGTATGGCGTGCCCGTTGGGCGCTATCTGGATTCCATACCCAATTTCGCCAACTTCTGGCGCGCGCTCCAGAACCTTGACTGTGAATCCCTTGCGTGTCAGCGCCAAGGCTGCACACAGCCCTCCGATGCCTCCTCCGGCAATAACAAAAGGTAAAGATGCCTGTGTATCCATAGATGTCTCCGGGCGGGAAATGTGATTGGGGGCGATCACGTCCCGATGGCGTTCAAGGTGCCATGCAAAAAAGGTACGGCCGCTTCAGGCGGTACGGTGTCAGCCGAACTGCTCACGCCAGAGGTCGAATGCCTGCTGCACGGGTCGATCTGAGTAGCTGAACACCACCGCGTCGCTGCGGTCGCTGATTTCGAACTTGTGGGGCATCCATGATGGGCAAACCAATACGTCTTTGGGGCCGAATTCGAGGACGGAATCGCCTACGACACACATGCCATTGCCTTCAACGACCACATAGACCGTTGAGTCCGTCGAGCGATAGGGTTTGCCTTTGAAAGACTTGGGCATCAACTGCATGAAGGTGCCAATGGTTGGAATGGCCCAGTCGCCGTTAACAGGGTTGGTATATTGAAGCTTGAAACCCCAGCAGTCGTGCATATCGCTATGCTGCTTCATGGTTTCGAGCGCCTCGCGAGTGCGCGAGTAGGGATACCAGAACAGGGGCGAGGTCTTGGAGCGCGGGCGGTATTCGACAGGCTTCATCGAGTTACCGAACTCCGCCAAATTCGCATTGACCTCTATATGCGTTTCCTGGCTTTCTTCCTCGCCTTTTTCCATGAATTGCGCGTCGAGCAGCTCGACGATCGGGACATCAAGCCCATCGAGCCACACCATGGGCTGGTCGCCGGGATTTCCATGATCGTGAAAGGTCCACGATGGAGTGATGACGAAATCACCCACGTTCATGAACACCTTTTCGCCATTGACGGCCGTGTAGGCACCCGAGCCATGCAGGATGAAGCGAAGCGCCGACTGCGAATGACGATGAGCGGGCGCGATTTCGCCGGGCAAGATCAATTGAAGCCCCGCATAAAGACTGTGCGTGATGCGCGTCTGGCCACGCAAGCCTGGGTTTTCGAGCACCAGCACGCGGCGCTCGGCTTCTTGCGCCGAAATCAAGGTGCCGGCTTCAAGCAACCATTTATATGACGTGTCCCATTTCCACACGTGCGGCAGGCACGGGGTTTTGGGAACCGGCGTGACCAGGCTGTGCAGGACCTCCCACAACGGTGTCATCTGGTCACTGCTTATTTTTTCGTAAAACTGTTTTCGAACGGCGGTGTTTGCTGCAACGGCTGTGTCCATGCGGGGCTCCCGTTCTGGATCAGGCTGAGGTGACTGATACTTCCATTCGGCCTATTTTTTCGAACTCGGCTGTGATGACATCGCCCGGTTGGACGGGTCCGACGCCTTCTGGCGTACCGGTGTAGATCACGTCTCCGGGGTGCAGCCTGTAAAAACTTGAGGCGTATTCGATGAGTTCCGGAATGCCCAGGACCAGGTCGCGGGTGTTTGCCTTTTGTCGGGTCTCGCCGTTAACGGACAGTTCGAAATCCAAACTGGTCGCATCATCTATCTCGTCAGCGGTAACCAACCACGGACCCAGAACACTGAATGAGTCTACGGACTTGCGAAGGCTGCGCTCTTCGGGGCCACGGACGGTCATGTCGAGCCCTATTGTGTAAGCGGCAATGTAATTCCAGGCTTGATCCTTTTGAATACGCGTGCCTGACTTCCCGATAACAATGGCCAGTTCTATCTCGTGGTCGTTTCGGCGGTCGAGATGACGAAGAGCCACGGGCTCGCCCGGACCGATCAGGGAACTAGTGGCTTTCAGGAAGAGTCCGATACGTTGAATTTCGATGATCTGGCTGTTATGGTGAATACCGGAATCGGCTCGGGCTTCTTCGAGGTGCTTCAGGTAATTGACCGGAGCAGCGACAAGCTTCCCGGGATTCGCCACCGGACTCAACAGCTTCACCTGGCTGATTGGCTTTCGTTCGGCGCCCGGTGCCAGCTGGCTGGCCCTGGCGCAGACCTGTTCCAGGTTTGCAATGAGCAAATCGTGCGTTGGCAGGGGGTAGTTGCTGGGTGGAATGACGTCCAGTGCTACTGTAACATCCAGAACATGTTCACCTTCCACGATGCCCAGTCGGTCATTGTCGAATCTGCAGAGCCGCATATTGTCTCCATTCTTCTGGTTAAGTACGATTGTCTGGTGACGAAGACAGGGCGGCAATACACTATTCCAAATAATTGGCATTGCGAACTTAAATGGTGACCAGGATGGCAGCAACTGCAAAGCTGGATCTCTATGACCTCCTGCTACTGAAAGAAATCAGGTCTGCCCGAAGCATCACCGCAGCCGTACCCCAAGTAGGATTAAGTCAACCGGCCATCAGCATCAGATTGGGCCACCTTCGGCAGCATTTTGGCGACCCGCTGCTTGTCAGGACGTCGAGCGGACTCATGGCCACGCCATTTCTTGAGGGTCTTATCGGCGACATCGAGCGCGCAATCAAATTGCTAAGCCCCGAAGAA
>JAJUJD010000073.1 GCA_029267315.1 Alcaligenaceae bacterium
AGACCGGCGAACATGCTGCGCAGCTGTTCGGTCATTTCTTCCATGCCGGGAGGCGCCATGATTTCCATCTGTGGCATGGTTTGCGCAACTTCGATCTCGATCTGCATGTCGTCCAGCTTGCCTTCACGCAAACGCTTGCGGAAAGTCTGGCGTGCGCTGTTCTCTTCGCGTTCTGGTTGCCCCATGGCGTTGCGCGCGGGCGGAACCAGGGCATCGAGAATACGATCTTCGGCGGCGTCCTCAGCCAAGGTGCGCACGCGGCGCATCGCGGCTTCGCGGGTCAACTTCACCGAAGCGTCTACCAGATCACGAATGATGGTTTCAACGTCACGGCCTACATAGCCCACTTCGGTGAACTTGGTGGCTTCAACTTTGATGAAGGGCGCGTTGGCGAGCTTGGCCAGACGCCGGGCGATTTCCGTCTTGCCGACCCCGGTCGGGCCGATCATGAGAATATTCTTAGGCACAATCTCGTGACGCAGCGGCTCGGGCACCTGTTGACGGCGCCAGCGGTTGCGCAGGGCGACAGCCACGGAGCGTTTGGCTTGCTGCTGCCCGACGATATGCTTGTCGAGTTCGGAGACGATCTCTCCGGGAGTCATGTTAATGGCTGACATGGCGGTATGGGGACAGTGGAACCCGGGGTCGGCCCTTACAGGGTTTCGACGACGTGGTTCTGGTTGGTGTAGATGCAGAGATCGCCGGCAATCGCCAGGGATTTGCGCACGATGTCTTCGGGTTCAAGCTCGGTGTTCTGGAGCAACGCCAGGGCGGCGGAGTGGGCATAGGCCCCACCCGAACCAATGGCGGCAATGCCGTGCTCAGGTTCCAGGACGTCTCCGTTACCCGTGAGCACCAGAGTGTGGTCCTTGTCAGCCACGATGAGCATGGCTTCAAGGCGGCGCAGCACGCGGTCGGTACGCCAGTCTTTGGTGAGCTCGACAGCTGCACGCATCAGGTTGCCCTGGTGTTTTTCGAGCTTGGCCTCAAAGCGTTCCTGCAGTGTGAAGGCGTCAGCCGTTGCGCCGGCGAAGCCGGCCAGGATGCGGTCCTGATATAGGCGGCGGATTTTGCGGGCCGTACCCTTGATGACAATATTGCCCAGCGTGACCTGGCCATCGCCGCCCAATGCGACCTTGTCGCCACGGCGAACGCAAAGAATGGTGGTAGCGTGAAATTGTTCCATGGAATCTTCCTGTTGAAGACTTCACATGGGGATGCCCGCCATTTATTTCAAGAGGAGGGCCGGAAGCAAAGCGGCGGGTTTGGAACCCGCCGCCAGGAAAAAAGGATAGAGGTTAGTCGCCGTACAGCTTCTGACGTTTTTCGCGCCTTTCTTGGGCTTCCAGGGAAAGGGTGGCGGTGGGACGAGCCAGCAGGCGCGCGATACCGATGGGCTCGCCGGTTTCTTCGCACCAGCCATATTCGCCGGAGTCAATGCTGGCGATAGCCTGTTGAACTTTCTTCAGCAACTTGCGTTCGCGATCGCGGGTGCGCAGTTCAAGGGCGTGTTCTTCCTCGATGGTGGCACGGTCGGCCGGGTCGGGGACGAACTGCGTTTCACGCAGGTTTTCAGTTGTGGCGCCTGCGTTATTGAGGATTTCCTGTTCGAGCTCTTTCAGACGATTGCGAAAGAAGGCCAGCTGAACGGGGTTCATGTAATCGGACTCAGGCATGGCCAGGAGCTCTTCTTCCGTGGGAAGTTGTTCCGGAGTCAAGACGTTGGCTGTTTTACTAACCATGGTGCATCCTCTTTCTTCTAATGTGTTGTCAAGGCCCGTGCGCGACGCGCGACTCTTGCGGACGCCGGCTCAGACCAGACATTGTTCCAGACCCCGCGTAAAAATTTCTTGGGGCAGTTTACGTCCTATGAATACCATCTTGGTATTAGGCTTTTCACCCGATAGCCAGGGTTTGCCAGGTTCCGCTCCCATCATCATGTGAACACCCTGGAAGAGCATCCGACGATTGATGCCCTTCAGGTAAAGAATGCCCTTGTAACGCAGAAGATCGGGCCCGTAAACCTGAATGATGCCGCTGAGGAATTCTTCCAGGCGTTCGGGGTCGAAAGCCCGATTGGAACGGAACACAAAGGCTCCGATCTCGTCTTGGTGGGCGTGGTGATGATGGTGGTGGCCATGGCCTTCGTGGCTGCAGTGCTCGCCACATTCACCCTCGTGATCGTGATGATCGTGGTGATGATGGTCGTGCGCTGCATCCGGGTGTTCTTCAGCTAGGAAATCGGGGTCGATGTCCAGAATGGTGTTCAGATTGAACCCGCTGATATCAAGCAGTGCCTTCAGATCAGCTTCGCCGAAATGAACCGGCGTAATCGACGCGCGCGGGTTGATGCGCAGTAGCCGGGCGCGCAGCGCCTGGTATTCGTCTTCGGTGACCAGGTCTTTTTTGGAGACGAGAATTCGGTCAGCAAAACCCGCCTGCTTCTGCGCTTCTTCCTGACGGTCAAGGGTTTCCATGCCGTGCTTGGCGTCCACGACCGTAATGACAGCATCGAGCCGATAGTAGTCGGCGATTTCGTCATCCATGAAGAAGGTCTGGCATACGGGACCGGGGTTGGCCATACCCGTGGTTTCAATAATGACGCGTTCGAAATTCAGCTCTCCTGCCATGCGCCGCAGGCGCAGGTCGTTGAGCGTGCGCATCAGGTCGCCACGCACGGTGCAGCATACACAGCCGTTGCTCAGTTCTACGATTTCCTCGTCGGAATCCTGAATGAGCAGGTCGTTGTCGATGCTTTCCGGCCCGAACTCGTTTTCAATCACGGCAATGCGCTTGCCGTGGTATTCGGTCAGGATACGCTTCAACAGGGTGGTTTTGCCCGCACCGAGAAAGCCGGTCAGAATGGTGACCGGCACCATGTTCTGAACACGCGATTTTCCAACGTTTACGGCTTGGCTCATGCTTGTTTTCTCTCGCTGATCCGGCCTAGCGGCCGGGAAAAATCCAGTCTGCGATTACATCACAGCGTATCGCTTAGGGCAAACCCCCTTCGCATGCCCTACACAACCCCCTAAGTTCCGTCTCGTGGCCGGACAGCCTGAAGCCGGCTTCAGCCACTTTGGCTGCAAGCCGCCGGGTCAAAGCTGGGTCACTCAATTCAGCCACCGAGCCACATCCTGTACAGACCACCAGAAGGTCGTGCGGTTCACCGCCCGCATCGTGGCATGCAGCCCAGGCGTTGATGGCATCCAGCCGGTGCGCCAAGCCTTCTTCCACTAGAAAGTCCAGGGCGCGATAAACCGTGGGTGGTGCGGCACCGGCCTGGTCATCGCGAATCAGCTCTAGCAATTCATATGCCTTCACGCTGCGGCCCTGCTGCAGCAGGATTTCCAGTACGCGCCTTCGCAGGGGCGTAAGTCGGCTGCCGCGGGATTCGCAGAGGACGTGGGCAATTTCTAGCCTGGCCTCGACCCGGGCCTGGGCGCAGGACGTCTGGGTGGTCATGATGGAATCGGATTGGTCAAAGGATTAGACATGTTATAACATAACGATTCTTGAAAACCTTGTCATTTCCAACATGAATCCCATTGCCCCGGCCACACCTTCCCGGCGTTTCGACCGGCGGGCGTCGATACTGCTTGCCTCTTGCGCAACGCGGCTGGGGATTGCGCTGGCGGCTGTCGCGGCGATCTGGCTGTGCACGGCTTGGGCACTGGGGTGGTTCTGATGGCAGCGAATCCGCGCCAAGAAGCGCCACACGCCGCTATCGAGCTGGAAGAGCTTAGCCTGGGCTGGCGCGACAAAGTCGCTGTACGCGATTTGGGAGGCACGTTCCCCCGAGGCTCGCTAACGGCACTGGTGGGCCCGAACGGGGCGGGAAAGTCCACGCTTTTGCGCGGCATCATGGGCTGGGTCACGCCGCTAAGCGGCCGCATTTGCCTAACAGGTGATTCGGCCCCAGCCTTCATGCCGCAGCAGGGTGATTTCGACAGAACCTTTCCCATCAGCACCCACGACTTTGTCGCAATGGGCGCATGGCGCCGGGTGGGGCCCTGGAAAGGATTCGGAAGATCGGAACGCGACCGGCTGGAGCACGCGCTGCAGGCTGTCGGGCTGTCGGACTTCGGTCGCCGGCCCCTGGCCACACTTTCCGGTGGGCAACTGCAGCGTGCATTGTTCGCAAGGCTCATGTTGCATGACGCCGATACGTACATGCTGGATGAACCCTTTTCGGCGGTCGATCGCGCCACCACTGAAGATCTGATGAAGCTGCTATTGGATTGGAACCATGCTGGAAAGACGGTGATCGTCGTTCTTCACGATCTGGATCTGGTGCGCCGCCATTTTCCCCAGACGCTGCTATTGGCCGGGCAGTGCGTAGGCTGGGGGGATACCGGCGAAATTCTTACGCCAGAAAACTTGCATCTGGCGCGCCATCTCTGTGCTGGGGATTACCTGTGATCGGGCTGGAATCGCTTTATCAGCCATTTGTCGAATTCGGTTTCATGCGCAGAGCGTTGGCTGGGGCATCCGCCCTTGCAATGGCTGCTGGCCCTCTCGGCGTGTTTCTGGTGTTGCGCCGCATGAGTCTAATGGGCGATGCCATGGCCCACGCCATTCTGCCCGGAGTCGCTGTTGGGTTTCTGACTGCGGGCCTTTCCATCACGGCCATGACGGTGGGGGGCATGGTCACCGGTTTGGCGGTCGCGCTGCTGGCTGCCGCAGTCGCAAGGCTCACGCCTCAGCGGGAAGACGCCAGCTTCGCCGCCTTCTATCTGGTATCGCTGGGAGTGGGGGTGCTACTTATTTCGCTGAAGGGTGGCAATACTGAACTTCTGCATGTGCTGTTTGGCACCGTGCTGGGCCTGGATGATGCTGCCCTGATATTGGTTTCGGCAACGTCCAGCCTGGCGTTACTAGTCATGGCCCTTATCTTCAGGCCCTTGGTAATGGAGTGCCTTGATCCGCTTTTTCTACGCAGCGAGAGCAACATGGGACCAGTTGTCCACATGGCCTTCCTGCTGCTGTTAGTCATGACGCTGGTAGCCGGGTTTCAGGTGCTGGGAACGCTGATGGTGGTGGGCATCATGATGCTGCCCGCCGCAGCGGCACGCTTTTGGGCAGCCAGTGCAATGGGCCAAATGACCCTTGCGGCAATTGGCGGAGTTTTTGCGTCATATGTCGGTTTATTGCTTTCATATTACGCCAATGTCCCGGCTTCTCCGGCGATTATATTGTCCGCAGGAATCGTATATTTTCTATCTGTGACTTTTGGTACGCAGGGCGGTCTGTGGCAGGTAGCCCGTCAGGCCCGTGCCCGACGCCTGCGCCTATCCCGTATTTCCGGACGAGACAATTAATGGCACCCACCAAGATTTTTTCCAGTTACCCGTATTCGGCGAGGCGTCGCCGCTGGCTGGGCATGGCGATAAGCGCTCTGGTTCTGGGCGCTTGGTCGGCTCATGCGGTCTCGCGTGAGCCTTTGCCCGTGGTGGCCACATTCTCGATTCTGGGCGACATGGTCAAGGAAGTGGGCGGAGACCGCGTCAGCGTCACCACCATCGTAGGCCCCAATACCGATTCGCACGGGTTCGAACCCAAACCCCAAGACGCTAAGGCATTGCTGGGCGCCAAGGTACTCGTTCTTAATGGCCTCGACTTCGAACCCTGGCTGCCGCGGCTGAGCAAGGCCTCCGGCTTCGAGGGGTTGAGTGTCCTGGCCAGTGCAGGCGTTAAGGTTAGGCACATGGCCGATTCGCACCAAGAGGCCGCCGGAAAAGGCAAGGGCAAGCACGATCATGCACATGGACGTAAGCAAGCCCATGATCACCAACACGGCGAGGTGGATCCGCATGCCTGGCAGGATCTGGCCAACGGCATGATTTACGCGCGGAATATTGCCGACGGTCTCGCCAAGGCCGACCCTCGGAACGCCAGCTACTATGAGAGCCGCGCCAACAGCTACATTGCGCGCATGAAGGCGCTTGATAATGAAGTCCGGACTGCCATTGCGGCCGTTCCTCCGGAGCGCCGCCGGGTCATTTCCTCGCACGATGCCTTTGGTTATTTCGGTGATGCATACGGGGTTGAATTTGTCCCTATTAGCGGTTTGTCCAACCAGTCCGAGCCCTCGGCTCAGGATGTCGCGCGCATCATCAAACTGGCACGAGAAACCGGTGTGAGCGGGGTCTTCATTGAAAATATGAGCAACCCGGTGATGGCGCAGCAGATCGCCCGGGAAAGTGGTGTCCTGATGGGTGGAACCCTTTATGCGGATGCTCTTGGTCCTGCCGACCAGCCTGCGTCCAGTTACCTGGGAATGTTCAGCTGGAATGCGGGGCGGCTGGTCTACGTGCTGAAGCAAAGTTTGCAGATGTAGCAGCGGGGTGTCTGCCGGCTACCCGGCGGCAGGCGCCAAGTGGCCGGCGCGGCGCACTGGGCTTACGGTACAAATCAGCCGACTGCAGGACTCTCAGTCATGCCTTGTCGGGCTTGCGCGCGGCGCGCGGGTGGGCCTTGTCGTAAACCTGCGCCAGATGCTGAAAGTCCAGACGCGTGTAGATTTGGGTTGTCGAGATATTCGCGTGGCCCAGCAATTCCTGCACTGCGCGCAAATCCTGAGCGGACTGCAGCAGGTGGCTGGCGAAGCTGTGTCGCAGGCTGTGCGGGTGAACATGCACGGGAAGCCCGGCACGCCGCGCCAGTTCCGACAACTGCTTCTGCACGATACGCGGCGAAATTCTTGCTCCTCGTACACCCAGAAACAACGCTGCGCGTGAATCTGCATCCGTTGCAGAGCCTCCCCCAAGTTCGTGGCGCCGCTCCAGCCATTGCTTCAGCGCTTCCACAGCCTTGCGGCCAAGCGGCACGCTGCGCCGCTTCCCCCCCTTGCCCAAGACGATGGCTTCTCCCACTTCCAGGTCCAGCCAGCTTTGCGAGCTGTAGTTGGCATCCTGGTGGTGATGGACATCCAAGCTGACCAATTCCGCCAGCCGCAGGCCGCTGGAATACAGCACCTCGAACATGGCTTGGTCACGCCATTGCACGGCGGTTTCAGGCGGCGGCAGCCCGCTGCGGTCAAGCAAGGACTGTGTCTGATCGACTGACAAGGCCTTGGGCAGCGGACGACCCGCCTTGGGGGCGCGTACGCCGACAACGGGGTTGCCCGGAAGGCCTGCCCGCGGCGCCCACCAGGCGTAGAAACCACGCCAGGCCGAGAGTATGCGCGCCAGACTGCGCGGGTGCTGGCCCGCCGCGTGAAGGCGGGCGACGGCTTGCCGGATATGGCCTTCGGAAAGCCTTTCTAATTCCACGCCCTCGGTAGAGGTGCACAGCAGTGAAAGGTCGCGACGGTATGCCGCCAGCGTATGGGTGGAATAGCGCCGCTGACTGCGAAGCATTTCCAGCCACTGCATCAGTGGCTGCGGCAAAGCGTCCATACAGGGCCTCTTACGCTTTCTGAATGCGCCGCCCGCTCAGGCCAGGTCCGCCGGCTCGACGTCGGGAAGGCGCTGCAGGGCGGAGGCTGCCAGTGTGCCTATGGTAGCGAGGTAGTCCGTACCCATGTCGTTAGTGAAGCGGCTGGCGTCCTCGGAACCCAGTACCAGCACGCCGAAGGCAGTGACGCCACCTTCGGGGCGCAGTGCCACGCATGCCATGGACTGGGTAGTGTCATCCAGCCATTCACGTGCCGGGCTGGCATCCGCCGGGCCGCAATAGGGCGTTACCAGCGTATTGGCGTAGTTCTTGAGTGCATCCCCCACCTCTTGCACATAGGGGGATGGGCCTTCCTTGTCCCATAGCCTCAGCACCACAGACGGCAATTCGAAGATGCCTTGCAGGCGCTCCACTACCAGGGCGGGCAGGGCCTGAGCATCGTCTTCGGCCAGCATGTCGCAGCACCACTGCATGAGTTGCTGGGCGATACGTTCGTTCCCGCTGGCGTTATGCAGCAGGCCGGCCAGTTTCCACTCCAACTCCTTGCAGCGGTTGCGCAGGGTCAGAATCTGCCGTTCACCCAGCGAGATGGCGCGCGTTTCGTGCGGGTGTGGCACACGCAGGTCGGCAAAAATGTGAGCGTGTTCCTGAAAGAATTCGGGGTTCGTCTGCAGGAAGACGGCGACGTCCTCAGCGGTAGGCGTCTGGCGGGTCATGGATCGGATACCTCGAGGTGTAATGGGTCAGAGTTACATGTGCGCTGCATGTTGCCGCACCAGCGCCTCAATGTCCACGCTTCCCTTGAAAACCGTGGTAGCAGGCCCCGTCATGTGCAGTTCTTCGTTCTGCCAGGCGATTTCCAGCACGCCGCCGCGGGTCTGCACGCGCACGGGCGAATCCAACAGGCCTCGCCTTATGCCGGCCACAGCCGCAGCGCAGGCGCCCGTACCACAGGCCAGGGTTTCACCTGCCCCCCGCTCATAGACGCGCAGCCGCACGGCATGCCTGTCGACAATTTCCATGAAACCAACATTCACGCGGTTGGCGAAGCGTTCATGGGATTCTATGAAGGGGCCAACCTGCAGCACCGGTGCAGTGGCGACATCTTCCACCACCATGACCGCATGCGGATTGGAGATACCAACCAGAGAGAGCAGAACGGTTTCTTCCCCGGGCACCGGCAGTTGCCAGAGAGTGTCCTCCCCGCAGGAGGAGGATTCCAGCCCGACGCTGTTGAACGCCACGGCGTCCGGCCCATACCGGGTCTGGCCCATTTCCACGGTGACTTCGCCGGACTCCGACTCATGCAGCGTAAGGAGGCCTGTCGCAATTTCTGCCCGCAGTGGGTTACGCCGTGAAAGGCCTTCTTCATGAACGAAGCGCACGAAGCAGCGGGCACCATTGCCACAGTGTTCGACTTCTCCGCCGTCGGAGTTGAAGATGCGGTAGCGGAAGTCGGCCTCTGGGTGCGAAGGCGACTCGACGATGAGAACCTGATCGGCGCCAATGCCGAAATGGCGGTCTGCCAGGGCGCGGGCGCGCTCAGGCGTCATCTCTATGGCCTGGCGCATGCCGTCGAGCACGACAAAGTCGTTACCGGCACCGTGCATTTTCGTGAAGTTCCACATCATCTGTGCATTATAGAAAGAAGCGGGCCGGCAAGGCGTTGCGCCGGCTCAGTAATAACGATCTTCCCCAATGGGCCGCGTCTTGTAGCGGCGGTGTACCCAGTAATACTGGGCGGGATCAGGCCGCACCCAATCTTCAATGAGCTGGTTGATGCGTGCCGTAGCCCCCTCCAGGGAATCGTTGCCGGGGAAATCTTGCAACGGAGGCATGACCTTCACATGGTAGCGGCCGGTTTGCGCATCCAATCGGCTCACCACGGGCACAACCGCCGCATCGAAATTGCGCGCAATCTGCGCGGTCGTGAGCAGGGTGGCCGCCGGCACGTCGAAGAAGGGCACAAAGGCGGCACCTTCCAGCCCCCAATCCATGTCAGGCAGATAGTAAATTGGTACCCCTCTGCGCAGCTGGCGGATTAGGCCGCGAACGCCGTCGTGCCGGCTGATGAGATGGACCTTGTTAAAGCGGCCCCGGCCTTCGCGTACGAGTTGGTCAACATCCCGGTCGCTCTGACGCGTATACATGGTGGCCGATTCTTTCAGGAACAGTGTCAAGCGAGTGGCTGACGCATCCAGGCCGACCAAGTGCGGAGCAAGCAGGATGATGCGCCGGCGAGAAGCCAGCAGTGCGTCCAGATGCTCCAGCCCCTCGATGGCGACGATATCCCGCACTGCCTGGGGCGATCCGAACCAGCAGACACCGCGATCCACCAACGATTGCGCGAGCAGACGGAAGTGGCTGCGCAGCCAGCGTTCACGCGTATCCGCAGGTGTATCCGGGAAGGCCAATTCGAGGTTGATGCGCACAATTTGCGCTCGTTTGCGCATGAGGTGTGGTGCCAGCCACCCGAGGGTGCGGGCCCAGCGGCGACGGGTGGGGAGACTGCAGCGCCCGAAATAGGCAAACAGCGAGCGTAGCAGGGGGAGCTTGTTGAAAGTCATTGGGCAAAGCTGTCCGGCAGGGGAGGGGCGTCGGACGGAATTTTGTAACGGTTGTAGCTCCACAGATACTGCTCTGGAAAACGCTTGATCAGCGCCTCCATGGAGGTGTTGATCAGGCTTGCCAACGCTACTGGATCGTCGGGCAGTGGTTCGGGCAGACGCAGAAAATGCATGCGCCAGCCCTTACCGCGCGGCAGGCGTTCACCGGCTAGCATGATGACAGCCACCCCAGTCTGGCGAGCCAGCTTGCCAGCCAGGGTCATGGTGAGCGCGGGGCGACCGAAGAAGGGGGCCCACACGCCGTCTCCGGCGCCGGGAACTTGATCCGGCAACATGCCTACGGCTTCGCCACGCTTGAGTGCCCGCACGAACTCGCGCACGCCCTGAGTAGTGGCCGGCACCGCACGCAGCCCGGGAATGTTGCGGGCCTGTTCCATGGCGGGTTCCAGTGCCGCGTGGCGCGGCGGGCGATACATGACTGTCAGCGGCCCGTATTTGACCATGTAACGCGCGGTGATCTCAAAGCAGCCGAGATGCGGTGTCAGGTAAAGAATGCCGCGCCCTTCGGCCAAGGCCTGCTGAACCACATGCTCTTGGTCGGTGCTTACGCGTTGCAGGCATTCGTCAGTGCGCATCCACACTTTGGCGGTTTCCATGATCATGGCCCCGGATTCCGCTGCCGCGCGCCGCGCAAAGCCCGGATCGCTATAACCCGCCTGCCTGGCGTTAGCGCGCAGGCGATTGCGGTAGCGTCCCGGCATTGCATAAATACAGCGGCCGACGAAGCGGCCCAAGCCATGGAGAACCGGAAGCGGCAAGAGGGCCAACATCCGGACCAGCATCATTACCATCTGTGGGATTTACCCTGTTGTAAGTGTGGAGAGTGTGGGTGAAATGCGCTATTTTCGCTTAAAATGCTTTCTATCGCTGAGTTAAACGACAACTTGCGGAGCGATGGCACTCTTTCACGGGTGCGAAACAAACCGCTAAAGCGTCGCGCCGAATCCCCTGCCAGGCAGGTTGGAGGTGCAACGCAACCGACCAACTGGCACCGGTCTTTACCGGGCCTTCATGCAGGGAATCCATCTGTGTCCAGCAAATCCAACGACTTCCTCTTCACTTCGGAATCTGTCTCGGAAGGCCACCCCGACAAGGTCGCTGACCAAATCTCTGATGCCGTCCTAGACGCCATCTTCACTCAAGATCCCAACGCACGCGTAGCGGCTGAAACGCTGTGCAACACTGGCCTGGTCGTACTGGCTGGCGAGATCACCACGAGCGCCAATGTAGATTACATCCAGGTTGCGCGTGACACCATCAGGCGAATCGGTTACGACAATACCGATTTCGGCATCGACTACAAAGGTTGCGCAGTGCTGGTCGCCTACGACAAGCAGTCCCCCGACATTGCCCGGGGTGTCGATCGCAGCCCGGAAGAGCTGCTCAATCAGGGTGCCGGTGATCAAGGCCTGATGTTCGGCTACGCATGCGACGAAACGCCGGACCTCATGCCCGCTCCCATCTGGTATGCACACCGACTGGTGCAGCGGCAAAGTGAACTTCGCAAAGACGGCCGCCTGCCCTGGTTGCGCCCGGATGCCAAGTCCCAAGTCACCTTCCGCTATGTAGACGGCCGCCCCGTCGAGGTTGACACTGTCGTGCTGTCCACCCAGCACGCGCCTGACATTTCTCAGGACGATATCCGCGAGGCGGTCATCGAACATATCATCAAGCCGGTCATTCCAGAGGGCCTGCTCACGAACAAGACCCGTTTCCTGGTGAACCCCACCGGCGTATTCGTCATTGGCGGTCCGCAAGGCGATTGCGGCCTTACTGGCCGCAAGATCATTGTCGATACCTACGGTGGTGCCTGCCCGCATGGTGGGGGTGCGTTCTCGGGCAAGGATCCTTCCAAGGTCGACCGCTCCGCAGCCTACGCCGCGCGCTACGTGGCCAAGAATGTGGTGGCCGCGGGTCTGGCCCGCCAGTGCCAGGTGCAGGTCAGCTATGCCATTGGCGTGGCCGAACCCATTAACATCACCGTCTACACGGAAGGCACAGGCGTCATTCCCGACGAACAAATTGCACGTCTGGTGCGTGAAAACTTTGACTTGCGGCCGCGCGGCATCATCGAAATGCTCGACCTGCTGCGTCCCATCTATTCCAAGACGGCAGCTTATGGCCACTTTGGTCGTGCCGAACCGGAATTCAGCTGGGAAGCCGTGGACAAGGCGCAAGTACTCAAGCAGGCGGCCTGATGAGAGCGCCCGCACCTTGCGGTGCGGGCGCTGATTTACGTTAGAATATGGAACTCCTGAGGGGCGCTGCAACGGTGGCTACACACCGCTAGGCTCAGGAAGCTTTCTTCAACAGTTTCAACGGCGCTCATCCATACCCGTACCGGGGCAGATGAGCGAGCAGTCATTTACCGGCACGGGTTTATTTGGGATTCCACCATGAACTCTGTTGCCGATACCGTTTTCTCCGACTACAAAATTGCCGATATCTCGCTGGCCAAATGGGGCCGCAGCGAGATCGCCATTGCCGAAACTGAAATGCCCGGCCTGATGGCCGTGCGCGAAGAATACGCAGGCAGCCAGCCGCTCAAGGGCGCGCGTATTGCCGGCAGCCTGCACATGACCATTCAAACAGCTGTTCTTATCGAGACGCTCAAGGCCTTGGGTGCGGAAGTTCGCTGGGCATCCTGCAATATTTTCTCCACTCAGGATCACGCAGCTGCTGCCATCGCGGCGGGTAATACACCGGTTTTTGCAGTCAAGGGCGAAACCCTGGAAGACTACTGGCAGTACACCCACGAAATCTTCAACTGGCCCAACGGCGAACACGCCAACATGATTCTCGACGACGGGGGTGATGCGACGCTATTGCTGCACTTGGGTGCTCGTGCCGAGAAAGACCTTTCCGTCCTGGATAACCCCGGCAGCGAAGAAGAGCGTGTGCTTTTTGCCGCCATCCGCGAGCGTCTCGCCACCTCGCCGGACTGGTATTCCACTCGTCTTGCAGAAATCCGCGGGGTGACGGAAGAAACCACTACAGGCGTGAACCGCCTCTATCAGATGTCAAA
>JAJUJD010000117.1 GCA_029267315.1 Alcaligenaceae bacterium
TGAAACCATACGCAGCATGATCAACACGCTGGTGGTCGATCTCACCGAAACAACGCGCGCAGCCTTGGCACAGCATCAACCCCAGTCGGTCGACGACGTGCGGGCGGCTCCGCCGCTGGCGGCCTTTTCCCCGGATGTGCGCGCTGAAGCCGATGAGCTCAAGCGCTTCCTGATGCGCAACCTGTATCGGCATTCCCGCGTCATGCGGATGACGAGCAAGTCCCGCCGTATTGTGCGAGAACTATTCCTGGCCTTCCACGAAGACCCGCGCCTGCTCGCCAGCGATTGGCGTCGCGATGATGCCGAGCAACAAGCTCGCGCCATTGCAGACTATATCGCCGGCATGACCGACCGCTACGCCATCAGCGAACACCGCAACCTGTTCCAGATGTAGGCGGCCGCCCCCCCTCAAAGCAGGGGGCGCAGGTAACGGCCGGTATGGCTTTCGGCGCAAGCGGCAATGTCTTCCGGCGTACCCTGGGCGACAATACGGCCGCCTCCGCTGCCGCCTTCCGGGCCCAGGTCAATCACCCAGTCCGCCGTCTTGATCACATCCAGATTGTGCTCGATGACCACCACCGTATTGCCCGCGTCCACCAGTTTGCGCAGAACGTCCAGCAAAAGCGCGATGTCGTGGAAGTGCAGGCCAGTCGTGGGTTCGTCCAGAATGTAGAGAGTGCGGCCTGTGCTGCGACGCGACAGCTCCAACGCCAGCTTGACGCGTTGAGCCTCACCCCCGGACAAGGTGGTGGCGCTTTGGCCCAGGCGCAGGTATGAGAGGCCCACGTCCATGAGCGTCTGGAGCTTGCGCGCCACTGCCGGGACGGAGCTGAAATAACCGAGGGCTTGTTCCACGGTCAGGTCTAGCACTTCGCTGATGTTGCGCCCGCGGTAGTGAATTTCCAATGTTTCGCGGTTGTAGCGCTTGCCCCCGCAGACGTCGCAATCCACATACATGTCTGGCAGAAAATGCATTTCCACCTTGACGACGCCGTCGCCTTGGCAGGCTTCGCACCGCCCGCCCTTCACATTGAAGGAGAAACGGCCGGCGTCATAGCCACGTGTTCGCGCCTCCGGCACCCCCGCGAACAGCTCGCGTATGGGGGTGAACATGCCCGTGTAGGTAGCGGGGTTGCTGCGTGGGGTGCGACCGATGGGGCTTTGGTCCACAGTGATGATCTTGTCGAAATGCGACAAACCTTCCAGGCTGTCGTAGGGCGCCGGCTCGGCCTGGGCGCGATGCAAGGCGTGCGCGACCGCCACCGCCAAGGTGTCGTTCACCAGGGTGGATTTACCAGACCCCGACACCCCGGTGATGCATACGAAATGCCCTGCGGGAATAGCCAAGTCAACCGACTTCAGGTTATTGCCGCGGGCGCCCTTCAAGGTGAGCCATGGTTGGTCCTCACGGATGGGCTTGCGCGGGGGAATGCCGATACGGCGGCTTCCACTCAAATATTGCCCCGTGAGTGATTCAGGGTCTGAAGCAATATCTTTCGGCGTGCCCCTCGCCACCACCTGGCCACCGTGTTCGCCTGCGCCTGGTCCCATGTCCAGAATGTAGTCTGCAGATCGAATCATGTCCTCGTCATGCTCTACCACGATCACGCTGTTGCCCAGGTCCCGCAGATGACGCAAGGTGTCGATGAGACGATCATTGTCGCGCTGATGCAGCCCTATGGACGGTTCGTCCAGCACGTACATGACACCGGTCAGACCCGAGCCAATTTGGCTGGCCAGGCGTATACGCTGCGCTTCCCCACCGGATATGGTGTCGGCGCTTCGATCCAGCGACAAATAATTGAGCCCCACGTTATTCAAGAAACGCAGGCGGGCAATGATCTCGCGAATGATGCGCTCGGCCACTTCTTTACGTGCACCTTGCAGTTCCAGCTGTTCGAACCATTGCAGGCAATCCGACAAGGCCAGGGCTTCCACTTGGTAAATTGGCAGACCCCGGCGCTCATGTTCGCCCGGCTCATTGCCGATCAGCACATGGCGGGCGTCCTCACGCAGCCGCGAACCGTGACAGGCCGGGCATGTCTGGGTCTGGCGCAGCTTTCCGAGTTCTTCGCGAACTGCACTGGAATCGGTTTCGCGCCAGCGCCGTTCGAGATTGGGAATGACGCCTTCAAAGGGGTGCCTGCGCACCGTGCTGCGCCCCTTTTCGTTGATATACAGGAAGGGAATTTCCTCCTCGCCGGAACCGTATAGCACTCGCTCACGGACGGCTTCCGGCAGTTCTTCGAACGGCGTGTCCAGGTCAAAATCGTAGTGGGCAGCCAGGCTGGTCAGCAGGGTGTGCGTGAAGGCATTACGACGGTCCCAGCCGGCGATGGCGCCACTGGCCAGACTCAGCTCCGGGAATGCCACAATGCGGCGTGGGTCGAAGACCTCCACACTGCCCAGGCCATCGCAACTCGGGCAGGCGCCAGCCGGGTTGTTGAAGCTGAAGAGCCGCGGCTCCATTTCGGTGAGGCTGTGATGGCAGATCGGGCAGGCGTAATGGCTTGAGAAGGGGTGTTCCTCGCCGGTGTCCATGTTTAGCGCGATTGCGCGACCATCTGCCAGCCGCAAAGCCGTCTCGAAGCTCTCACTGAGCCGCTGCTTGGCGTCGGGCCGTATGCGCAGCCTATCCACCACGACATCCAGGTCGTGCTTCTCAGTTTTCTTCAGCGCCGGCGCATCTTCAATGGCGACCATCTCGCCATTCACTCGCAGCCGCACATAGCCCTGGGCCTGCAAACTGGCAAACTCATCTTCAAAGCTACCCTTGCGACTACGTGCCACGGGGGCCAGGATGGCCAACCGGCTTTCTGGCGCCCAGGCCAGCACTCCGTCCACCATTTGTGCCACGCTCTGGGCCTGCAAGGGCAAGCCATGTGTCGGGCAGTACGGTGTACCCACCCGTGCGTACAATAGGCGCAGGTAGTCGTGAATTTCGGTAATGGTTCCCACCGTGGAACGGGGGTTGTGGCCAGCGGATTTCTGTTCAATGGAAATCGCCGGCGACAGGCCCTCGATCAGGTCCACGTCCGGCTTGCTCATGAGCTGCAGGAACTGGCGGGCATAGGCCGACAGGCTTTCGACATAACGACGCTGCCCTTCCGCATAAAGTGTGTCGAAGGCCAGGGATGATTTTCCCGAGCCAGACAGGCCGGTGATCACCACCAGCTTGCGTCTGGGCAAGTCGACGGAAATGTTCTTCAGGTTGTGAGTGCGCGCACCTCGAATGCGAATGAATTCCATTCTGTTGCTATGCCTACCTTTGCCGTTTTCCATGGGCCACATTTTTTCTGGGCCAACTTGCTACTATAGCGCGCAGTGAATTTCCGAGAATCCAAGAGTACGCTTTCATGACCCAGGCAGCCGCCAGCGCCGAGAAGCCTCCCCGCCTCAAACTTACCGCGATTGAACGAAAAGCCAGCATCATGCTGGCCTTGTTGTTCGCTTCGCGCATGCTGGGCCTGTTCCTGCTGACCCCCGTTTTTGCGGTGGCTGCGCAGGCCATCCCTGGCGGAAATGACGCGACGCGCGTAGGCCTGGCGCTGGGCGCTTATGGGCTTACCCAGGCAGTCATGCAGATTCCGCTGGGCATGGCCTCCGATAAATACGGGCGGCGGGCCGTTATTGTCTTCGGCATGGTGCTGTTCGTGGTCGGGGGTGTCATCTGCGCCCTGGCGTCGAATGTGGACTGGATTATCGTGGGGCGCACCCTGCAAGGGCTGGGCGCGGTATCGGCCGCCATCACCGCATGGGTGGCGGATGCCACGCGGCCCGAAGTGCGGACGCGCGCCATGGCGATGGTGGGCGCATCCATCGGCCTGTCCTTTGCAGTGTCGCTGGTGCTCTCGCCGTTGCTGGTCGGCAGCTTCGGGCTATCGGGCCTGTTCTGGGCCATCAGCTTGCTTGGGTTCATCTGCCTGCTCATTGCGGCCTTCGCCGTACCGGTTGTACCCCGACAAAAAGAAGACATTATCCAGGCTCGCGCCCGCGACGTGCTTGGTCACGTCGATTTGCTGCGTCTTAACTTCGGCGTATTCGTGCTGCATTTCGTGCTTATGGCGCTGTTCATTGTCATGCCCGGCATGCTGGCGAAGTTGGGCGGCTACGACACCGGCAGCTTGTGGAAGGTGTATTTGCCCGTCATCGCCTTGTCGTTTGTCGCCATGGTGCCCGCCGTCTTCCACACCGAAACGCGCCGGCGTCACAAGCGGGCACTGGAAGCTTCGGTACTTGGCATGGCCGTGGTTCTTGCACTGATGCCCCTGTTTTCGCAATCGTTTGCCGGCATCTTCACCTTGCTGGTGCTGTTCTTCGTTGCCTTCAATATTTTGGAGGCCCTGCAGCCTTCTCTGGTTTCACGTGTGGCACCGCCGGCCTTCAAAGGCCTGGCCCTGGGCTTCTACAATACGTCTCAGTCGCTTGGCGTTTTCATGGGCGGAGTGGCGGGCGGCGTGTTGGCTTCCCGTGCCCAAGGTGAGCTCGTCTTCTGGCTGGCGGCAGTGCTGGCCGGTGTTTGGTTGCTGGCGGCTCGCGGCATGCGGCAACCGGTTTAGCGCCGGCTGCCACGTATTTGGTGCTGCTGTTCCGGCTCTGTGTCTGAGCCTTTAGCAGGCAGGTGCTGTGGCACTCAGTATGCTTCCGGCATCTCTCCGTACATTCACGTGCAGCGGTAGGCTTCTACGCCACGATGCACGATAATCCTCACAACCTATTCAACTCACAGGTGTAAACATGGCCTCCGTCAACAAAGTCATCCTCGTCGGCAATCTTGGCCGCGATCCTGAAGTTCGCTACAGCCCGGATGGCGCGGCGATCTGCAACGTCTCGCTGGCCACCACCTCCACCTGGAAGGACCGCAACTCCGGCGAGCGTCGTGAAGAAACCGAATGGCACCGTGTGGTGTTCTACAACCGTCTGGCCGAAATTGCAGGCGAATATCTGCGCAAGGGCCGCTCCATCTACGTGGAAGGCCGCATCAAGACCCGCAAGTGGCAAGACAAGGAAACCGGCCAAGACCGCTACTCCACGGAAATCATCGCCGACCAAATGCAAATGCTGGGTGGTCGTGGGGACGAAATGGGCAGTGCCGGTGGCGGTGACTTCTCCCAGGCTCCGGCACGCGCGCCTCAGCAGCGTCCGGCTCCTACTCAACAGCAGCAACAGCGCCCTGAACCCACCAATTTGGCCGACCTGGACGACGACATTCCGTTCTAAGTTCGCGCTTCGTGAAAGTGGTGGCTCTCCGCGCTGACTTACTGGTTTCCGGAATAGCGGTTCAGCAGGGCCAGCGCAAACAGGGACAGCACACCCAGCGCCGTCGTCAGCGCCAATGCTCCGGCCCCCCATCGGGTCACGGCCAGGCCGAATAACCAGGGGGCTGAAGCCTGTGCCAGGCGGGCCGGGGCCATCAGAATGCCCTGACGCTCGCCGTAGCCTTCGGCGCCAAAAATATCCAGCGGAAGGGCGCCCTTCACAATGGTTAGCAGCCCGTTGCTCAGGCCGTGCAGAATACCGAACACTACGGCCGCAGGTGCGCTGAAAACCATGAAGAGCAGGGCTCCGGCCGGGTGCATGGCCACGGCCAGCATGGCAGTCAACATGGGCTTGAGCTTCTTCAAGAAAGTAAACTCGAGCAATCTGGCGCCGACCTGAGCCGGCCCAACCAGCATGCCAACCATGATGGCGCCCGCAGCGGTTATGCCGGCAGCCTGCAGCACGCCAGGAAGATGGGTGGCCATGGCCGCACTGCTAAATGCCGTGGCGGAAAAGAAGAAAGCCAGCAGCGCCATACGCACATCAAGTTTTCTTGCCCCGCCTGGCTTGGCGGCGGCCGCTGCTCGAGGCTGCGGTGCCTCGCTCCTTGGCAGGCAGCAATAAAGCGGCAAACATACCGCCACATTAATGGCCGCCCAGAACAGACAGGCGGTGCGCCAACTGTAGCTGGCTTCAAGAAACGCCGTCAGCGGCCAACCGACGGTACTGGCGAAGCCGCCTAGCAGGGTAATGCCGGTGATCGCGCCCCGGGCGGAGCGGCCGTAGAGACGGACCACCGTTGCAAAGGCCGCTTCGTACAATCCTCCTGCCAAACCCACCCCAATTCCGAGCCAGGCAAGAGTCAGTTGCCACACATTATTTGCTTGGGCCATCAGTACCAGGCACAGGGCAAACAGCACGCTGGTTCCGCCCAGCACCGGCTTGCCGCCGAAACGGTCTATTAGGCGTCCGGACAGGGGGCCTGCGACGGCCGCCACGATTAAGGCCAGGGAGAACAAGCCGAATACATCGCTGCTCTGCATGCCGAAGTCGGCAGCCATGGGGGTGGCAAGTACGGCGGGCAGATAGTAGGTAGATGCCCACGCGATCGTCTGTGCGATGCCAAGCACCAGGACAACGCTCAGTTTTTCCTTCGGGGAGCCCGCTGGTGCGACCATGTTGTGTCAGTGGTTTTAGGCCGGCTCAGCGTTAATCAGAGCGAGCAACCGCGTGAAGCACTCACTATCTTCCGTAGACAGTGCGTTGAGCACGTCGAAGTGGTCGCAGCCGGGAACCTCATATTGCTTAATGGCTAGGTTTTCTGTTGTGAACCGGCTGGCATAGTCCTCAGACTGGCGCTTCAGATGTTCGGTTTCGGCGCCTCCGTACACCAGCAGCATGGGAGCATCCGACAGCGGCGGGTGGTGGATGGGGCTTTGCGCGATCGCTTCTGCAGCATCCATGTTCAGACCGTTGTTAATACTGGTGTAGAGCAGAGGCACCAGGTCGAAGAGGGCGGAAATGGGTATGCCACCTTTGATCAGCTTTCGGGGTAGATGGGCCGCCACCTTGGACCAGTCCGTGGACATCAACATGGCCGTAATGTGGCCGCCGGCTGAGTGTCCCATGATGTAGAGCTTGTCGGGCGAGCCTCCAAGCTCAAGGGCTTTGTCGTGAATCCAGGCCACTGCGCGCTGCGCTTGAGGAACGATGTCGGAAACTCGCACGTCCGGGCACAGCATGTAATTCACCAAGGCGACGCTGATGCCATTCTTGACGAACGGTTCGGCCAGAAAACTGTAGAGGGATTTGTCGCCGCGCTGCCAGTAGCCTCCATGGAAAAAAATCACGATGGGGCTGTCGGCAACTTGCGAGGGGAAAAAATCCAATCGATCACGTTCCCCAGGTCCATAGCGCAGGTCCAGCCGACCTGATCCTCGTGTGCGGAAGCGTTCACTACGGCTCACCCAGTCCGGCTCCACCACGCTGCCGTAGTCCGGGCGGCGTGCGCGGAAGTTGTACTGCGGCTCCATCTCTTCAAAGGTGTAGGCGGACTGTGTCATCTTCTTTTGTCGGTGGTTCATGATTCGGCGGCCGCAGTCTTTGCTGCCACCACGCCACCTCGGAGAATACGGGAGAAGAGCCGGCAACACCAATAGCTTGGACGCCTGGCAAGTACGGCAACAAAGAAGAAAACAAAGCGCCTCAGGTCGCTCCTTGCAGAGCTTCGTGAGGCGCCTGAGCGCAAAATTGCACTGGATAGTCTCTACCGCCCGTCAACACACCCGGTCAGCATGTCAACGTGTGGCACAGCTCAGCATTAACGTGCCGGGGCGGGTTCGGTACCGGGAACCACGACCTTGCCTTCCACCGAGCCGGTATTGCCAGCGCCAGTGGTGTCACGGCGTACGTCATCGTTGCGGTCTGCCTTCCTGTCGCGGCGATTATCTTGCTCCAGCGCTTCCTTCAGTTGCTCGCCCATCTTGAGATGGTTTTGCAGCGCGGGAAGATGCTTAGCGGCAAACGCCTTCACTTCAGCGTCCTCTGCGTCGTCAGCAGCGTCTTCGAACAGGTCGACGGCCTCTTCGTGCGCATCTACTGCCACTTCCTCAGCGTACTCTTCGTCAAAGCTGGGGCCGTCCAGCTTGCGCAGCTCTTCCATCAGGTCGCGGTGCTTGCCGTCCAGCTCTACCGGCAATTGAAAGCCTTTTTTCTCGGCCAGTGCCTTCAATTCCTTATCCACAGCAGTGTGGTCCTTGATCATCATTTCGGCGAAGCGCTTGACCTCAGGGTGTTGCGCTTTCTGTGCCGCAAGCTCGCTGGCCTGAATCTCCAGCATGCCGCTTTCGCCTGCCTTGCGCAGGAAACGTTGATCATCTTCCGACAGACTGGCGGCGATGGCGCCGTGCATGAGAGCCAGTCCAGTCGCGGTGCAAAGAAGGGAAAGTTTCAGCTTCATCATCAATTCCTTGGTTGGACTATGGTGATGGCTTCTTGGCAAGCGCTGTTCCTGGGCGACCCTGACTACCTTTGAAGGCCTCGGCGACTACCCTGCATGCCGCATTCAGTCTCTGAAGGTGAATGTATGTTCCCGCGTGAGACGTTCCAGTTCTGCCTGGATCAGGTTGTGCACAATTTCCAGCTCAGGCGCCTCGATTTTCTCTGTGCGACGTGCGAGCATGAGCAAACGGCTCAACTGCGCACCGGCTATCTGCGAAATGCGGATATCTGCCCGGTCATGTATTTTAGAAAACACCGATATGGGCATGATGGTGGCCCAAGCTCCGTTCATGACCATCTCGCGTATGGCGTCCACCGAATCCACTTCCGCCCTTATCTGAAGCGCCGTTTGTAGCGGCAGAAGTTGTCCTTCGACCAAGCGCCGGTGCAGACTGGTGATCAAGACGGGTATCTGCGGCAACTGGGCCAGGGGGATCACTGAAGGAAGGCCGAGTCGCTTGTTGCTGACCAGGGCGAACGGCTCGCCCAGCAGCGGATGGAAGCTGAGCCCCCGCATGGGCTCTGGGTTGGTGACAATGGCCACATCCACCATGCCGCGTTCCACCCAACTCAAAAGCTCAGGCGTGAAACCCTCGCGGGCCTTTACCTTGAGTTCCGGCTCAGAGGCAAAGCAGCGTTCCAGAAGATTGGGCAGCAGCAGTTCCGCCAGGGTGGGCGAAACTCCAACTGTAACGTGATGCGTTTGCTGATCAGGGTGGATGGCAAGCTGCTGGCGCAGCCGGGCCGCTTCTGCGAGCATCCGCACGGCAGACTCGTAAAGCGTCACGCCAGCCGGGGTGAGACGCACGCCCCGGGGCCCGCGTATGAGCAACTGCACGCCCATCTCGGATTCAAGGTCGCGTATCTGGCGGCTTAAGGCCGGTTGGGCAATGGACAACACAGCGGCGGCGGCCGTCAGGCCTCCCGCGTCGGCAATCGCTACAAAATAGCGTAGGGTCCTGAGGTTCACGTTGTGTCCTTTTGCCATACCAAAATGCTATGGGCATGTGCAAATATAGCATTGGTGTAGAAGGGTAATGCCAATGTAGACTCACCTGCAGTTGCGTTAATCACAGGTCAGTCCATGAGCGGTTCACATAACAAATCGGCATTGGTTCAATTCGAAGATTTACGCGATTTCATCCGGGGCGCGTTGGAAGGGGTAGGCCTGCCTGAAGAAGACGCCGGAAAAGTCGCACACTTAATGGCCAGGGCCGACCTTCAAGGTTCGGACGGTCACGGCGTCATTCGGCTGCCGCAGTACGTTAAGCGTATTCGTGCCGGCGGTATCAACACGCGGCCCCATTTCACCCTGGCGCACGAGCGGGCCGCTTCGGCGGTCGTCGACGGCGACAA
>JAJUJD010000248.1 GCA_029267315.1 Alcaligenaceae bacterium
CAGGTCTGATTGTCCCAGGGCATCGCAGCAGGCAGCGTAGCCGGCCGGGTCAGTTCCCGCTATCCAGGCTTGCGCACGACTCACCACAGCGGGGTTGGCCTGAGCGAAGACGGGTGTGAACCAACGCTCGGGTGCCGACGCTGCCAGCGCCTTCATGCCTTGCTCGCCGCCCTTGCGCACCGATTCGGCCCGCTCGGCCCAACCATCGACTGTACCGATGCGGGCTGCACTGTTGCATACGGCAATGCCGGTCATGCGCTCGCCGGCATGTACGCCGAGCCAGAGTGCAGTATGGCCGCCCATGGAGATGCCGCAGAATGCTGCGCGTTCGATGTCGAGGGCATCCATGATAGCCAGCACGTCGTCGCCCAGCATGTCGAAGGTATAGGGAGCGGGCGTGACGGGGCTCTCGCCGTGACCACGCGTGTCGTAGCGCACAACTCGGTGTGTCGCGGAAAACCTCGCGGCTTCGTTTTCCCACATTTCCAGCGTCGTACCCAAGGAATTGCTGAATATCAGCACCGGGCCGTGTTCCGGGCCACTGAGGGCCACACGGAATTCACCGTTGCGGGTCGAGAGAGAAATCGGGGTACTCATGGATACCATCTTAATTTAGGCGCCAACCAAACGGGAGCGTTCGACCACCTGATTATCAATGCCATCCACCAAGCTGGTCAAAGCAAAGTCGAATTCAATTTCGGCGAAAGGCGCGGTCAACCCGTTCGCTGCAATGCTTTCTGCATCATTGCGCTCAATGACTGGGGGAACCAGACCTTCCCGAGTAGCGTAGGCGAAGTCATCATTGACCAGGGGGTCACCATCGATATTGATTTGCGTGGTGAGCTTGCGATGGCCGTCGGCGGTCACGAAGAAATGAATATGCGCGGGACGGTTGCCATGACGGCCGAGCTGATCAAGCAATTCCTGCGTCGGGCCATTCGGCGGGCAGCCGTAGCCGTGCGGCACGATGCTCTGGAAACGGTAGCGACCTTGCGCGTCGGTAATGATGGTGCGACGCATGTTGAACGGCTGCTGCTCACCGGTGGGATCGAAATGGGAATAAAACCCCTTGGTATTGGCGTGCCAGACTTCCACTTTGGCACCCGGCAGGGGCTGGCCATTTGCACCTCGCACTGTCCCGTGCATGATGAGTGTTTTGCCGTTCGGGTCGCTGCCGTCATCCAGGCGTGCGAATGCTTGTTCGACCGGTGCGCCGGCAACGTACAGCGGTCCTTCAATGGTGCGTGGCGTACCATTGCTCACGCCAAGCTCTTCGTCCTCGGCGTCCATACGCATGTCGAGGTAGCGATCAAAGCCCAGTCCCGGTGACAGCAGACCCGCTTCATGCGCACTGCCCAGGCGATTCAGGTAGGCAACGCCTGCCCAATACTCGTCCGGGGTGATGTTCAGGTCTTCAATGGCCTTGAACAGGTCCGATACGATGCGATGCACGATCTGCTTGGCGCGCGGGTTGCCTTCCGCTTTGTCCAAGCCACATGCAAGGTTCAGAAAGTTCTGGACTTCTGCGCTTTCGAAGATGTTGACACTCATGTGCATTCCTTTCGGTGATGTAGGGTGAGTGGCCGCGGAAAAAAGCTGCTCGAATTCTGCGACCGTCCAGGTTTATCAAGGACGAAGAGTTGCCTTGCGGTCAATCTACCGAGATGCCGGTCTCGTCGATGATCTTCCCCCATTTTTCGGTTTCGGCCTTGAGGTAAGTGGCCAGTTCCTGGGGGGTGCTTCCTATGTATTCAGCGCCGATGGTCGCGAAGATTTCCTTCACGCGGTCGCTGTCCATGGCACGGATCATTGCGCCATGCAATTTTTCGATAATTTCCGGAGGGGTTCCGGCTGGCGCGAACGTGGCAAACCAGGGTGTCAGTTCGTAGCCTGGCATACCGCTTTCCGCCACCGTCGGCAGATCCGGCAACGTGGTGGAACGCTGTGCAGTGGTCACCGCCAATGCCTTCAACTTGCCCGATTCAATATGCGGCTTGGCCGAAGTAATGCTGTCGAACATGTAGTCGACCTGCCCGCCGATGAGGTCGGATACAGCGGGTCCGCTCCCCTTATAGGGCACGTGCAGCATGTCCAGCTTGCCGGTATAGGTGAACAGTGCGCCCGCCAAGTGAATGGAGGTGCCCACGCCTGCAGATGCATAGGTGTAGTGGCCGGGTTTCTCCCTCACCTGCCTGATCACGTCTTCCAGAGAATTGACGTCCGTCCGTTCCGCCTGGGTGACCAGAATATTGGGCACCGCCGCAAGCAGAGAGATCGGCTCAAAGCTCTTGACCGGGTCGTAAGTCAGGCTGGAGTACAGATAGGGGTTAACTGCCATGCCGTTGGCGGCGATCATAATGGTGTAGCCATCTGCCTTGGCCTTGGCGACGTAATTCGCACCAATATTGCCTCCTGCCCCGGGCTTGTTTTCGACCACAATG
>JAJUJD010000052.1 GCA_029267315.1 Alcaligenaceae bacterium
CGTGCAGCCGACACCGGCGCCCTTCAATGTGGCCTGAACAACGTCGAAGTCATAAGCGGCGATGGCATTCGCCACGATGGCCTCGACCTGCTCGCGTGCCTTCTTGCGGTCACGCAGTGAGTACAAGGAAGCATCCTGTGCTTCTGGCAAATTAAGCGCCTGGCAGAATTTCAACCAGTGCCCATCAGTCAGCATGAGCAAGTAGAGCCAGCGGTCATCCCGAGTCTTGTAGGCACCATAGCCCGGCATGCTGAACTCCCCATGGGGTTCGCGTTCTGGTCGCCCCAGCAATTGAGTCTTCAGTTGTACTCCGACCAGATCGCGTGAGGCCACGTGCAGCCCGGTTTCGTACAGGCCGATTTCCACCGCGTCGCCAGTGTAGGTGCCTGCCTGCTTCTGCATCAGGGCGGAAAGAATTCCTATGACGGCATAACTGCCGGCGAATTGGTCGTGGTAGGAAGGACCGAGGCGACTGGGCCGCCCATTGATGCGATTCCCTTCCATCACGCCCGTGGAGGCTTCCGCTACAGGGTTCGAAGCAAGGTCATCCGCCTGCGGGCCCGCGCCGTAACCGCGTATGTGGCAATAGATGAGACCCGGGTTCACTTTCAAGCAATCTTCCCGGGAAACGCCCAGCTTGGCGGCCGCCTTGGGCGCCAGATTGTGGACGAAGACGTCGGCGGTTGCCAGCAGTGCCCTGAATGCCTTGAGCCCGCCCTCTTTGGAAAGGTCAATGCACGCGCTCTTCTTTCCATGGCTGTAGGCAATAAGGGTTCCGCTTGGCCCGCCCCGTACCAGCGCACGCGTAGGGTCGCCTTTTGGCGATTCCACCTTGATAACCTCGGCGCCCAGCTGCGACAGGATGTGGGAAGCGAACGGCGCCGCCAACATGGTTCCCAATTCTATGACCCGACAACCGGTAAGGGGGCGTCCAGACATGTTTGTCTCCGTAAGATCGTTATGCCAATAAGAATGCATTATACATTTTGCATTGCAACGTAATTCTGAGGAAATTTACATATAAACCCTAGGATTTCCGGATTGAAACATAATATAGAATGCATCAAGCAACACATCCCAAGAATGTGGTACCAACAGGAGACAACTGTGAATCGTCGGAACTTTCTCGCCACGGGCTGCGCCGCCGCAGCGACCTTCGCCATGCCAGCCTGGGTCCGTGCCCAGGACGCTTCGCCCGGTATTGATATTGCCAATAAAACGGTAACGGTCGGCGCTTTCACGCCTATTACGGGGCCCGTGCCGTTCTACGCCATCCTTACCCGCGCTGCAGAGTCCTGCTTCAGGCACGCCAATGAAACCAACGCTCTGAATGGCTGGAAGATCAACTTCGTCACCTATGACGATGGCTATGAGCCGGCACGAAGCGTTGCTGTCACGCGCCGACTGGTAGAGGAAAACAAGATCTTCGCCCTCGCCGCTCCTGTAGGCACTGCGCAATCAGTGGCAGCGATCCCATACGCTCGAGAAGTCGGCCTGCCGATGATCGGGCCCATCGGTGGTGCCACCGCGCTATTTGCCGAGCGTCTGGTCTTCCCTCTTCTGCCCGACTACGGCTGGTCAGCGGCCTCTAATCTTGATTTCGCCATCAACGATCTGAAATCCAAGAAAGTGGCCCTGCTGTGGGAGAACGACGAACTTGGCCGCTCGGCCAAGCGTGGCTTCGACTTGCATATGAGCGGGCTGGGCATGGAACCGGCGGAATCCATTCCATTTGAAGTCCGCAATACCGACTTCACCCCCCACCTGCGCCGTATCGCCAATGCGAAGGCAGAGACCGTCATTCTGTTCGGCTCGAATGCGAATCTGGCCTCGGCTCTCAAGGCGGCGCAGCGTATTCGATTCGAAGCCAACTGGATGGCTCCCTTCTTCACTGCTGACCCCACAACTTACAAACTGGCGGGCGAGCTGCTGGACGGCACCTATTTCTCTTCTTGGCTCATGCCCGTGACGGCAGACGATCCTCAAATCGCTGCTTATCGGGATAGCGTCAGCAAGTACTACCCGAACGACCCGGTCGGCGTCTTTGGTTTGAACGGCTGGAGCAACGCTTCCCTGTTCGTGAAGGGCTTTGAACTGCTGCTCAAGAGCGGCAAGCCCCTGACCCGCAGCAGCCTGGTTGAAGTGATGGAAAGCATGCGCAACGAATCGGTTGGCGGCGCCCGAGGCGTGAGCTTCGAGGAAGGCGACCACCGCGGTGCACGTCAGGAAGGCATCATCCAGGCACATTCCGGCGGCAGCTTCAAACTGGTACGCGACTTCAAACCTTATCCCGCAGAAGTTTTCAACGCCAAAGCTGGCTAACTCGCAATAGGTAGACCCATATGTCAGAGGAATACGGCGCATGGGTCGGGCGCACTGAAGTGCGTCACGACCATATCCATGCTTCCGCCGTGGAGGCGCTCGCCGCCACGCTCGATCTCAGTCGCGCACCCGGAATTGGCGACCCTTTGCCTCCGGGTTGGCAATGGCTGTTCTTCAACCCGGTTGCCCGAAGAAGCGAACTTGGTACTGACGGCCATCCGGCGCGCGGTGGCTTTCTTCCACCGATCGAGCTTCCTCGACGCATGTGGGCCGGCAGCCGCATCAATTATCTGGCAGACCTTCCCGTGGGCCAGCCCGCCACGCGGCACAGCCGGATCATGAATGTAGTGAACAAGACGGGCAAGCGTGGTGCCCTATGGTTCGTTACGGTAGAACACACCACCATGAATGGCGACACCGTGTGTATCCGTGAAGAGCAGGACATCGTCTATCGGGAAGCCACGCCTCCCGGCGCGCCGGCGCCGTCTGCGCCGCCACCCTATGAAGAGATACCCGTGTGGGGCAGCCCCTTCACACCGGACACCACCCTCTTGTTCCGCTACTCCGCACTGACCTTCAACGGACATCGCATCCATTACGACCAGGCGTACGCTCAGAACGAAGAGGGCTACCCGGACTTGGTCGTCCATGGCCCGCTGACGGCAACGCTGCTGCAGCAACTGGCGCTGCAGCATGGTGAAGGGCGCGCGCTGGCACGTTTCGATTTCAGGGGCGTATCCCCCTTGTTCGTGAACCGCCCCTTCCGTCTGGAAGGCAAGCAGGCAGGGGACGGCACCCTATTACTTTGGGCTCGCGGCCCGAACGGTGAACTGGCCATGTCGGCCACAGCCGGATTTCGTTGACACACATTAAGCAATCTCAACCCGCAATAGCAATGCAACAGAAGCAACAGAGGAGACACAAGGCGATGGCACAACATTTGAGCGGACCAGCAGATCTGACAGGCCAGGTGGCACTGATCACCGGAGGGGCAGGTGCTATGGGCCGCGCCATTTCGCAAGCTTTCAGAGACGCAGGCGCCACCGTGGTGGCGACTGACCGCGCGGAAAACGAGGACATTGGCCCGGGCATTGAATACCGTCAATATGATGTGACCTCGATTGAGCAGACCGATTCGGTGATCGACGCTGTACTGGCTAAGCACGGCAAGGTCGACATTCTCGTGCTGTGCGCAGGCACGATTGCACGATCCACGCTGGCCGAAAGCACGGACGAAGAATGGCAGTCGCTGTTCGACGTCAACGTGATGGGCGTGGTGCACCCCGCGCGCAAGCTCTTCCCCATTATGTGCGAGAAGGGATACGGCAAGATTCTGGCGGCCGGCTCCATAGCCGCGAAGAATGGGGGGGTTGCTTCCGGGCCTGCCTACGTGGCCGCGAAGTCTGCAGTCCACGGCATGGTGCGCTGGATGGCCAAGGCCGGCGCAGCGCATGGGGTGTACGCGAACACCCTCGCCCCGGGACCGGTCGAGACAGCCATGTGGGCCAGCGTCACTTCCGGCAAACCGCCCTCAGCAGCCGGCTCTGTACCTCTTGGCCGTTATGGACAGGCTGAAGATATCGCCCAGGCCGCCCTCTTCCTCTGTTCCCCAGCTTCCAACTGGATCACGGGCACCTCGCTGGATATCAGCGGCGGCATGTGGATGGACTAAGGAGCACACCATGGCAGCAGACAATACAGCCACAATCGGCTTCATCGGGCTGGGCGTGATGGGCGGCCCAATGTGCCGCAACGTCGCTCTCAAGCATGCAGGCGACGTCATTGCGTTTGATCTCAATGACGCGGCCTTTGCTTTGTTGAGTGACACCAAGGCACAGCGCGCCAATTCGATCAGCGATGTCGCCGCCCGCGCCGACATTGTCTTCCTTTCTTTGCCGGGTGGGCCCCAGGTGCAGCAAGTGTGCCTCGGCCCGGACGGGCTGTCCGCAGGACAGCCGCGCGTGCGCACCATTGTTGATCTCAGTACCACCACGGTCGCCAGCGCGCGCGAAGTCGCCAAAGCACTGAAGGAAACAGGCATTGAGTTTGTCGACGCTCCGGTGGCCCGTACCCGCGAAGCGGCGCAGCGCGGTGAACTGAGCATTATGGTGGGTGCCAGCACTGACCTATTCGCACAGCTGGAGCCGCTACTGCGTTACATGGGCTCAGATGTCACCCTGTGTGGTGAAGTAGGCTGCGGGCAAGTGGTCAAGCTGGTGAACAATGCACTGGTCTTCGAACATACGGTGGCCCTGGCGGAAATGATGGTGCTGGGCGAAAGGGCCGGTGTGGCACCGGCCGCCTTGCTGGATGCCGTCTCCAAGGGCTCGGGCAACAGCTTTGTGCTCAACAACCATGGGCGCAAGGCCATGCTTCCGCGCGAGTTTCCCGAGAAAGCCTTCCCGCCGGAATACGTGCTGAAAGATCTCAGTTACGTGCTGGAGCTGGCGGAACAAACAGAAGTGAAGGCACGCGTCGCCCAGCTTGCGGAAGATTACTACGAGGCAGCCAGCACCAAAGGTTGGAGCGGCCGCTATTTCCCATGCGTTATCGAGCTGATCGAACAGGGCATTGACCCGGTACGACACTCCGTCTGAAGGGGAATGACATGGCAGACTTCCTAGGCCTGATCTGGTCGGGCGTTGTGAGCGGTTGCCTGTACGCGATGGGCGCCATTGGCATCGTGCTGATCTTCAAAAGTTCGAATGTCGTCAATTTTGCTCATGGCAACCTGGCGGGCTTGGCGGCTTTCATCGTGTTCGGTTTCACTGCAGGCCTGTTCGCCAACATGGTCTGGGGGGCTGCCGTACTGCTGAGCCTGATCATCATGATTGCGGTGATGATCGTCAGTTATTTTTTGATCGCGCCCTTGGTGTTCAAGTCGGACTTGACCAGCACAATCGCGACATTAGGTGTGGGCCTGATCGCCCAGGGCATTACGCAGCTGGTTTTTGGTGCCGATGTAGTGTCGCTCGACCTACCCCTGCCCAATTGGTCAGCGGAAGTCGGCCCTCTGTTCATCACATCCTACGACCTTGCTGTGTTGTTCACGACCGCCGCTGCGATCGGCTGCCTTTACCTGCTGATCGAACGCACGCGTATAGGTATTGCCTTTCGGGCCGTATCGGCACACCCCTTCGCCAGCCGCGTTTGCGGGCTCAACCTGCGCCGCACCCACCTTTTTTCTTGGATCGTCGCCGGGTTGCTGAGCTTGATCGCTGCGCTGTTGATCGTTCCCACCACCTTTCTTTCCTCGACCAGTGTTGCGTCATTCATGCTGCAATCCTTCGCCGCGGCGGTGGTCGGCGGGTTCAGCAGCCTGCCGGGCGCAGTGCTTGGGGGCATCTTCATTGGTGTGATGATGAACCTGCTGTCCTTCTATGTGGCAGCTGAGTTCACCAACACCTATCTCCTGCTGACGATTCTCATCGTGCTGAACGTGTTCCCGAAGGGGATGTTCGCTTTGCGAGGAGGCACCCGTGTCTGAGATCACCATGACCAACCAAACCACCGCGCCAGTACAACAGCAAGACAGCCCTGGCGAAACCGCGGCACCGCGCTCGCCGGCAAGTCGATTCTCCACCATCGCGAACATCGTCGGCGTGGTGTTCCTGCTGGCCCTGCCCTTTATTGCCGGCGGTTACTGGACTTTCACTCTGGGCCTGGCATTCGCCAATGCCATTGCCATTATTGCCGTGAGCTTTCTGGTGCGTTATGGCGGGGAAGTGTCCATCGGACACGGCGTGTTCGTTGCCATGGGCGCGTACACGGTGGCACTGGTCGAAAAATACCTCGGCCTGCCGGTGCTGGCCAGCCTGCCCATCGCCGCGGTCGTCGGCGCAATTGCTGGCGCCATCTTCGCCTTTCCTTCGCGCTTTTTGTCCGGCATTTATCTGGCCGTGGCGACCATGGCGCTGGCGCTCGCGCTGCCGGAAATCCTGCTGTACTTTTCATCCGTCACTGGCGGCTACGAGGGCCTGTACGTCAACCTGGACGCGGTGCCCGGTGTGACCAAGGGCATGCAGCGCTACTATCTGCCGCTGTTCGGCCTCATCATCGTGGTGCTGTTGCTGAGGCATTTCCGCCGTTCCCGGCAGGCCATGGCACTGCTGCTGATCCGTACATCCTCTCATGCAGCAGAGTCTTTCGGCATCCGGCGCAGCTGGGCGCGGCTGAGCTGCATGGCGCTGAGTGCCTGCATTGCTTCAGTGGCCGGTGCCCTGCTGTCCTTCAGTTCTTCCACGGTTTCCCCCAACAGCTTCACCCTGTGGACGTCCATCTTCCTGCTGGTGGGTTCGGTGGTGAGCCTGTATTCGCTCTCCGTTGTCGGCGCCCTGCTCGGTGGTCTGTTCCTGACACTGATGCCCCTGATGCTGGCCGGCGCGGGTGACTGGGTTCCGGTGCTGTACGGCGCAGCACTGCTGGGTGTAATTCTGGGCGTCAATGCATTGCCAACTGAACTGAGAAACCGCCTTGAAGGAGGTAAGCCATGACAGCGCTTTCCCCCAACCTTGCTGCTTTACGTGTTGAACAGGTATCGCTTTCCTTTGGCGGACTTCAGGTACTGCATGACATTTCCCTGGTCATGCGTCCTGGAGAAATCACGGGTCTGATCGGGCCGAACGGGGCGGGCAAGACCAGTTTCTTCAATTGCCTCACCGGCATCTATTCCCCACAGCGAGGCCGCATTCAACTGGGTGACAAGCGCCTGGAAAATGTGCCACCGCCCGGACGTGCGGCTCTGGGGTTTTCGCGCAGCTTTCAGCATGTTGCCTTGTGTCCTGAGCTGACCATCATAGAGAACGTGATGATCGGCCTGCACCGACAAAGCACCGCTGGTTGGCTCGATGCATTTCTGCCGCTGTCCTTCGGCAAGGCCGAACGGGCCCGCAACCGGGAACAAGCCATGAGCGCCCTCGCTCGCCTGGGTATCGCCCATGTGGCCAATGAATCCCCCAGCCAGCTGCCACCGGGTGTACTGCGTTTGGCCGAAATTGCTCGCGCCATCGCCGGCAGCCCAACCGTATTGCTGCTGGACGAACCCGCTGCTGGGCTGAATTCTGTAGAAACGCACGACCTGGCCATGGCGCTCAAGAAGTTGCGCTCGCCTGATTTGGTTCTGGTGGTGGTGGAACATGACATGGACCTGATCATGGATGTCTGCGACACCCTGCATGTGCTGAATGTGGGCCGTCTGCTGGCCTCTGGCGGGCCAGACGAAATCCGCGTGAACCCCGAGGTCGTGAAGGTGTATTTGGGAGATGACGATGAGTGAGATCGACACGCCCGTGCTGCAAGTCCAGGGGCTTACCGTCAGCTACGGGGCCGGCCCTGTGGTTCACGGAATATCGCTTTCGCTGGAGCGTGGTGCAGTGGCCGGCCTGTTGGGCGCCAACGGTGCGGGAAAATCGAGCACCTTGCGCGCCATTGCCGGCCTAGAGCCATGCAAAGGCAAAGTCATCTTCGAGGGCGAAGACATCAGCCACTTGAGTACGGCTGAGCGATTCAAGCGCGGCCTGGTCTACGTGCCCGAAGGCCGGGCTATCGTGGCCGACATCACTGTCGCGGAAAACCTCACGCTAGGCTCTTACTTTATTGATTCGGCCACCCGTGCACGCCGCCAGCAGATGGTGCTGGATTTCTTCCCTGAAATCGCCAACCGGCTCAAGTCTGCCGCCGGCCTGCTCAGTGGCGGCGAGCAGCAGATGTTGGCTATCGGACGCGGGCTGATGTCTGCGCCGCGCCTGATTCTGCTGGACGAGCCTTCACTCGGCCTGGCCCCTTTGCTTGTCGCCCGTGTATATGAACGCCTTGCCGCCATCCAGCGGGAACAGAAACTTTCCGCCCTTCTGGTGGAACAGAGTTTCCACGTCGCCGCCAAGCTGGCCGTGCGCGCCTGGGTGATGCGGCACGGCGAAATTGTGGGCGATCTGGACGAACAGGCACTGCGCAGTCGTGAGGGGCGCCAACAGGCCATTGACGCATATCTGGGCAGCCGCCAGGAAGGCCGCGCGGCCGCTTGATGGAGAAATGAATGAAGCATTTGAAGTTGCAAGGTGAGATTGTTGCGAGCGGCCTGAAGTTTCCCGAGGGCCCGATTGCGATGCCGGACGGCAGCGTGCTGGTCGTCGAAATTCAGGGCACGCGGCTATTGCGCATTGAGCCGGACGGCCACGTGGAAACCATTGCCACGCTCGGTGGCGGGCCAAATGGGGCGGCAATCGGCCCCGACGGCCACTGCTACGTGTGCAACAACGGCGGTTTCAGCTGGACGACGGAAAACGGTTTTACGCGTCCCACGGGCGAAGCGGCCGATTATGAAGGCGGATACATCCAGCGCGTGAACATGCAGACTGGGGCGGTCGAGGTTCTCTATACCCATTGTGGAGACACGCCCTTGTATGGGCCTAACGACATTGTGTTCGATGCACAAGGCGGCTTCTGGTTCACAGATTTTGGCAAGACTCTGCACGACAGAATCATGCGGGGAGGTGTCTATTACGCCAGCACGGATGGCAGCACGATACGCCGGGCGGCGTACCCCGTCCTTACAGCTAACGGGGTGGGCATTTCGCCGGACGCAAAAACACTCTACGTAACGGAAACGGAAACCAGCAGGCTCTGGTCTTATTCGATCAACGGCCCTGGCGAACTGGAATTGGTGCCATGGCCCTCTCCTACCGGCGGAAAGCTGGTGCATGGCCTGCCCGGCTTCCAACGTTTCGATTCCCTGGCTCTCGAGGCAGGGGGAAACATCTGCGTGGCTACGCTGGTGCGCGGAGGGATCAGCGTCTTCTCGCCTGAAGGTGAATGGCTCGAGTTTCACGAAGCGCCCGAAGGCTATTCCACCAACATCTGTTTTGGCGGGAAGGACATGCGGACCGCCTACATCACGCTCGCCGGCTATGGGCAGTTGATGAAAGTGGAATGGCCACGTAGCGGACTCGAGCTTCATGCAGGCTGACTTCCCATTTCTGATGCGAGACGACCATGAAAAATGACATGTACAGCCGCACTGTGTCCAGCCGCCGCCGCATGTTGGGCATCCTGGGCGCAGTATCAGCCCTGGCACTTACGTCCGCTGTGTGTATGGCGCCGGCCCGGGCGACCGGCGACTGGCCCAACAAACCCATTCGCATAGTCGTACCTTACGCTGCCGGACAAGGCGCCGATGTACTGACTCGGCTGGTGTCCGAGCACTTGTCCCAGGTGCTGAAGCAACCGATCGTGGTCGAAAACCGCGCCGGTGCGGGGGGCAATATTGGCACGGCATCAGTGGCGCGTGCCGCGGGAGATGGGTACACCTTCCTCCTGGGCACCAACGCCACCCACGCCGCCAACGAGTTTCTCTATCCCGACCCAGGCTTCAAGCCCGAAGACTTCGCACCGGTTGCCATGATTGGGCTGCTGCCCATGGTCATCAGCACCACGGCACCTGACCTGCCCACGAACGGCATTGGGGCACTGATAGAGAAGGCACGCCAGCATCCCGACACCTTGAATGTCGGCCTACCCAGCACGACGGCCCAAGTGGTGTTCTCGGAATTTGTTCGCGCCGCTCAGGCGCCCCTGTTTCCCGTACGCTACAAGGCGTCGGGCCAGTCCATGACGGACGTTATGGGCGGCCAAATACCATTGGTCATCGACACCGTTACTGCTTCGAGGCCCCATATCGAAGCTGGGCGCATCAAAGCGCTTGGCATTACTTCTCTGCGGGCCAGCGATATGCTGCCGGGCGTCAAACCTGTTTCGGAACAGGGCGTGCCCGGCTTCGATGTCGTGGCGTGGGATGCATTCTTTGCACCCAGCAGCACCCCACCTGAAATAGTCACTCGCTTCAGTGACGCCCTGCGGGATGTGATGGCCGAACCGGCTTTACAACAGCGCCTGCGTGACATCGGCGTTGAGCCCCTATACATGCCGACAGCGGATTTGGAGGCATTCGTGCGCTCCGAACGCGAGAAGTGGGGCACCATCATTCGTGAGGCGAAGATTAGCCTAGGTTGAGGTTACGGCGGCGGCCCGTGCCGCCGACGTTTCTTGACACGCCTACCAAAAGAATGCATTATGCATCGTACACAAACCAGACAACGATTTTTGGAACGAAGGAGTAGACAGTGAACGCACCCGATACCGCAGCCATTCAGTCCCCCGTGGGCGACGCGCCCGCCGAAGGCCGTATCACCGATGAAGCCATTGCCGCTGCAAAAGCCATGATCGGGCTGCAGCTGCGCCCGGAAGGCCCCTATCTGCAAGACGCCACCGCCGATACGCTGCGCAACTGGTGCAACGGTATCGGTGACTTGAACCCTCTGTACCGTGATGTCGGCTACGCCGCTGGTACTCGGTTTGGTGGCCTTGTTGCGCATCCGATGTTCCCAATGGCCTTCGGCTGGTTGGGCCGCACTCGCTGGGGCCTGCCCGGCGTTCATGGCTTCTACGCTGGCAACGACTGGGAGCTTTTCCGCCACATCCGTCCGGGCGACCGCGTTACCGCCATTGAGCGCGTAGTGGGCGTGGAAGAAAAGGAAAGCAAGTTCTCCGGCCGCCTGGTGCTGCAATACGTGGAGGCTTCGTACTACAACCAACGCAGCGAGCTGGTTGCACGCGCCCTGGGCACCTGCACCCGCCACGAGCGCAAGGCCGCACGTGACGCCGGCAAGTACAAGGAAGTAACTCAGCACCAGTACACCGACGAGGAACGCGACCGCATTGATGAAATGGTGCTCAATGAGCCCAATAACATCCGTGGCTCCAACCCTCGCTACTGGGAAGATGTGGAAGTCGGTGAAGAGCTGCCCACCATCGCACGTGGCCCGCTTTCCCTGATGGACACTATGGGTTTCCTGGTGGGCTGCGGTCGCGGTCATACGCACGGTGTGGTGTTGCAAGCTGCGGTCAAGCACCCCGGTCACTTCTTCCGCAACCCCGAAGCCGGCGGCGGCGTGGAGTACACGGGCATTGGCCACCATCGCGAATCGGTTGCCAAGGAAGTGGGCGTGCCGGGCACTTACGACTACGGCCCACAGCGTTCTTCCTGGATGTGCACGCTGGTCACAAACTGGATGGGCGATGCCGGGGTGCTCAAGCGTGTCCGTACCGAAATGCGCCGCTTCAACATCATGGGCGACACCACTTTCTGCAAGGGCAAAGTCATTCGCAAGTATGTGAAGGACAACACTCCGCTAGTCGATATCGAGATCGCGGCTGTGAACCAGCGCGGCGAGGTCACGACTCCGGGCCTGGCAACGGTGGCGCTGCCTTCGCGCAATGTGAAGCACGCTGTTTTCCTGGATGGTTCCGGCGTCGATCTCGAACTGCCGACCATTCGTTAAACCATAAGAACAGGCAGAGGGGAGACAGCACCATGCAGATTGATGGCTCAGTAAACACGGGAAACCTGCCCTTGGCAGGCTGCCGTGTCATCGAGCGCTCACGCAGCGTAGCGGCCGCCTATGCGGGGCGGCTGCTGGCGGTAATGGGAGCAGAGGTGACGATGCTCGAGCCGCCAGGCGGTTCACCGCTGCGCCAAACTGCTCCCCTGCTGCCTGATGGAGAAAGCGCCCTCTTCGCGTACCTGAGCGTTGGCAAGCGCAGCCAGGTCTGTGACCCCTCAACCGAGGCCGGGCGCAAGGAACTTGCGTCAGCCCTGGAACAGGCCGATATCTTCATTGACGATACTCCGGTGAAGGACAGGGCCAGTTTCGGCGTAGACCCCGCTTCGCTGGGGGATCGCCATCCCAATTTGGTACACCTCAGTGTGCTGCCTTTTGGTTCTGTCGGCCCCAAGGCGCATTGGGAAGGCGAAGAAGTCAACTTAATTCATGCCGGCGGTGAAGGGTTTCTGTTGCCCAACGGGCTAACCCACGAGCTGTTCCCCGACCGCCCTCCCCTCAAGATTTACGGCTATTTCGGAAGCTTCCAGGGGGGAGCGATGGCTGCGTTGGGTGCCATGGCGGCCTGGTGGGCCGTGCCGGCATCCGGCGGGCAATATGTCGATATCGCCGTTCAGGACGCCGTGCTGGCGGTGGGTTGCTTTGCCTTGCAACGACTTGGCGACGGCTCGCTGGAACACCGCAGCACGCGCAGTTTCCGTTACGGCGGGGTGTTTGAAACTCGGACGGGATACATCGAACTGCTCACTTTAGAAGACCGTCAATGGGCATCGCTGGTTGAACTACTGGGCCAGCCCGACTGGAGTCAGGACCCCGCCCTGAAAGACCCCCTCGAACGTAGCCGCCGTGGCGCCGAGATCAACCAGCATATTCGGGAATGGATGGCGCAGAACGAGGCCGACGATGTCGTGCAACGTGCCCAGAAGCTGGGTGTCCCAGTAGGCAAGTACCGCCAACCGGAGGAAGTGATCAACGGCGAACAAGAGCGTGCCCGCAAGCTGTTCGCACCGGCTACGCTTTGCAACGGCGCTACGGCCCAGATGTTGGTTGCGCCCTTTCAGTTCCACGTCACGCCGCTGCAAGGCGGCGGCAAGGTGCCGGCCATCGGCGAACACGGAGGAATCCTGTCATGACCATCTCTTCCGCACCCCTGGCCGGTATACGCATTGCCGATTTCACAATCCATGCCGCCGGACCGTTCTGCACCCACCTGCTTTCGCAGCTTGGGGCCGAATGCATCAAGATAGAAAGCAGTACACGGCCGGACGCATTCCGTAAACCCCACGCGGTGTACGGCCGCATGACTGCCGCTACCTTCGATCAAGTGTCGGCCAATAAGCTGTCAATCAGACTAAATCTGAAGAAGCCTGAAGCCATTGCCTTGGCCAAGCGTCTGGTATCGATTTCAGACATCGCAGCCGAAAGCTTTCGCCCCGGCGTCATCAAACGTCTGGGTCTGGATTTCGACGCTCTGCGCGAAGTGAAGCGCGACATCGTGATGCTCTCGCTGTCTTCCTGCGGTCAAACGGGTCCGGATTCCAGCTTCGCCGGTTATGCCCCCTTGTTCGGTGCCTGGGGCGGGCTTGGCGCCATGAGCGGCTATAGCGATGGTCCGCCTGTCGAGATGCGCCATGTAATGGATCATTCTGCCGGCCTGCATGCCGCGCTTGCGACGCTTGCTGCCCTTAACCAACGAAGGCGCACGGGCCAAGCACAGTATGTCGACCTGGCTGCACGCGAAGTCGCCTCTGCCATGATTGGCGACGCATTGGTCGTCGCCAGCCAGGGCTTGGCCCCCGAACGCCCCGGCAACGCTGACCCCGGCATGGCGCCTCACGGTGTCTATGCCAGTGCACAGCCGGACCGCTGGCTGACCCTGGCGGTGCGCAACGACGCCGAATGGGCGGCCCTGCTCCAGGTTCTAGGCGTAAGCGACGACGACCCGCGCTTTCGAAGTATGCAAGGACGCATCCAGCATCGCGCAGCACTGGATGCACAGGTGCAAACCTGGCTTGCGACACGCGACGCCGATCAGACTGCCGAACAACTCCAACGGGCGGGCGTGTGTGCTCATGTCAGCTGGAATATGGAAGACATTGCTTCCGACCCGCACCTGCGCGAACGCGAAACCGTGGTCCCGGTAAGTGGGCCGGGCATTCCTGAACGCCTTGCGGTGGGCGCTCCAGCCAAATTCAGCCATACTCAGGATGTCGGCATCCGCCGGCTCACTCCCGCGCTGGGCCAGGACGAAGATTACGTTTTCGGCGAGCTGCTTCAGCTGAGCTCAACACAGCGCCGGGATCTTGAAGCGCGTGAGGTCATTTGCTGAAACCTCTCACATTTTCTCAACAGGATAACGATTCAATGAAAGACGCCATCTACCTTGTGCTGGACATGGAGAACGACCTGATTCACGCCGACGGCCCGGGCGCAAAAGGCCCGTATGGCGAGCAGGTGCGCGAGCGAGGCATCATCGAGAAAACGCGTGCGGCTATCGACAAAGCCCGCGCAGCCGGCATTCCCATTGGCTTTGTCCGCGTCGGTTTTTCCCCAGACTACCGTGAATGCCCGCCCAATTCGCCTATTTTCTCCGGCGCCCGCAAGAACGGCATCTTCAAGCTGGGCGGGTGGGGTACGGAAGTCCACCCCGACCTTGGCAAACGTGAAGAAGACTTCGACATCGTTAAACACCGCGTCAGCCCGTTCTATGCCACACAGCTGGAAGCTGTGTTGCGCGCCAATGGCATCAAGCGCATCTATTGCTCCGGCATCTCCACGAATGCCGTCGTACAGGCGACTGTGCGTGAAGGGCACGACCGCGATTATGAAATGATCGTTCTCGAGGACTGCTGCTGCGCACTGAGCACCGAGGAACATGAAATTGCGATGAAGAGCATTCAGCGCTTCTGCACCATCACCAATTCTCGCGACGTCGTTTTCGAGTAAGGGGGTTTAATGAGCCAGACTGCCCGCAGTTTCCTGTTCGTTCCGGGTGATCGGCCTGAGCGCTTCCCCAAGGCGGTTGCCAGCGATGCCGATGTTCTCATCATCGATCTGGAAGATGCAGTGGGGCCGGATAATAAAGAACGTGCGCGGGCAAGCGCGGCAGACTGGCTCGCTCAGGGCAATACCGCCATGGTGCGTATCAATGGCATAGACACACCCTGGTACGAGGCCGACATGGAAATGGTCGCCAAATTCCGGCAAGCTTCAGTGATGCTGCCGAAGGCAGATGCTTACTCGGCCACGCATACATTGGGCCGACACCCCCACTGTCGCTTGGTGGCCCTACTGGAAACCATCGACGCCTACATGAACCTCATCAGCCTGGCGAAAGTGCCTGGCCTTCAACGCATTGCCTTTGGCAGCGTCGACTTCTCCACCGAAAGCGGTATTGCCGATACAGGTCACGGCCTGACGGCCGTACGAACACAGATCGTGCTGGCCTCTCGCTTTGCCGGCCTGCCCGCACCGATAGACGGCGTAAGCCTGGAGTTCCATGACGAAGCAGTGCTACGGCAGGCCGCGGCGGATTCACGTGCGCTCGGGTTCGGCGGAAAGCTTTGCATTCACCCGAGGCAAGTCGAGCCTGTGAACGCGGCCTGGACGCCTGGGGCAATGGAAGTGGCATGGGCTCGACGTGTCGTGCAGGCTTTCACGGATAGCCAAGGAAACGCCACGGCCGTGGACGGCCAGATGATAGACAAGCCTGTGTACGAGCGCGCCCGGCGCCTGCTTGAAAACTCGCAAGAAATGCACAATGTACAATAATGAGCTTTACGTAGTGGTAGACCGCTCATTGCGAGGACCTTTATGGACTATCGAACCAAGGAAGAGCAGGTCGCCGATTACCTCCGTGAACGCATCATCAGCGGGGTTTATCCCCGAGGTTCACGGCTGAAGCAGGCGGAAATCGCGGAACAGCTTCAACTGAGCATTACGCCAGTGCGCGAAGCGCTGAAAATTCTGGAAGCGGAAGGCTATGTTAGCGGGGGCTCGTACAAGGGCGCTCGCGTCGTTCCGTTTGACCCGACAGCTTCATCGGAAATCCTGCAGTTGCGACTTATGCTTGAGTCACATCTGGTGCGGGCGGCGATCGAACGAATCACGACAGAGGACTTCAAGGCTCTGCGTGAACTTGCCGACGAATTCGCCCAGGCATTTGCAGAAGGCGACAGGGCAAGGGCCCGTGGGGTGAACTATCGTTTTCACCGCAAGCTGTACGACATTGCCGAACAACCGCAGACTTTGCACTTTGTGCAGATTCTATGGGCGCGCTACCCCTTCGACCTCATCAATTCTGCCGAAGGTCGTGGGCAGGACGCCATCGAGGAACACGAAGAAATTCTGCAGGCTTTCGCCGCAGGCGATGCTTCATCGGCCATCATGGCCATGCGCAAGCATATTGAATCGGGTTGGAAGGTGCTGAAGGAAGAGGCGGAAGGGCAGAATTCCACCCCAGCCTCCATGGTGGCCGACTGACACTGCAGTCGGCCCTTCAGCTCAGTTCAGGCTGGCTCGCAGACCCAAGTCATTGATGACGTTGGCCCAGCGCTTGATTTCCGTATCGAGATACCCGGCCAGGTCTTCGGGACTCATCTGGCCCCGCGCCTGGAAGCCCTGTTCTGCCATCTGCTTGCGCACCTTTTCCGTGCTCAGCGCTTCATTCGCCACCGTGTTGAGCTTGCGAATGACAGCGTCAGGCGTACCGGCCGGTGCAAACACGCCAAACCAAGCCTCTACCTTCATATCGGGATAGCCGGTTTCGACCAGGGTGGGCACATTGGGAAGTTCAGCAATGCGCTCTTCGCCCGTTACGGCGAGCGCGCGGAGCCGCCCGTCTTGAATGAGCGGCATTACAGCGGCCGGGGTGGAGAAGTACAGTTGGACGTGACCACCCAGAAGATCTGTCACAGCCGGCCCGCCCCCTTTATAGGCCACGCTGACCAGGTCGACACCGGCCGCGCGTTGGAAGAGTTCGCCTGCCAGATGCGCCGTGGTACCCACCCCCGAATTGGCAAAGTTCAGCGTACCCGGCTTTTGCTTGGCTAACGCAACCAGTTCCCGGATGTCATTGGCCGGAACTTGTGGATTGACCACGAGTACTAGCGGAAGAGAGGCTGCTAGAGCAACTGGCGTGAAGTCTTTCTGTGTATCGAACGGCAGATTGCTGTAGAGGCTGGCGTTGATGGAGAACGACGTAATGGGCATGACCAAGGTATAGCCATCCGGCTTGGCGCGGGCGACTGCAGCAACGCCGACATTGCCGGCACCGCCCGGGCGGTTTTCAACAATAATCGTCTGGCCCATGCGCTTGCCCATTTCTTCGGCCAGGAGGCGGGCGGCAAAGTCGGTGCCACCGCCGGGCGCGACTGGCACCACAAGGTTGATGGGGTGTTCGGGAAATTTGTCGGCTGCCGCATGCCCGGCCAGCCCAAGCGACATGCCCAACGCTGCCGCCAAGGTCCGGCCCACTTTCGATATGGAAATCATACTTGTCTCCGTTAATGCAAAATGCATTGTTTATGTGTTTTTTTTATATTTAGCTCGCGAGGTCGGGTGACCCTTAGTAGAAGAACATATATCCCGCCACTTGGCTAAGCCTCAATTTAATGCATCATGCACACCATTTCAATGTCATGAGGACGACATTTTGCAACGAGAGGAAGCCGACCCTCTCCCGTATACTCGCCTTCACACACTTATGAGCACTGCACCCTCAAAACCCCGCGGTATCAAATCAGATTCTGACGC
>JAJUJD010000102.1 GCA_029267315.1 Alcaligenaceae bacterium
CCATTCCACCTTGTTGTCTGCACCGAAGGGCTCACTTTGTATGCCCGCCACATAATGCAGCGCCTGGTCGAGTTTCCGGGCCCCCTGCTCATCAAGATCCTTGCGACTCAGCACCGCGCTCGAATTGGGGGCGTAGAAGTCGAGGCTCTGCAGGTCCGCCACTGTGCCGACAACGGTGACAGTATCCAGGGTCTGGACTGCGCTCGAAGTGATCTCTGGCGACGAGGTTGGAGGCCCTTCCTGTGCGTGAACCACGCTGTGGCATGCAAAGATGCTGAACATCATCAGATGAAGATTGGTCCGGCGTTCAAGATGGGCCTTTTCAAACATAGGAGCAGACTCGGTAGGTAAGTGCTTCACGGGCTGACACCTGCTCGGAGCGAGCTAGAGTGCGTGGAAAACTACGAGAATGAGATCATTATTAAGAATCATTCTCACTATAGTGGAAACACTTTCCTATACAAAGTCGTATTTGCCCTGACTGTCGCGCGAGGTTGACGTTTACCAAAGGCGTCAACGCAAAACGGTCATCAGCCGGAACTCGGCAGGAGGTGTAGCCCCGTCCACTCAACAAACTGGTCGTAGCTGATCGGACGCCCAGCCACAGCATCAGCATGGTTAGCCTGCCAATGCACCCAGCTGCGCCCTGTGCCGGCATCATGCACCAGCTTGAAGAGATAGTCTGGTACTGCCACCCCACCCGCACCGACGCGACGCGGCTCTGGACCGTATACCGGGCCGGTAAAAATGTAGACAGGCCCGCGCGTGCGCATCACATACTTGCGGGTGTCCTGCTCAATACGGCTCCATGCCCCTGCATTCTGCGTCTGATCCTGCGGAACCATGTTGGCCAGGGAGAAGCTCTGAGCCATCGCTTCCGGCGTATGCATGTCTCCAGCCGGTGCCATGTGGCCACGCGAGAAACCGGAGCTGCGGTAGTCGGTCAGTTCCGCCCGCTCATGTTTGGGCAAGCGGGCCTCGGCGTAGAAGCGGTCCGTTCGCTCGATTGCACGCGCCTGGTCCAGCATGGTTCGCGTCAGCCGCTGCACGGCAAAAACCGGGGTTTTGGTACCGCCGTCATGCAAGATCGCAAAGGAGTCGAAGCACAGTTCCCGCAAGGCGGGCCGGGCAGGTACTGCGGGGGGCTGTTGCCCGGGGAAGAACTGACGACACTGCGCAAAGTTCGTTTGAGCAATATCCCCCGAGGGCGGAACAAGCGCGGCCGTCGGTGCGTGACGAAACGCAGCCCATTCCGACAACAGGCTTGTCGGAGAGACCGCCGTCTGCCAATCGGGGTGCAGAAACCAACTGGCAACACTGAACGCCAGTACGGCTGAACTGCTGAAGGCCTTGAAGAATCGGGAGGCATTGCGAGCGCGCCCTGAGGGCTTGCGGGAGGGTGAGCGCTTGCGGCGGGTAACTGCTTTCTTGTTGCGAGACATGCGAAGAAGATTCGGGTACAGCGACCGGGTGAGCATCGCCCGGCGCGCCTATTATGACACCCGTGCTACCGCGCCGCTGATCTTCTCCAAAAACCGGGGCACGCTTCGGTGCCCACTTCTTTCCCTATCGGGCCTACTGCTCCAACGCTTCAAATGCTTTAGCGAACTGATAGTGCGGAACAATATGGAGTGCCTGCTGCGAAGGAAGGAACACGTAGCGGCCGAAGCCATCAGGCGTACGGTGTCCCACCTCCAGTTCCGCAAGCGCCCGCCCCCCTTCATCTTCCACGCGAACCCGCAGTTCAGGAGGTTGCACGCCATATGAGTCCAGCGAAGAGGCATCCGTTTCGATTTGGCGGTCGCTTCTGGCCTGTGAAAACAGTTCGAGGTAACTCTGTGCGTCGAAGGCCTGCGTTATGGCCGGAGGCTTTTCCGCAACCCAGGTATCGCCCTCCCTATGAAACTCGAGGCGAACGTCTTCTCGTGAAATCAGTATCAGGCGATGCGCTTGTTCAGGTTCCCAGGAAAATAACTTGCGCGGTTGATGCGCACTCCCGTGATCGTGCACGTGACCGTGTCCACCGAATGGCCGGTGATGGTGCGCGTCTTCCAGCTGCATTATGGTGCTTGCGATGCCCACCACCAGGGCCAGCAGCCACAGAAGCGTTTTAACGGACTCGGACATGTCAGCGACGCCTCCACCACAAGGCCAGCCCCAACAGCAGAGCAAGTAGAGGCAACATGACTGAGCTGATGAAAAAACTCAACTGCATCTGCCGATTGGTGAGCTGGACCCCCTGCGAATGGTAATGCCGGGGGCGAATATCGATCAGGGCATGCTGGTGAGTCAGGAAGTTGACCATGTTCATGAATAGCGCTGCATTGCCCAGCAGCGGGTAATACTGGTTGGTAGCGAAGTCTGCGTCGCCGACAAGAACCAGTGAAGCGCGTTTGCCGCCGGCAGCGATGGCTGTATCGCCAATGCGCCTGTCCGCTACCAACATCAACGTTCGCCGGTCGGCGTCGTCAGGCACGCCGGCCAGACGTGACTTCGCGCTGCTGATGACCAGAGGTACGACGGCCACGGCCTCGTGCAAGCCATCCTGTGCCGGAGTGAAGGATGAGGCGCCGGGGAAAATCGTCACCGGCACGTTGCGCGTGATGGCGTGACGGGTGTAGTCGCTGATGGCCGGCGTAGTGGGGTCGCTCTGATAATGCTGACCGTGGTCACTGACAAGGGCCGGGTGGTGAGCAATTCCGAAGCTATCGAGTATCCGCTGCAGGCCATGATCGACGTCGGGCTCCAGCATGAGTACCAGCGAGCCGCCTTCCAAGAGCCAGGCGTTCAATTCCTTGGCAGCTGCTTCTTCGAATGGCCGCTTCGGGCCCGCCACAACAACGAGGTCGCAGCCCTCGTAAGTATTTGCGCCTTGCGCCGGCAACACAGTACGCACTTCGTATCCCAGCGTCAGGAGTGCGTCTCTGGCCATAGCCATGCCATGGCGTTCGTGCAGTTCGATGCGTGCGACCAGGTTGTCATCCTCTCCGTGGTCTTCGTTGTCATCCAGTTGCTTGAGGCTGTCCGGGTTGGCTTCCAGATGCCCTTGAGTAAAACAGACAGTCTGGCTGACCTGGTTCAACAGACGGATCAGTCCGTTAGTGAAGTCGGTTTCCATACCACCGTTCACAGTCAGGGTTCTACCCGCGCCCTCGAATACGGCGCTGCCTGCGAACTGTATGCCCATTTGCCGTGCCTGGGCCGGATGCAGGCCGGGGTCAATACCTTGAACCCGAATCAGCGGATTGGCGTGTTGATACTGTTTCAGAAGGTCGAAGGCGTCGACCATACTTTTGTTGCGCAGGTCGTAGAACCAGGTGACCGAAACCGGTTCCTTCACTTGCTCCAGTACACGGCGGGTTTCAGCACTGATGGAATATACGCGGGCGCTGGTAAGATCGAGCCGCCCAAGATGCCCATAAGACCAGACATTGATGGCCACCAGCACGCTGGCCACCGCAAGAATAGGCAGGACGATGCGCGTGAGGACGCGCCAATGCCCCTTCACCGCGTCCTCCGCAAACGCAGCAGCCGCACCGCCACGAAGAGCGAAAACACGACTACTGAAGCAAAGTAGATGAGCGCGCTACCGGAAAGCACGCCGCGGATGAGGTCGACATGCTGTGATGAAAGCGACATGTGCAGCAGCGCGGCAGACAGGCCGGGAATGAAATCGAAGGCGGCCGGGTAATCGATGAACCAGAGCATGACCAATATGCCCCAGGTGATGAGGGCGGCCACCACCTGATTGGTGCAGGCGCAGGAGACTGCCAAACCAATGGCCAGAAACATGGCTCCAAAAGCGAATGTGCCCACATAGCCACCCCATATCGGGCCGAGGTCCGGTTCACCATAGAACACTAGCGGAACGACAGCTGTCGCTGTGCCCCCCAGCATCAGGCAGACGATAAACAAGCCGGCCAAGTATTTGCCCAGAACCGTGGCGTAATCACTCATGGGCAGCGTAAGCAGCAATTCCATGGTGCCGCTTTTGTTTTCCTCGGCAAAAATGCGCATGGTCAGCAATGGCATGACCAACAACATGAGAATGATCATGTTGTGAAAAGAGGTCACCATCTGCGCCGTGCTCACGAAAAACAGATGGAAGCTGAACAGATAGCCACAAAGCGCCCAGAACACGGCCACAACCGCCAACGCAATGGGGGTGGCAAAGTATTCCCGCAATTCCTTGACGAAAATGGCCAACAACGCGTTCATGCCGTTTCCTCAGCGGCCAGGCGGTCGCTGCGCCGCACGGCATCAACAAGTATCGCTTCCACACTCCGGTCTTCCTGTTCGACAGACAGCACCTGACCCTGAGCCATGGCATGTTCAAGCATGGAGTTCAGGGACGCCGGCGCTTCGCGGTAGCACACTCGTATCACATGAGATGGGTCAGACGCCGTTGAGCCTTCCGCAGTCGCCTGCGAGACTCCTGGCATGGCATTCAGCGTGGCCAGCAGTGTGGGCAGTGACTCTCCCTTCCAGCGCAGGAGAATGACGGTACCCTGCTCGTTTGCGTCAGCATCAAGCGAAACATCGGTAATCAGGTGGCCGTGGCGAAGAATAATGGCGCGGGTACATAAGGCTTCCACTTCCTGCATAAGATGGCTGCTGAAAATCACTGCGCGCCCTTTCGCAACCTGGCGAATCATGTCCCGTGCTTCGATGATTTGCATCGGGTCCAACCCGTTGGTGGCTTCATCCAGCAGCAGCACGGCGGGGTCGCCCAGAATTGCCTGACCCAGACCCACCCGCTGACGAAAGCCTTTGGAGAGTCGGGCAATGGCTGTTTTCGCGACCGAGGCGAGCTCGAACGCCGCGATTGACGCTTCTACCGAAGCTTTCAGCTCGCCACCCCTGAGCCCCTTGCAACGCCCGACGAAATGCAGATATTGAGTGACCGTCAGCGAATCATAAAGTGGCGCTCGCTCAGGCAGGTAACCCACATAGCGCTTCAGTTGCCCGCGTGAACCTTCGCGTGCCACACCTTGAATGGTGAGACGGCCGGCATCGGGCTGGTAATAGCCTGAGATTAGCCTTAGCGTTGTGGTCTTGCCGCTTCCATTGGGGCCCAGCAGCCCAACGATCTCGCCGGGTTCCACCCTGAAGGAAAGGTGGTGCAGCACCCGGCGCGACCCAAAGGACTTGCAGACCCCATCAAAGACAATGGCTGCCATTCAGGAATCAGTCGTATGCCTTATCGTGGGAATGCCCTTCATATTGCTTGGCATCGTGGCTGTACCAGATCTCACCGCGTGTGGCGTCACGAATTTGCTTCAGCCGATCGATGGATTCCATCGATGCATTGGTATTCCAGGTAATGCCTGGAATCACGCCCGCTTCGTTTTCTGATGTATACACTGCATCGGCCGCCAGAAGCAGAGTGCCGGTATTCTTCAACTTGACCTGCAGGGACTGGTGCCCCTGAGTATGGCCTTTGGTGTCCAGAATAACGATTGTGCCGTCGTCGAAGAGGTCGAAGTCGCCATTGAGCTGCAGGAAATCGTAATCACGAGTGCCGTCGTAATCTTTCAGTACATAGGCCGCCCGCTGGAACTTCTCCGGCCACCATGCCGCGCGCAATTCTTCCTTTTGCACCACGTGCTTGGCATTGGGAAAGAGCTTGATGTTGCCTGCGTGGTCCAGGTGGAAGTGCGAATAGATGACGTGTGTGACGTCTTCCGGCTTGAAACCCAGCTTGGCAAGCTGACGGTCGATTACCTCGTCACGCGTTTGCTCGGCCGTAAATGCCCCGCAAAGGCCCTCGCCCCAATAGTTTGCGCATTTGCCATCGGAAACTTCTACGTTGTTGCCGGTATCGAATAACAACAAACCGCGTGGGTGCTGTATGACGTACATGGCGACAGGAATGGTGATGCGTGTGCCAACACCAGACATTGCCGTGAGCCATCCTTTGTCCAGAGTGAGGGTACCGCTACTTAGCTGCCAAAGCTTGATGTCAGGTTCCTGAGCAACGGCATGCGTGGCGAAGGTACCCGCCGCGCACAAGGCAATTGCCGCAACCGCCTTTTTTAATTGTCGTTTCATCCTTGTCTCCGATAGAGGTTGGTGTAAGCGAACATCTAAAAGCGCGGACAACCGCATCCATTATTGTTGTGTGCTTATCATGAAGGATGCGCCGATCAGTATAGGGTCCTTACCCCCTCGGGGCATTCGATTTTGTCGAACAGCACCTTTAGAAAATTCAGAGGCGGTCTGGGCCATCAGGATAATGCACGCGCATCTCGCCGCGTCCAAACTCCAGCCCTTGGGCATGCACCACGTTCATGATGGCAAGGTTGATGTCCTGCTGAATATCCATGTAGACGTTGTAATCGGCGCTCAGCACGTAGTAGACGACCTCAAACTCCAGACCCCGCTCGGCAAACTGGAGCAAATGTGCCCTGTCGAACTTGGCCTGCTCCATGCGTTCTATATGGGCACGCACGGCAGCCGTAATGGTTTGAATTTGCTCGGCCGTGGCGCCATAGGCGACGACGAATTTGAACGCGATGCGCCGCAGGTCCATCCGTTTGTAGTTCTGGATGGTCTGCTTGAGAAGCTCCGTGTTGGAGCAGACAATCTGTTCCCCACCCAGGCTGCGAATGCGGGTTGTCTTCAGCCCAACGTACTCTATGGAACCCGCAATATTGCCCACGACGATGAAGTCGCCCACTTCGAATGGCTTGTCCAGGCCGATGGCAGCAGAAGCGAACAAATCGCCCAGCACAACTTGAGCCGCCAGGGCGACGGCCACACCGCCTATCCCCAAGCTGGCAACGAATGCCGTGATATTCACGCCAAGGTTGTCAAGAATGGCTAGCGCCGCCACCGCCCATAAAACGGTTCTAAGGGCATAACCGATCAGCGTCAGCGCAACTTGATTCGTGGTCGGATGCCGCTCGCGGTAGCGCTGCAGCATGAAATTAATGGCGGTATTGGCCCAGGCGGCCACCTGTATGACCACGGCGATGAACCAAAGCCGCGCGATGGCAATACTCCATCCCACCGGGAGCTCAAGCAGTTTCACACCCAGCAGCACCGAGAGCGCGAACAGGGCCAGAAAATTGGTACTCGCGACCACTCGAAGAAACAAACCGCCCACGGCCAGGTGATCTTGAGCATTCTTTTTTGCCAAACGCGCGCGCAGATGTGAGCGGATCCATAGCAATACAAACAGCACGCCTGTGACTGCAGCGAGCATCATTACCCAATTCCACAGGGGAATGGATAGCACCGTCGTTTCAAGCCACCACTGCTTCATGGGTTTGCCTCCGTCAAAAGAACGCGAAGCGCCCGCAACCCTTGTGCCCGGGTGATAATGAGACATAACCCGGACGGTAGATCCAACACAGGAGTTAACTGATGAGCCAAACTGTCAGGCAATTCATCACCATGGATGTGTTTACCCAGGAGCGATTTGGTGGAAATCCTCTGGCCATCGTTCCGGACGCTGATGGTCTGGACGATGCCACCATGCAGAAAATCGCCGCGGAGGCGAACCTCAGCGAAACCGTCTTCATCCACCGGCCAGCTGGAGCGCCCGCCCCCCAGCTACGCATCTTCACGCCGAAATCGGAACTGCCCTTCGCCGGCCACCCCACTGTCGGTACTGCGATTTTTCTGGCTGAAGCATCTGGCACAAATGACACTTCCCAGCTGACCATGCTGACTCGCGCCGGCGAAGTGACAGCGCGCATCAGCCGTGCCGCGAACGGGTCGACACTTGCCGAGATAACCGCCCCCAGGGCCCCCGAAGCCCGTCCCGCAGTATCTGCCGGAGCCTGCGCCGCGGCCATATCCCTTACCGAGAGCGACCTCGCCCACGCCCCTCGGGTGTGTGATGCGGGCAATCCGTTCACTGTCATCCCCGTTGCCAGCCGCGAGGCGCTGTCTCGCGCGACTCTGAACACAGCGGAGTGGGCCGCCGGCCCCGGCAAAGGTGAAGCCGCCAAGCTGTTCGTTATCTATATTGACGAAGGTGCGGCGGGAAAGGTCGTTCACGCGCGCATGTTCGCCCCTTCCATTGGCATTGCGGAAGACCCGGCGACTGGCAGCGCCACAGTTGCTTTACCGGCGCTATTGCACGAGCTGCAGGGGCTGCAAGACGGCGAACATCAATGGCAGGTTCATCAGGGCGCAGATATGGGTCGCCCCAGCCTGATGCAACTGCGGGCTGTCGTTGCCGAAGGCCGTGTCGCTTCAAGCCACGTGGGAGGGGCGGCCGTCAGGGTGATATCCGGGACCATCCGGCTGAGCTAGGCTGAGTCTTCCAGTTCGCTGTCGCGCAAGGCAACGTATACGAGCACAATGCCGATAGTGACAAGGAAGCGAAAGGCAGAGGGCACGCGCGCCGCGTGCATCTTCCATGCATAGAGGCTGACAAATTAGTTGCATTTGAGACTAATACCACTCTACACTCGAAGCACTTCCATTTAGGTCGAGTGTCATGGACGCCCCGCTTTTTGCCACATCCTGCCTTTATTCCGGCAGCCTGGATCACCCCATTTACCTGGACGTACTCACTCCGACCAGAGGCGACGCCGGCAAGCTACCTATGCTAATGCTGCACGGTGCCTTTCATACGGGCAGCGCCTATCTCACCACGCCAGATGGACGACCGGGATGGGCGCCCTACTTCGCATCCCACGGGCGTCCCGTCTATGTCATGGATTGGCCTGGTCATGGCCGATCACCCGCAACTGCCGATTTTCACCTTCTATCCGGTGAAGACATCGTGCGTTCCACCACCGAGGCAATCAAGGAAATCGGCCCGTGCATACTGCTTGCGCATTCTGCAGGCGGCCCAATTGCATGGCGGCTCGCAGAAATCCTTGGCGAACATGTACGAGGCATCGTCGGAATCGCTCCAGGCGGCCCCGCCAACCTGCAGCGCCCCTTGCCGGATGACCCGGAGCTGATCCATTCACTTAGGGATGATGAAGAGGCTGGCTGCCCCATCTACGCAGACCCAACTCGACCGTTCTTGGTTGATATGGCATTCATTCGCGCATATTGGGCAAACACGCCGCGCTTTCCAGCAGCGGCGATTGAACGGTATGCGCGCAGCATCGTTGCAGAGAGCCCCAGAATCCTTAATGAGCGCTTCCGTATCGGGGGATCCGGCTTGATGCTGGATGCTCCTGCTGCCATTGGGTCGAGCCGGCCAGTGCTCATACTTACGGGCGAGCGCGACCCCCGCCACCCCCGAGAAACCGACGAACGTGTCGCCCACTACCTGAACGGCGAATACTGCTATTTGCCGGACCGCGGCATCTTCGGCAACGGGCACATGCTCATGCTCGACGACAACAGTGACGACTTGGCTGCACTCATTGATCACTGGCTGAGCAGCCGCGGTATTTGACCATTTTTTTACCCAGACAATCATAATCGGAGACGCACATGCTCAAACTCACCCATGCCCTGGCGGCGAGCGCGTGCGCTGCCACGCTGTTCAGCGTAAGCAGCGCTGCCCAAGTTTCTTCAGATGTCGTAAAAATTGGAGTTCTGACGGATATGGCCGGCGTGACTGCCGATATCACAGGAAAAGGCTCCGTCGTGGCCGCCCAAATGGCGGTGGAAGAATTTGGAGGCAAAGTTCTTGGTCATCCCGTCGAAGTGATCGTCGGAGACCACCAGCATCGAACCGACCTGGGCGCGTCCATGGCGCGTCAATGGTATGACGTGGAGAATGTTGACGTGATTGTGGACGTTCCCAATTCGTCCATCGCACTCGCGGTTCAGCGTCTTGCCAAGGACGCTGGTCGGCTCGTGTTGATATCCGGCGCGGGCACTACACAACTCACCAACGAACAATGCTCGCCGTATGGGTTTCACTGGACATACGATACGTATGGCCTCGCCCATGGGACCGCCTCCGCCGTCGTCAAGAATGGAAAGAAACAGTGGTTCATACTCGCTTCGGATTATGCTTTCGGACATTCGCTGCAGAAAGACACCACTGAAGTTGTCGAGGCTGGAGGTGGAAAAGTCGTCGGCGCAATCCGCCACCCTCTGAATCTGCTGGATTTCGCTTCCTATCTGCTGCAGGCACAGTCCTCCGGAGCTGAAGTCATTGCCATCGCCAATGCAGGTAACGACACTATCAACGCCATCAAGCAGGCTGGGGAATTTGGCATTACACAGGCTGGTCAGAATCTGGCGGCCATGATCCTCATGATTAATGACGTGCACAGCCTCGGGCTCCAGACCGCCCAGGGAACCTACCTCACTACCGCTTCGTATTGGGATCTGGACGAAGAATCAAGGGCTTGGTCGGAAGAATTCAAGAAGCGGACCGGCTCCATGCCTTCCATGTTGCAGGCTGGCGTCTACGGCTCTGTCCTTCATTACCTGAAAGCCGTTGAGAAGGCTGGTTCAGACGAGGCAGACGCCGTGGCAAAAGCCATGCGGGAACTGCCCATCAATGACGCATTCACCAAGGGTGCGACCATTCGCGAAGATGGGAAGGTCGTTCGCGATATGTACTTGGCAAAAGTGAAGGCGCCTGCAGATTCCAAGTACGATTGGGACTATTTCGAAATTGTCAGCAAGATTCCTGCGGCCGAGATCACAATACCGCTGTCGGAAAGTACTTGCCCAATGGTGACCAAGAAAGGATAAACGCTTCCCAATGAAAGACTCCCTGAGCGACATCATCGATGGGGTAGCCATACCCACTTCATACAAGATCGGCTACATCAGCAATTACTATCGGGAACCGTCGTTCAGGGAAATTGAACAGAAGCTTGGGCTGACCCGGCCGGAAACTTTGTCGCTGATTTTTCTATGTTTCACCGACGGCATTACGGTCACGGACATATGC
>JAJUJD010000174.1 GCA_029267315.1 Alcaligenaceae bacterium
GAAACAGCCCAGACGCGCAAGATGCGCCCGCGGCCAGGGGGGCTGAGGGCCCTGCCTCAAGAAACGCAGGCCGCGGTGAAAATACCCCCGGCGACCGGCGAGCATGTCGCGACGCTGGAAGATGATGCTTTGGCGGCTGCTGTTGCGGCGGTGGCCGAACCGGCGTTCGAGACGTTTGCTGCGTTGGAATACCCGCTCAGCATTGAGCGCAGTGAGGCTACGTTCTCCAGCTGGTACGAGCTCTTCCCACGCTCACAGGGTCCTGACGCGGAGCACCATGGAACCTTCCGCGATGTGATTCGTCGGCTTCCGGATATCCGACGCATGGGGTTCGATGTCTTGTACTTCCCACCCATACACCCAATTGGTGAACGTAACAGGAAAGGCCGCAACAATTCTCTGACCGCCGCACCGGGCGACCCGGGCAGCCCCTATGCCATCGGTTCCGAGGCGGGGGGGCACGATGAGGTGCACCCCGAGCTGGGCACACTGAGCGATTTTCGGGACTTGGTGACGGCTGCTCATCAGCACGGGCTGGAGATTGCGCTGGATTTTGCCATTCAGTGTTCGCCGGATCATCCCTGGCTGCGAGAGCATCCCGACTGGTTCAATTGGCGGGTGGACGGCACTTTGAAGTATGCGGAGAATCCGCCGAAGCGCTACGAGGACATCGTCAATCCGGACTTTTACAGCCCCTTGGCCAGTACCCCACGACAGGCCGCCCTCTGGCGTGCGCTTCGCGACATTGTGATTTTCTGGATCCACCAGGGCATACGCATTTTCCGGGTCGACAACCCGCATACAAAGCCCTTGCCGTTCTGGGAGTGGATGCTGCGCGAAGTACGGGACCGGCATCCGGACACCATCTTTCTGTCAGAAGCATTTACTCGACCGGCCATGATGTATCGGCTGGCCAAAGTCGGCTTTTCGCAGTCATACACCTACTTCACCTGGCGTAACACCAAACAGGAACTGACCGACTACCTGAACGAACTGAACAGCCTGCCGGTGCGAGATTTCTTCCGCCCCAATTTTTTCGTCAATACACCGGACATTAACCCATGGTTTCTGCAGACCTCTGGCCGCGCAGGGTTTTTGATCCGTGCCGTGCTGGCGGGCACGCTGTCGGGTTCCTGGGGCATGTACAACGGCTTTGAACTGTGTGAGGCGGAGGCTGTACCCGGTAAAGAGGAGTACCTGGATTCTGAGAAATACCAGCTGCGCCAGTGGGATATGGACCGGCCTGGCAACATCATTCCGGAAATCACCAAGTTGAATCGTATCCGGCGTAGTCATCCGGCGCTGCAGAGCCATCTTGGCGTGCGCTTCCATCATGTGGATAACGACCGGATCTTGTTCTTTTCAAAGCACAGTGATGAAGGGGACAGCATGGTGATTGTTGCGGTGAGCCTGGACCCGCACCACCGGCAGGCCGGCCGGCTGGAATTGCCACTGCACGAGTGGGGGCTGCCCGACGACAGCTCGCTCACCCTGCACGACTTGTTTGAAGATCGCCGCTTTCGCGTCCAGGGGCGAGGGCAGTATGTCGAATTGACACCCGAGCGCCCCTTCGTGATGTGGGCGCGGGTACTGGATGAGGGGACCTCAGAATGAGTTTGAAGAATCGCCCCGCCAAGCGGGTGCTCAATGAGCCCGGCTGGTACAAGGACGCTGTCATCTACCAGTTGCACGTCAAATCTTTCTTCGACTCGAATAATGACGGTAAAGGGGACTTTCCGGGACTGATTCAGCAGCTGGACTACATAGCCGGACTGGGTGTTAACACGGTTTGGCTGCTGCCCTTCTACCCGTCGCCGCGCCGTGACGATGGCTACGACATTGCCGAGTATCGGGATGTGCATCCCGAGTATGGAACTCTGGCCGACGTAAGGCGCTTCATCAAGGAAGCACACGCACGACGCCTGAGGGTGATCACCGAACTGGTGGTGAACCACACCTCCGATCAGCATGCATGGTTTCAACGCGCGCGGCGCGCCCGGCCGGGCTCCGTGGCGCGAGACTTCTACGTTTGGTCGGACGACGATCAGCGGTATTCAGGCACCCGAATCATCTTCTGTGACACGGAAAGCTCCAACTGGACCTGGGACCCGGTGGCGGGCGCTTACTACTGGCACCGCTTCTACTCGCATCAGCCTGATCTCAACTATGACAACCCCAGGGTGCTTAGGGAAATCATCAATGTGATGCGTTTCTGGCTGGATATGGGGGTGGACGGGCTGCGGCTGGACGCCGTTCCCTATCTGGTGGAAAGAGAAGGCACCAACAACGAGAACCTGCCAGAAACCCATGCTGTCCTGCGGCAGATACGCGCAGTGCTGGATAAAGACTACCCGGACCGCCTACTGCTGGCAGAAGCCAATCAGTGGCCGGAAGATGCTCAGGAATACTTCGGCAATGGCGACGAATGCCATATGTCTTTTCATTTTCCGCTCATGCCGCGGATGTACATGGCCATCGCCCGCGCGGACCGTTTCCCGATCACGGACATCATGCAGCAGACGCCGGAGATCCCCGAAAGCTGTCAGTGGGCGATTTTTCTCCGCAATCATGATGAACTGACGCTGGAGATGGTCACAAGCAGTGAGCGTGATTACCTCTGGCAGGTATATGCTGCCGACCGCCAGGCGCGGATCAATCTAGGCATACGGCGCAGGTTGTCTCCACTGCTGGAGCGCGATCGGCGACGCATTGAGTTGATGACCAGCCTGCTGCTGTCCATGCCAGGTACACCGGTGCTGTACTACGGCGACGAAATTGGTATGGGAGACAACATTCATCTGGGCGACCGTGACGGTGTGCGCACGCCCATGCAGTGGTCGCCCGACCGCAACGGGGGCTTTTCCAGGGCCGACCCCGAACAGCTTTCCCTGCCTGTACTGTTGGGCCCGCTATATGGCTACGAGGCAGTCAATGTGGAAGCGCAGCAGCGTGATCCGCATTCCTTGTTGAACTGGACGCGCCGCATGCTGGCCAAGCGACAGCAGACCAATGTATTCGGGCGGGGCAGCCTGCGCTTTCTCTACCCGGGCAATCGCAGCATTCTTGCTTACTTGCGAGAGTACGAAGGAACAGCCTTATTGTGTGTGGCCAATTTGTCGAACGCCTCGCAACCCGTCGAGCTGGATCTTTCCGATATGTCGGGTCGTGTGCCCGTTGAGTTGCTGGGCGGAACACCATTCCCCACCATCGGCGAACTGCCTTACCTGCTGACGCTGCCGCCCTACGGTTTTTATTGGTTTGAGCTGAGCGCCAGCGCGAGCCCTCCCACCTGGCACGCGGTTTCCCCGCCTCAGATGCCGGAACTTTCGACTCTGGTGCTGCGCATGCGCCGGGGTTATCGGATGCTGGAGCGCTCATGGCGCACCCTGAACGACCAGATTCTGCCACGCTACCTCGGCAATCAGCGCTGGTTCTCGGGCGATCGGGACAAGGCCTCTGGCCTGCGCGTGCTTTACATTGAGCCGGTGCCGGGGCAAACCGACATCTTCATGGTGGAAGTCGCGCGCAGGGACACTAGCGAGAACGACAGTTGGTTCATGCCCCTGGCACTGATCTGGGCGGAACAGATCGATGGCATGCCGCTGCAATATGCTTTGGCGCGGGTGCGCCGCGGCCCGGAAGTCGGCTTTGTGTCGGAAGCCTATACCTTGCCGGCGTTTTCGCTTGCCATGCTGGACTGCCTGCGCAGTGGCGGGCAGATCTCCCTGCCACTTTCCCGATCCCGCGCCATGCTCAAGTTCCAGGCGGAAGCCGGACTGGCCGACCTGGAATGGTCGGCGGACACGCCCGTGCAATGGTTTCACGGAGAGCAGTCCAACAGCACTGTGGTGGTCGGTGAAGACATCATGATCAAGCTCCTCCGCCACATCGTGCCGGGGGAGCATCCTGAAGTGGAAATGACCCGGCGGTTGACCCAGGCCGGCTACACGAACGCATCTGTACTCTTGGGAGAAGTGCTGCGCATCAACGCGGATGGCACGCCCCACACTTTAGCCGTCGTTCACCGACGTATTCACAACCAGGGAGATGCCTGGAGCTGGACTCAGGACTTTCTCAAACGCAGCCTGGAAAGCGCGGCCCTAACTGGCGAAAGCGGCGACGATTACGCCGAGGAGTTGGCTCCCTACGAAGCCGTGGCTGGTGTCATGGGACGGCGCCTCGCACAAATGCATGGGGTGCTAGCCGAGACGGTCGACGACGCCGCCTTTGCACCGGAAAAGGTGACCCGGAAGATGGCCACGAAGTGGGGCTCGGCCATCAAAGGCATGCTGACGGCGGCATTCCGGGCATGCGAACAACACCGCGACAGCCTGGACGAATCGGGGAAAGAGCTTCTGGCTTCGTTGCGTCGGGACGAGCGGGCGCTAGAACAAGCCATCGACCGTGGCGTGCAAGCTGCGGAAGGTGCGTTGTCGATACGCATACACGGTGACCTGCATCTCGGGCAGGTGTTGATCGCCCAGGGGGATGTGCACTTTATCGATTTTGAAGGCGAACCGGTACGCTCTCTGCAGGAGAGACGCGCCAAGTCGCTTCCTTGGCGAGACATCGCCGGCATGATGCGTTCCTTCGACTATGCAGTGGCAGTGTTTGATTCGCTTCCGGAAGCAGGCTCGGGCAGTTCCACCGCCATCACCGCCGAGGCCGAGGCGCTTGCCATTCCCGATACCGCCGACCTCGCGCAGCGCCGCCATGAGCTGATCAAGCGTTTTTGTGCCAGTGCCACGCGGGCATTCTTCGAAAGCTACACGAAGGAAGTGGCTGACTGGAAAGCTGCACATCCCGATAGTGCACCTCTGCTGCCGGAAGACGAGGCTGCTCGACGCACCTTGCTGGACCTGGCTTTAGTGGAAAAATCCGCTTACGAGATTGTGTACGAGGCCGGGCATAGGCCAGACTGGATGACCGTGCCCATGCGCGGGCTGCAAAGGGCGGCGGGTCGCCTGTTGAACCCGGATAGCGAGAGCCATCCGGCCAATCAGGGGGGGCAATGATGGACACCATGCTCGGAGACCTGGATTTCCACCTCATAGCGCAAGGCAGGCACTGGAATCTGGCAGATCGCCTGGGTGCGCATCCTGCCATTCATGAGGGGCGGGAAGGGGTACGTTTCGCCGTGTGGGCGCCCAACGCAAAATCTGTTTCTGTAGTGGGCGACTTCAATGGCTGGGATGGTAACGTAGATAAAATGTATCTACATCGTGGGGCCGGCGTCTGGGAGACCTTCGTGGAGAACGCCAGGCCGGGCCACCGCTACAAGTATGAGTTGCATAATGCCGCAGGCCACTTGCTGCCGCTGAAGTCTGATCCGCTGGCCCGCCAGACGGAGATGCCACCGGCTACAGCATCCGTGGTGCCGACTGGGGAGGCATTCAATTGGACGGATTCTTCGTGGCAAGAAGCCCGGGCGCGCCGTCAGGGCCATGAGGCCCCGCTTTCCATCTACGAAGTCCACTTCGGCTCCTGGCGCCGACCGGAACACGGTGAAGCCCGGTGGGACCGCGAAGGGCAGGATTTGATTCGTTATGTGGCGGACATGGGCTTCACCCATATCGAATTGCTACCCATTACCGAACATCCCTTTGGGGGCTCGTGGGGCTACCAGCCGCTGGGGCTGTTTGCCCCGACGGCCAGACACGGTTCACCAGAGGAATTCGCAGCCTTTGTCGACGCCTGTCACGCGGAAGGGATAGGCGTGATTCTGGACTGGGTGCCCGCCCATTTTCCCACTGACACCCATGGGCTGGCGCGCTTTGATGGCACCGCGCTGTATGAGCATGAAGACCCCCGACAAGGCTTTCACCCAGACTGGAATACGCTCATCTACAACTATGGCCGGCATGAAGTGCGCAACCTGTTGTTGGCCAGCGCACTGGAGTGGACGCGGCGCTATCACGTGGACGGTCTGCGCGTGGACGCCGTGGCCTCCATGCTTTATCTGGATTACAGCCGGGAAGCGGGTCAATGGCAGCCCAATGTGCACGGTGGCAGAGAGAATCTGGAGGCCGTCGCTTTCATCCGAGACTTGAACGAACTGCTCCGCGAAGAGGTGCCGGGCGTGATGGTGATCGCGGAGGAATCCACGTCCTGGCCTGGTGTCACGGCACCGGTGCATACCGGCGGCTTGGGCTTTCAGTACAAGTGGAACATGGGCTGGATGCACGACTCGCTGCGCTACATGGGCAACGACCCCATA
>JAJUJD010000103.1 GCA_029267315.1 Alcaligenaceae bacterium
ACTGGGGAGAAGCGGTGAAGGCCGTGGTTGAACTGCGACCACAGGCAATGGAGACGCCGGAGAATCTCTTGTTGTACTGCCGCGAACGACTGAGCGGCTTCAAGGTACCCAAGTCAATCGAAATTTGGGACGCCCTGCCCCGAAGCCAAATCGGCAAGGTGCTGAAGAGGGAAGTTCGTGACCGATACTGGCGGGGACTAGATCGGTCTATTTGAGGCTGAGCCGGGCATACCGGCGGGTGCAGCCCGCAAACACGGCTCTATGAACCGCTTCTAAACACTGCGGGCATAGGCCCGGCTGAGCGCCTCAAAAAAGGCTTTGCGTGACTTGCCTATAGTTTCTTTATGCTTCTGCAGTTCGCCGTCCGAGCACTTCTCGCTGTGAATGCCTCCCACCTTGAACAGGTGGTCCAGGTCGCTAGCGAGGTTATCCAGGCACGCTGCGGCTTCCTTTTCGCCCAACAACAAAAGCTTCGCTGAACAGGAATTCTTCAGCAAGAAGCTTTCATAAAAATGGGTCTCCAGATCTTCGAGTCGCTGGAATTCCTTTGCGCTTAAATGGCCTTCTTTTGCCTTCTTGAACAAGGCATTCCGAAGGGTGGAGAGATATTTCGCGCCTTCTGAACAGAAGGTGTCGACAACTTCTGTGACCCCTTCCAGGATTTCGCGCCGGCGCGCATTCAGCGCCTTCTTTGCCTGGGAGCTGTTGTTCATCCAAGCAGTCACTGCTCCCACGGCACCCCCCAACAATATCCCGAACCCCAGGGTCAGTAATTTGTCTGCAATATTGATCCAACTCGCCGGCTCATTCACTATTGCCTCCGCGTCGGGAAGGTGGCCCATCACTGCAGACGTGTACAGGGCAATGCACGCGCAGGGTCACAGGGCTGTGGAATTTTGGGCAGATTTGAAAACCAAAGATGTCTTATTTAACAGGCTAGGTTGCCGAATCACATACCACCTTCGGCCTAGGAATAAAGTACTACTCACGCACACTCGACCGTGCGCACACTCGCTTAGGGTAGCGTACCCCCTCAGAAAACCGTCTCGGCCGTTTCCTGCCCTTCCAGGTATTCCCGCGCATTGATCTGTGCGCCCTTCTTACCAGCAAAATTGCACACTGGGTCGTACACGTGGTGCTTGCAGTCGCTCATGAGCGGGCAGTTCTGGAAGAGTTCGCTCACCCAGTCCACGAATACCCTGACCTTAGGAGACAGATGGCGGTTGTGCAGGTACACCACTGAAATTGGTAGCGGTGGAGGGGTCCATTCCGCCAGAACCTCTTTGAGCTCACCCGATGCGATGAACGGCGCCACCATGTAGCGCGGTGCCTGAATCATGCCGAAGCCTTTGAGGCCACATTTCACATAGGCTTCGCCGTCGTCCACCGACACCATGCCCTTCACCTGTACATCTCGCTGCTGGCCATCGACCATGAACGACCAGTCTACGATGCGGCCCGTCCGCTCAGAGAAATAATGAACGGCATGGTGCTCGTCGAGATCCTCAATAGTGAGCGGTTCGCCGTAACTTTCAATGTAGGAAGGTGCTGCGCAAGTGATGCTCTCGAAAGAACCGATACGCCTCGCAATCAGACTTGAGTCCTTCAGTTCTCCCACACGAATTGCGCAGTCTATGGCATCGCGCACCATGTCAACGGGGCGATCGCTCATGCCTATGGCCAATTTGATATCGGGGTAGCGAGTGTGGAAGTCACATAAGGCCGGTACCAGGATCAGGCGCCCGATGGACGCCTTCATCTCAACACGCAAGCGGCCCCGCGGCCCCCGGGTCACATCTCGGAAGGAAGTTTCAATGTCCTCCAGTTCCGCCAGCAACTGCGTACAGCGCTCGTAATAGGCGGCACCGTCGGGCGTGAGGCTCAGCCTGCGCGTGGTGCGATTCAGGAGCCTGACGCCCAGGGTTTGTTCCAGACGCTGAACCGTGGAACTTACCGTAGAACGGGGCAGGCCCAGGCTGTCCGCAGCGTGGGAGAAACTATTGGCGTCCACCACACGGGTGAAGATTTGCATGGCCTGGAAGCGATCCATTGGCCTCTCCTTATTGTTCGCGGAATCTGAATAGTGTTCACGAAAAAACACTATTTAACCGCGGCATCAAAGAATCAATAATACATCTACCTGTCTCCCGCGGATACGGCGTTCAACCCTATGCCCCCTACCGCTTCCGCTGGCTCATACGCCGCCTGATCCGCCTCCACCCCGTATTCCAGAGAAGAGTTATCCCATGCCTACCATCTTGAACCGATACACCATCGCCGCTGCGGCTATTGCCATGCCCGTTGCGATCGCTATGGCCATCCACTGGCGCACGGCTGAAGCTGATGTGACCGTGCTGGATTCGTCCGTTCAGGCCACTGCAGTCGATGTCGTGCAGATCCAGCCGCAACCCGTTTCAGAACTTCGCGAATATTCCGGCCGGCTTGAAGCGGTGGACTACGTCACCATCCGCCCGCAGGTGTCCGGGACAATCGAAAAAGTACATTTTCACGATGGGGCCCTCGTTCGTGCAGGGGATGTCCTTTTCACCATTGACCCCAGGCCCTATCGCGCTGCTGTGGCTCGGGCTGAAGCCGCGCTTTCCGCAGCTCAAGCGCGGGTAGCGTATACAGCAAGCGAGTTGGCTCGCGCCAAGCGTCTGCTGAACAGTAATGCCGTTGCACGAAAGGAGTTCGAAGAAAAGCGCCACGCCGCCCGCATGGCAACCGCCGAACTGCGAGGCGCCGAGGCTGAACTGGCGGCGGCTCAGCTCGACCTGGAACATACCCAGGTACTGGCTCCCGTGAATGGAAAAGTCTCGCGCGCCAACGTCACGGAGGGCAACTTCGTCACGACTGGCGGCGGCTCTCCGGCTCTCACCACTCTCGTCTCGGTGGACAAAATGTACGCCTCTTTTGAGGTGGATGAACAGAGTTTTCTGAACTTTGTGCAACCCGCTCAGATGTCCTCGGATGCTCGCACAACCGTCGCGATGGGTCTCAGCAATGAGCAGGGCTTTCCCCGCAGTGGCCGATTGGCGTCTGTCGACAATCAGCTGGACACAGCCTCCGGCACCATTCGCTTGCGGGCCGAGTTCGACAACACCGATGGAAACCTCGTCCCCGGCCTCTATGCCCGCATTCGCCTGACAGGCGGTACCACCCGCCCGGCTGTGCTGATTCAAGAAACGGCCATCGGCACGGACCAGGACAAACGCTTCGTCTTAGTCGTCGATGAACAGGACCGCACGGCCTATCGCGAGGTACGCTTGGGCGCACTGCAAGATGGCATGCGCGTGGTCGAAACCGGGTTGCAGCCTGGTGAGCGCGTGGTCATCAAGGGTCTGCAACACGTTCGGCCAGGGGATGCCGTTACGCCCAACCCTGTGCAGCCAGCCGAATCCCGTCAGATCGCCGGCTCACCTTCCACTGATCCGAATACTTCGCGCAGTGTCGCGTCCAACGCCTCCTGAATGGCCTCGCCATGAATATTTCCAAATTCTTTATAGATCGGCCGATCTTCGCTGGCGTGATCTCGGTTCTCATCACGCTGGCCGGAGCACTGTCCGTGTTCCAACTGCCCATTTCGGAATACCCGGAAGTCGTTCCTCCGTCGGTAGTAGTGCGCGCTCAATACCCCGGAGCCAACCCCAAGGTACTTGCTGAAACAGTGGCGGCGCCCTTGGAAGAAGCCATCAACGGCGTGGAGAACATGCTGTACATGCAGTCGCAAGCCAATAGCGACGGCAACTTGGCTGTGACCATCAGCTTTAACTTGGGCACCGACCCCGACAAAGCGCAACAGCTGGTACAGAACCGCGTGTCCCAGGCACTTCCTCGCCTTCCTGAAGAAGTTCAGCGCCTGGGGGTGAACACCATGAAGTCCTCGCCTAATCTGACCATGGTGGTGCACCTGATTTCCCCCGACCAGCGTTATGACACGACTTATCTGCGCAACTATGCGGTATTGAACGTCAAGGACCGGCTCTCGCGCATTGAGGGGGTGGGGGAAGTGCAGATTTGGGGGGCAGGCGACTACGCCATGCGGGTATGGCTGGACCCGGCCAAGATGGCTGAGCGCGGACTCACTGCCGCGGAAGCCGTGGCCGCCATCCGTGAACAGAATGTTCAAGTGGCTGCCGGCGTGATCGGTGCAACCCCAACAGCGGGCGACGTTCCTCTGCAGTTGTCGGTCAACGCCCGTGGCCGCTTGCAGACAGAGGAAGAATTCGGCGACATCATTCTCCGAACATCAGAGAACGGCGGCATTACGCGTTTGTCGGATGTCGCGCGGATTGAGCTGGGCGCTTCGGAGTACGGCTTGCGTTCGCTGCTGAATAACGACCCCGCCGTGGGAATCGGCATCATGCAGTCGCCGGGGGCCAATGCTTTGGCAATTTCCGACGCGGTTCGCGCCACGATGGATGAGCTATCGGCCGATTTTCCTGCCTCGCTGGAGAGCCGCATCATGTACGACCCCACGCAGTTCGTACGCGCCAGTATCAAAGCCGTGGTCAAGACGTTGCTTGAAGCCATCGCACTGGTGGTGATCGTCGTCATCGTGTTTCTTCAGACATGGCGAGCGTCAATTATCCCCCTCCTGGCTGTTCCAGTATCGATTGTCGGCACCTTTGCCTTGTTGCTCGCGTTTGGCTACTCCATCAATGCCTTGTCGCTATTCGGCCTGGTCCTGGCGATCGGCATTGTGGTCGATGACGCAATCGTGGTGGTGGAGAACGTCGAGCGCAACATTGAGCAAGGTCTATCACCGCGCGATGCCACGTATCGCGCTATGCAGGAGGTGAGCGGCCCGATCATCGCAATTGCACTGACTTTGGTGGCGGTATTTGTGCCCCTGGCCTTCATGACCGGGCTCAGTGGGCAATTCTTCAAGCAGTTCGCCATGACGATCGCGATCTCCACCGTGATCTCTGCGATCAATTCGCTGACCTTATCCCCGGCGCTGTCCGCCTTGCTGTTGAAGGGGCACGATGCGCAACCCGATTGGCTGACCCGCGTGATGCAGCGCCGGCTTGGCGGCTTCTTTCGCGTCTTCAATCGTTTTTTCAACCGCTCCTCCGACCGTTACGCTTCGGGCGTAGGTGGCGTGATCCAACGCAAGGCATCAGCACTCGGTGTCTACGCCGTACTGTTGGCAGCCACTGTAGGAGTGTCGTATATCGTGCCCGGCGGATTCGTGCCTGCTCAAGACAAGCAGTACCTGATCAGCTTCGCTCAGTTACCCAGCGGAGCCTCGCTTGATCGCACGGAGGACGTCATTCGACGTATGTCGGAAATTGCGCTCAAGCAGCCCGGCGTCGAAAGCGCCATTGCCTTCCCCGGTCTGTCGATCAACGGCTTCACCAACAGTTCCAGCGCCGGCATCGTTTTCGTGGGCTTAGACCCCTTCGACCAGCGCAAGGATGCCGAGTTATCGGCTGACCGCATTGCGGGCGAACTCGGACAGGCATTCGCCGGCATCAAGGATTCCTACATCGCCATATTTCCGCCTCCGCCCATTATGGGTCTGGGTACTGTGGGCGGGTTCAAGCTGCAGTTGGAAGATCGGGCGGCGCTGGGCTACGAAGAACTGAACGCTGTGACCCAACAGTTTCTTGCCAAAGCAGCAGAGGCGCCGGAACTGGGTCCTGCATTTTCCAGCTATCAGATCAACGTTCCGCAGCTCGATATGGAGCTGGATCGCGTTCGGGCCAAGCAGCTAGGCATCCCCATCAATGAAGTGTTCGACACGATGCAGATTTATCTTGGCTCCTTGTACGTGAATGACTTCAATCGCTTCGGCCGTGTATACCAAGTGCGCGCCCAGGCCGACGCCCCCTACCGTTCGCAGCCAGAAGACATCCTGCAATTGAAGACCCGCAGCAGCAATGGCCAGATGGTGCCTCTCTCATCTGTCGCTACCGTATCGCAAGGCTTCGGGCCCGAAATGGTGGTTCGCTACAACGGCTATACGGCGGCCGACATCAATAGTGGACCAGCGCCGGGATACTCCAGCGACCAAGCCCAGGCTGCCGCCGAACGTATTGCCAACGAAGTGTTGCCACGTGGCATGAAATTCGAGTGGACCGATTTGACCTATCAGCAGATCTTGGTGGGTAACGCTGGCGTATGGGTGTTTCCGATCAGTGTCTTGCTGGTATTCCTGGTGCTTGCCGCACTTTACGAAAGCCTGACTTTGCCTTTGGCCGTGATTCTGATTGTTCCTATGAGCATGCTGGCGGCTCTGGGCGGTGTCTGGCTCACAGGCGGCGACAACAACATCTTCACGCAAATCGGGCTGATGGTGCTGGTCGGACTTGCCTGCAAGAATGCGATTCTGATTGTGGAGTTCGCCCGCGAACTGGAGCTGCGTGGAGTTGCCACCGTACAAGCGGCCATTGAAGCGAGCAGGCTACGCCTGCGCCCCATTTTGATGACTTCAATTGCATTCATCATGGGCGTCGTACCCTTGGTGCTCTCGAGCGGTGCCGGCTCCGAGATGCGCCACGCCATGGGGATCGCCGTCTTCTTCGGAATGATCGGCGTCACGCTATTCGGCCTCTTCCTTACCCCGGTCTTTTACGTCGTGCTGCGCAAGTTGACGTCGCGTCCGCTTCATGCAGCGCGTCCGCACACCGCCCCTGCGCCTGCCGGCGAATGAGCGAGATTTCAATGAGCAATTTATTCCGTTTTCCCTTTACCGCTGTGCTAAGTGCTCTAGTACTGGCAGGTTGCGCCGTCGGTCCCCAGTACCAACGCCCAGAAGTCAACACACCCACTGCCTTCAAAGAGGCCACGCTTTCCCCTGAAGCTGCCCGCCAGTGGCAGGCAGCCCAGCCCAAAGATGCACTGGAAAGAGGGCAATGGTGGCGTATTTTCAAGGACCCTGTTCTGGACACCCTTCAGGAGCAAGCCGCTGAAGCGAACCAGGATCTCAAAGCCGCTGCAGCGCGCGTCCGTCAAGCACGATCACTGGTCCGTACAGCAGAAGCCGATCGCCTGCCAGACATCGATGCAGGTTTCGGTCCGAACCGGCAGCGCACATCGGCTGCGGCTCAGGGCTTGTCTGACGATGCACCGGCAACAACGCAGACACTCTGGCGAGCCCAGATGGGAGCCGCTTACGAGGTCGACCTTTTTGGGCGTGTCGAGGCTGGAATCGACGCAGCCACCGCAGATGCTCAGAGAAGTGCCGCCCTATATGAGTCTGTAAAGCTGGCGCTACAGGCCGATGTGGCGCAAACCTACTTCAATTTGCGGCGCCTTGATGCGGAGCTAGAGCTTTATCGGCGCACCGTAACGCTGCGCCGCGAGACGCTGGCGCTGGTACAGCAGCGCTACGAGGCCGGAGATATTGATGAACTGGACGTTGCCCGCAGCCGCAGCGCGCTGTCTGCTGCGGAATCTCAGGAACTGGCGATCGAACGGCAACGCAGCCTGAACGAACATGCGCTGGCGACGTTGCTGGGAACCACTCCATCGGCGTTCTCACTGGCTGCACAGCCATTGGAGCACATGCCGGTAAGCATCCCGGCGGGCCTGCCTTCCTCATTGCTGGAACGGCGCCCCGATATCGCGGCTGCCGAGCGGGCGATGGCTGCGGCTAACGCACGTGTCGGTGCTGCCCGGGCTGCGTTCTTCCCGCGCCTGACACTGACAGGCGCCCTGGGCTATGAGTCTTCAGAACTGGGCAACCTGTTGCAATGGTCCAGTCGGACCTTTCTGTTGGGCCCACTAATTGGCACCGCTCTTACCCTACCCATTTTCGACGGGGGGCGCCGCACGGCTGACGTCGAGCGCGCCCGCGCCAGGTACGAAGAAGACGTGGCGCAGTACCGGCAGACTGTTCTGCGCGCTTTCAGAGAAGTCGAAGATGGTTTGGCCAGCTTGCGGATACTGGGTGAACAGACTGAAGTCCAAGATGCGGCAGTTTCACAGGCTTCGAGGGCTGCGGAACTTTCACATATCCAATATCGGGAAGGTTCGGTCAGCTATCTAGATGTGCTTGATGCAGATCGCGAAGTATTGCTGCAGCGTCGCGTATCAGTGCAGCTTGACGGAGAACGGGCACATGCTGCGGTGGCGCTGGTCCGGGCCCTGGGCGGCGGGTGGGAGTGAGCTAACCCCGTCGCCGTTTGAGACATCAGCCCTTCCAGGAACGCACACGCCCGGTATCCACGTGCACAAAATCACTGCCCGGGTAGTAGCCCACCCCACCTGCACCGAGCTCCAACGCTGCATCGCGAAGCTCCGCCAGCGGAACCCCGGGAAGTCGGATATCAACAGCCTTGCCGTCCATGTGCAAGCTGCGGCGTGCCACACCACCGCCGCCACGCGCCCGAAGACGTTCATTGGTTTGCGGTGAGCGGTATCCGGAAATAATCTGGAACGGCAGCCGGGCCTGCAACGACGCACGTAATTTGTACATGATGTCGTAAAGGGCGGGGTCCATGTGCCCCACCCGGCCCGAGTAATGGTCGCGTAAGAAACGGTTGAGGTCGTCCAGCGCATCGGGCAGGTATTCCTTGCCTACCGCATAGGTGAGCTCAATTTTCTCGCGCGTGTGGGTGTGGTCCAAGGAAAGGTCACGAGCCGAGGCGAAGCTTCTGCTGAAGGTGGTTGCCTTCGCGATCATGGGGAAAGCCAATAGCCCCGAGGCACCAGCAACGCCCTTAAGCAGCCGGCGACGGGAAATGTCAGTCTTGAGGGTCATTAGTTAGATGGTCGCAGGGTGCGCAAGGCTTGCTCGAGCTTGCCATCCTGTTGATAAATATCGGGAAAAAAGTAAACCTTACCACTATTTTTGATGACCACTGTACTGTAGGCGAGCAAGACCGGAATGGGTTCACGCAGCGCCACGGTCCGCGAACGGCCTGCGCTCATGGCATCTTCGATACGTTTTGGCGTCCATTCCGGTTGCAACTTCAAAGCAAAGCGCGCCAATTCCAGTGGCATTTCTACCCGGATGCACCCGTGGCTGAAGTCACGCCGCGCCCTTGGGAATAGCCCGGTGGACGGAGTGTGATGCAGGTAGATGTTCTGATCATTGGGAAAGATGAATTTGATATCGCCCAAGGAGTTGCGCGGGCCTGGCCGTTGCCGAATGCGCCATTCCCCCCGCTGGACGGCTGCAATAGCGTCGTCGGTCAGCTCATTCACAACCCTGCCGTCGCGCGTGACAATCTCGAAGCCTTCGCGTGAGAAGTAGCCGGGGTCGCGCCGCAGGCGCGGCAGCGTCTCGCCACGGGCGATGGATAGCGGAACATTCCAGTAAGGGCTGAACTCTATCGACCGCATGTCTTCCAGAAAAATGGGCGTGCGGGTATCGAGCGCCCGCCCAACCACAACGCGCATTTCAAGCTCAATCTCCACCTTGCCATCGACCACTTCGTAAGCGCGCAGCATGAACTCCGGTATGTTCACCACAATCATGCGTGGGCCCCGCAGCAAGGGCGTCCAGCGGAGCCTTTCAAGCGTCAGAGCCATTTGCTTGACCCGCTGGGCGGGCGTGACATTTAATTCCACTAGCGTGGCTCGCCCGAGCACTCCGTCCGTTTCCAACCCATGGCGCTCTTGAAAACGCCTGACCGCTTCGACTAGAGCGCCATCATAAAGAGTAGAAGTGGGTATGCCACGCGGCAAATCCCCCATCGCGCCAAGCCGCGCCGCAACGATGGGCAAACCGCTCCACTCAGCGCCGGGCTTCAGGGAACGCGACTGCAATGGTGGCAAGGTTGCCAGCCATGCCGGATGATCCCCCATGGCGCGGTATTCGTTCATCATGGAACGAAGCGCCTCGTACATGGGGATGTTTTCGCGTGGCTTTTGCAAAGCTTCATCGAGGCGGTCGGCCTGCCGGACCTCCGCCAGATAGCTGCGTGCATCGAAGGCGCCACTCACCGGCTTTTGAAACCGATGTTGAAGCTCTTGAGGATCGAGCCGGCCCACATTGAGGTCTGAAAGATAGCGCACTACGGCCGTGGTCAACCGTTCGTCGAGCCTGGACAGCTGTTCGGCACCCGCGCCGTTGCGCACTGTCTGGAATGCCGTGGCGAGTGCCTCCGCCTGATAGTCGGCGGGATTCAGGCCGTGGGAAGCCGCTTGCTCCAGTGCGCCGAGGGCTATCCAGGCATCGTTGCCAGGCGTGCCGTTGGAGAACCAGCTGGGCATTTCAATGGGGGCCTCAAGCTGTACGGGCGGCACTGTCCCGATGGAGACGCGCCCGGCCTGTGCGTGCGCGAACCCCGAGAACACCATAGTGAATACCCACAGTGTGACCAGGCATGAGAATCGAATAGACACTGTGAATGTAGTCATGCCCCCGTCCCGGCTTCAAGCTGAACGGTATTCTCCCATGAGGGCAGTCGGTGACCAAGCGGGATCATTACCTAGCATGCCGGCCGCCAGTGGTGGCAGTTGAAGCGCTCTACATCAGTGCTTATGCACGTCGAATTGACCCTGCAA
>JAJUJD010000037.1 GCA_029267315.1 Alcaligenaceae bacterium
GGCTTGTCGGCGTCGATGGCCTCCTGAAACGAATCCTTGTTCAATTCAATAGTCGTCATTGGCGCTGGTCCTTGTAAAAATGGGCGGCTAGTAAAGACCTTGCCGCCCGTTATCCAGCTGCCAGTGTAAACCTTTATGGCCCAGGCGTCGTTTCGGAATCATGCGTGTGGCAACAGCTCTTGACGGGTTGCCAGCCACTGCTCGAACTCCGCAGCAGGCAATGGGCGGCTGATCAGGTAGCCTTGAATCACGTCGCAGCCGTGCTCTTTAAGAAAGTCATGCTGCCCGGCCGTTTCCACGCCCTCAGCCAGGGCAATCATGCCCAGGTTGTGGGCCAGTTTGATGATGGCGCGGACGATGGCCCCACCACTGTGTTCGGCTTCGATATCTGAAACGAAAGACCGGTCGATCTTCATGATGTCCAGCGGGAAATTTTTCAACTGCGCCATGCTGGAGTAACCTGTGCCGAAATCGTCGAGCGAGAGAGTGACCCCGATCTTTTTCAGTGTGCGCAAAGCGTGGTTCGCTGCTTCTACGTCCTCCGCGAGCAAGGATTCCGTCAGTTCCAGTTCCAGATAACTAGGGTCGAGCAATGTGTCGCGCAACACACATTGAATCGTCACCGGCAATTCGCGCTCGCGAAATTGCCGTGCCGATAGATTAACGGCCATGCGCATGGGCTGCATACCCTGGGCCCGCCACTTCGCGGCCTGTTTGCAGGCCGTACGCAGTATCCAGTCTCCCAGCGGAATAATGAGACCGGTTTCTTCTGCCAATGCGATAAATTCCCCCGGGGGTACCAGGCCGCGTGTAGGGTGGCGCCAGCGAACCAGTGCTTCCACACCAGTCAATCGTCCGTCAGCCAGGCTTATCTGGGGCTGGTAATGCAGCTCGAACTCCTGATTCGCCAAGGCAGAGTGCAGGTCTGCCTCGAGCGTGACGCGCTGCATGGCCTGCTTCATCAGCTTTTCACTGAAGAATTGGGCGGTGTTGCGCCCCATGTTCTTGGCAGCGTACATGGCCATGTCCGCGTGCTTGATCAATACTTCGGGGTCATCGCCGTCTTGCGGGTGGATTGCAATGCCGACACTGGCAGTGGGGTGAAAGCGCTGCGTTCCCAATCTCAGTGGCCGGGACACGGCGCTCATGATGCGGTGCAAGCTAGCTTGGGCATTCCGCGGTGGCTTGTGGTCGAACAGGATGAAGACGAATTCATCCCCTCCGCGCCGGGCCACCATGTCGCATTCATGCAGGTTCTCTTCCAGACGTTTGGCGATCTGCTGGATGGCAATGTCGCCCTGCGTATGGCCCAGAGAGTCATTCATGAGCTTGAAGTTGTCCAGGTCCAGAAACGCGACCCAGAAGGCCGGCCCGCCTTGCCTGCACTCCGCGATGGCTTGCGTCAGGCGTTCTCGCAGCGCATGGCGATTCGGAAGAAGCGTCAGGGCATCATGGCGCGCCTGGAACTCGAGTGTTTCTTGGTACAGCCGCGTCTGGGTGATGTCGTATTTGGCGGCCACAAAATGGGTGACTGCGCCGTTCTCATCACGAACTGGCGCGATATGCACGCGAGACCAGTACATCTGGCCGTCCTTGCGGTAATTGCGCAGGGTAACTTGGCCCTCTGTTTTCTCTTCCAGGATTTTCTTCAGCTCGGCGAGTCCTTCCTGCTCGGTGTCCATACCATGCATCAGGCGCAGGCTGCCACCCAATACTTCTTCTGCTGAGTACCCGGTCATCCTTTCGAAGGCAGGGTTCACATAGTCCACTGGGTAGCCAGGTTTGGTGGCACTGGCGATAACAATGGCGTTGGCACTGGCTTCAATAGCGCGCTCACGCAAATGCAGGGCGACTTCAGCTTCACGGCGCAGGCTACGGTCGGCGCTGGCGCGCTGCTGGCTGTGCAAGCGGGCCCTTTGCAGCACTACGATGACGGAAGCACCGAAAAGGGAAATAAGCAGCCCCGCTGCACCCACTGCCCAGGCTAGCCACTGCTGCGAGACAGCCTGATACTGCCCGGCCATCGCGACATCGAGCGTCCACTGAGTGCCGCCTACGGTGAGCGGAAGCTGCGTACGCAGGGCATGCTCCGGAAAGCGTTCGCTTGCCAGATTGTCATAGACGGTGATCGGTGCTAGCTGAGGGCTGCCATCGTCAACGTAGCCCTCGAATCGCAGTCGCACGTATGCGTCAACGGCCGGCTGGGCGCCGAGCACGGATTCCATCAGCCTGGCCGGTTGCAGGGCCAGGAATACCGCGCCTTCAAAACTCTCGTGCCTGGCCGCAGTGTCAACGGGTATCAGGCCATTCCCGTACAAGGGCAGGAAGACGAGGAAGATTTCGGGTCTTTTTGGGTTGATGTGCGAGCGTAGGGGGCCGGTGGCCGCCATATCCCCGCTGTCACGGGCACGCAGTATGGCGTCGCGCCGAACAGGGTCTGTCTGAACGTGGGTAGCCAGGGCCGGCTGTTCTCCGGGTCGGTCGTATAAATAGACCACCCTCAACAGGAAATCGCCGTCTCCGTCAGGGGAGCGCTGGGGGCGCACATATCCGACTGCATCAATGCCCGGCAGCTGTTCACGAATCTTCAGAACTTGCGCGACGCGCTGGAACGCAACTTCGGAAAAGTGGGGATGAGTGAAGAACTCCACCTGATACGCGCGCAACGCGTCGATATGGCGGTAGATATGCAAGGAAAGATCACTGCGAATGCGGGTGGCTTCGGCTTCCCATTGCGCTTGCTGCTCCTGCCTCACCACGTGCTGTGTGTGATAAACAACGACAGACGTGATGAGCAGACCGCAAATAAAGAATAAAACTGGCAGCCAGAGACCCTTGCGGTCCGGCCCGCCCCGAGGGAGCTCTGGAGGCACGGTAACTAGAACGCTTACAACGTTTACAAATTGAGCATTCGAAATTATATAGAGATCTAAGCTATTTGACTCGTCAAACGTTTAATCATTCAGAGAAGAAGGCGTACCGCACGGCAAACAGTACCGCTACTACCAGGGTTGCCGGGTGGATCTCACGCCAGCGGCCGGTGGCCAGCTTCAACACTACGTAGCTGATGAATCCAAATGCCAGGCCATTGGCGATGGAGTACGTGAAGGGCATGATCAGGGCGGTCAAGGCAGCAGGCGTCGCTTCCGATATTTCGTTCCAGTCGATCTCGGTGATTTCCCGCAACATTAAACCCGCGACATAAAGCAGGGCAGGGGCGGTGGCGTAACCGGGTACGGAGCCCGCCAACGGCGAGAAAAACAATGCCAACAGGAAGAGCAGCCCAACTGTCAGTGCGGTGAGCCCGGTGCGACCGCCCGCCTGAACGCCGGCTGCACTCTCAGCATAGGCCGTGGTACTGCTGGTGCCGACCAGCGACCCGGCAACAATGGCCGTGCTATCGGCAAACAATGCGCGCTTGAGGCGGCTCGGGCGACCTTCGGCGATCAAATTTGCGCGTTTGGCCACGCCTATCATCGTTCCGGTCGCATCAAATACTTCAACGAGCACCAAGACCAGAATGACGTGCACGAAGCCGGTATGCAGTGCGCCCAGAATATCCAGCTGCATGAACGTGGGAGCCAGACTGGGGGGCATGGCCATCACACCGGTAAAGGAGTTGTGCCCCAGTACCATGGAAAGCACGGTAACTACGAGAATGCCAATCAGAATGGCGCCACGCACCCGCAATGCATCCAGTCCCGCCATGATGAAAAAACCCAGTACCGTGTAAAGGGCCGCGGGCTGTGTCAGATCACCCAGCGTAATGAGGGTGGCAGGGCTGTCCACCACGATGCCTGATGTGATCAGCGCGATAATGGCCAGAAACAGCCCTATGCCACTGGTGATGGCCGAGCGCAGGGAAGAGGGGATACCTTCTATCAGCCAACTACGTATACCGGTGACGGTAATCAGCACAAATATCACCCCGGAAATAAATACCGCGCCCAGGGCCTGCTGCCAGGTGTAGCCCATCCCGGCAACCACCGTGAAGGCAAAGAAGGCGTTCAGACCCATGCCTGGAGCCATGCCAATTGGCCAGTTGGCGACAAAAGCCATGATCAGCGACCCCACGGCAGCAGCCAGGCAAGTCGCCACGAACACGGCGTCTCTGTCCATGCCCGTGCTGGAAAGGATCTCGGGATTGACGAAGATGATGTAGGCCATGGTCAGGAAAGTGGTGACACCGGCCAGCACTTCAGTACGTGCGTTGGTGTCATGTTCACTCAGCCTGAAAAGTCGCTCGAACATGGAAAGAATGCTCCGGAAAACGGAATTAGGGCGAAAAGGTAAAATGAAGCTTGAATTCTACGGCCTTCTGCGGGCTGTCATCACCAAACCATGATCATCATTGGATTCGAAAGCTCATGCGACGAGACCGGTGTCGCGCTCGTGTGCACGGAGCGGGGCCTGCTGGCGCATGCGCTGCACAGTCAGATCGACATGCACCGAGACTACGGTGGGGTTGTTCCTGAACTCGCCTCTCGCGACCACATCCGCCGCGTCATTCCTCTTACTCGTCAGGTACTTGCCCAGGCCGGTCTCGCCCTGAGCGACGTCGATGCAGTGGCCTACACAGCAGGGCCCGGCTTGGCGGGCGCCTTACTGGTCGGCGCCAGTGTCGCCCAAGCCATCGCTTGGTCACTTCAGATACCCGCCATTCCGGTTCACCACCTGGAGGGTCATCTGCTCTCTCCGCTGTTGGCGCAACCCTGCCCGAGCTTCCCCTTTGTGGCGTTGCTGGTCTCCGGCGGCCACACGCAGCTGATGCGCGTAGACGGCGTCGGGCGTTACACGCTTCTAGGCGAAACGCTGGATGATGCAGCGGGAGAAGCGTTCGATAAGAGCGCCAAGTTAATGGGGCTTGGATACCCAGGCGGGCCCGCCCTGTCGCGTCTGGCGGAAAACGGCAATGCAGCGTTGCATGAGCTGCCTCGTCCCATGATGCATAGCCCCGACCTGGATTTCAGCTTCAGTGGTTTGAAAACGGCTGTCCTGACCCGGGTGCGAGCGCTGGAGCGCGAACACGGCGCTTTATCGGAGCAGCATCTGGCGGATCTCGCTGCCGCGACCGAAGCAGCCATTGTCGATGTACTGGCGGCGAAATCACTGAAAGCTGTGAAACAGGCCGGCGTGAAGCGTCTGGTAGTCGCGGGGGGAGTGGGTGCCAACCGACATCTGCGTCAGCACCTGACTGAATCCATGCAGCGCAGGGGTGGGCAAGTGTACTTTCCGCCCTTGGAATTCTGCACCGATAACGGCGCGATGATTGCTTTTGCTGCTGCTCAGCGAGTCAAAGCAGGGCTGGTAGACCTCTCTGCGACCGGAGATTCTTTTACAGTGAGGCCTCGCTGGGAACTGACTGATGTCTGCGTTCCGGAAGCGTGCGCTGAGTGAAGGTTACGTAGCCGCTGCAGCTGTATTCCCAATCAGGTAGGTTTTAACGCCGCGCCTTTTTGCGGGCTGAAGGCGGTGGAGCTTGTTCCTTCTTGCCACCAATGCGGCTTTCCTTGCCTTGCAGCAAGCGCGCGATGTTTTCCTTATGCCGATACAAGGTGACGGCGGCAATGATAAGAATGGCGAAGGCGATGGAGGGTTGCATCCGCCAGATCACGTTGCCCCCCAGCACGTAGAAGATGGGAGAGAGCACAGCTGCGGTAATTGAGGCCAGCGAAGAATAGCGACTAGCCCAGGCAATGATCATCCATGTGCAGACGACCACGAAGGCCAGCCAAGGTTCGAGTGCCAGCAAGACGCCTAAAGCGGTGGCCACACCCTTGCCGCCCTTGAACTTCAGGAAGAAGGAATAAACATGCCCCAGAAAGGCGGCCACTGCACAGGTCGCCACGACGCCGACGGGCAGGCCCAGGTGTTCACTGGCATAGCGTGCAATCATGACCGCCGCCCAGCCTTTCGCAGCATCGCCAAGAAGGGTGAGCACGGCGGCCTTCTTGTTGCCAGTACGCAATACATTCGTGGCACCCGGATTGCCGGAGCCGAAACTGCGTGGATCCTGTAGCCCCATGAGCCGGCTTACGACTACGGCAAATGGAACAGAACCCAGCAAATAGGACATGATGATGAGGCCGGCAGAAACGGCGGCGGACAAGGCTACATCCATGATTCATGGTCTCCGGTTCAATGAGGGGCGATTCTACCGGCTCAGGGGAATTTCACCAAAATGAACGGGTACAATCAGCTACTTTCAGTTGGGAAGTCCGAGGATCAAATGCGCATTCTGGTGAGCAACGATGACGGCTACACCGCTCCTGGTATCGAAGCACTGTATAACGCCCTGAAAGACTTGGGCGAGCTCACGGTTGTAGCGCCGGAGACCAACTGCAGCGGTGCATCGAATTCCCTTACGCTGAACCGGCCCATGTCTGTTCGCGAAGCGGCCAATGGTTTTTACTATGTCAACGGTACGCCATCCGACTGCGTGCACATTGCGTTGACGGGCCTGCTGGATTTCCGCCCCGATCTGGTCGTCTCTGGCATCAACAACGGCGCGAACATGGGCGACGATACCCTTTATTCCGGCACAGTGGCCGCCGCTACTGAGGGCTATCTCTTCGGCATCCCCTCAATTGCGTTTTCCTTGACCGAGAAAGGCTGGCATCATCTGGACACCGCGGCACATGTCGCCCGTGAAGTGGTCAAGCGGCACATGGCTTCACCCCTGGGGCCCGCCATGCTGCTCAATGTCAATGTGCCTGCTGTGCCGCTCGATCAACTGGCTGGTTTGAAGGTCACCAGGCTGGGCAAGCGGCATCCTTCAGAACCGGTAGTTCGCAGCAGTACACCCTATGGCGAACCTGTATACTGGATTGGCCCGGCGGGTGGGGCGTCTGATTTCGCCGATGACACGGACTTCGGCGCCACGCAACAGTCGATTGCGTCCATCACACCGCTGCGACTTGATCTCACCCATTATGACCAATTGCCCCAGATCGAGGGTTGGGCCAATCCCATATGCGTAAGCCGCTGAACTCCTCGCCGTTTACTTCCGGAACCGTCAACCGTTTCGGTCGTTCCAGCTTGGGCAGCGGGCCTTCACCCGCCAATAGCAATACGCGCATTCTCGGTACGGGGCCAGCGGGGCGGCCGGGGCCTTCTTCGCCTTTGCGTCAACCTGGCACTGGCCAAGGTAAGCCTCAAGGGTCTGGAACGCCAGCGCGCGAAATATCAGACAATTCCGGGCTTAATTCGGAAAGAGCTCGTGGTCGCATGGTTTCACGTCTGCGCGAGCAGGGCATAGAAGATGAACGTGTTCTTGCCGCCATGCGGGCGGTACCGCGCCACTTCTTTGTCGATGAGGGTCTGGCAAGCCATGCTTACGAAGACGCCGCGCTGCCTATTGGTCATGAGCAGACCATCTCCCAGCCCTGGGTGGTGGCGCGCATGATCTCTGTACTTGCGCACGGCCGAGAGCTGGGCAAGGTGCTGGAAGTGGGGGCGGGTTGCGGATATCAAGCTGCCGTCCTGGCTCACGTGGCCCGAGAAGTGCATGCCATTGAACGCATTCACGGTCTTTACGAGTTGGCGCGCAGTAATTTGAGAAAATTGCGGTTGCCTGGCAGGGTGAGGCTGGTTTTTGGTGATGGCATGGTCGGCCTGCCGGGTACCGCGCCATTTGACGCCATCGTCATCGCTGCGGCCGGGCTTAAAATTCCTTTGGCGCTGCTGGAACAGCTGGCTATCGGCGGGCGATTGATTGCTCCCGAAGGCGGCACAGCGCAGCGACTCGTATTGATCGAACGTACCGGCACTTCCGCCTGGAATCGGCAGGAACTCGACGCGGTGCGATTTGTGCCCCTGCGTCCGGGTACACAGTATTAATTCCGGGTACACAGAAAAAGTTTAGGAGAGTCTTATGCACGGAGGGTACCGTACTGCCCATCCATTGACCGGTTCACTGGTCCGCTATTCGAGACACGCCTTGGTGGCTCTTGGCGTGTTGGCCGTATTGGCCGGTTGTGGCACCCGCGGCTCTCGCGCGCCTGTTACCGACATGTCGTCAGCTGGGGAGCAGCAGGCCCCCGCCACGGGCACGTATACAGTGCGCGCAGGCGACACGCTATACAAAATTGCGCAGGCTCATGGTACGGACGTCTCTACCCTGGTGCGTCTGAACAAAATCAGTGACCCCACGCAATTGCGTATTGGCCAAGTGCTGCGGTTGGATGGCGACACACCCATGCCCGCCCAGCCTCCCGTCACAGCCACGACTCCAGCCCCCGCGCCCGCCGCAACACCCGTCACGCCGCCTCCGGCCGCTACGGCCGCACGGGCCAACGATGCTAACCTCGTCAGTTGGGGTTGGCCGGCATCTGGCAAGATCATTCAGGGGTTCAACAACAATACCAAGGGTATAGACATTGAAGGCAAGCCGGGTGATCCCGTGGTGGCCGCTGCCGATGGAACAGTCATGTACGCGGGAAATGGCGTGCGTGGCTTGGGCAATCTGGTACTTCTCGGACACTCTGACGGGTTCATTACAGCCTATGCGCACAACCAGCAGTTGCTCGTCAAGACGGGCGATTCCGTAAAGAAGGGGGCTCGCATAGCCTTACTGGGGCAAACCGACACAACGTCCCCGCGTCTGCACTTCGAAATTCGTCGTCGTGGTACGCCGGTGAACCCCTTGTCTTATCTGCCCCAGCGATGATCCCTTGCCTGGTCTTCGATTTGGAAACCATTCCGGACGCGCATGCGCTGCGGACGCTGAATCCGGAATGGCAAGGCCTTGAAGACACCGCTGTCATCGAGCTCGCGCTGGCTGCGCGGCGCGAATCGCATGGATCCGACTTTCTGCCGCTGCACCTGCACAAGGTAGCGGCGATTGCCTGCGTTTTCCGCGACGACAACGGGTTCAGGGTGCGTTCCCTGGGTACGGAAGACGATCCGGAACCCGTGCTGCTGAATGGTTTTTTCAAAACGATTGAGCGTTACACCCCGCGTCTCATCAGTTGGAACGGATCCGGCTTCGATCTGCCTGTTTTGCATTACCGCTGTCTGATCCATGGTGTGCAGGCCGCCCGCTATTGGGACCTCGGTGACGACGATCGCGACTTCAAGTTCAACAATTACATTGGTCGCTATCATCTCAGGCATATCGACCTCATGGACCTGCTCGCCAAATACAACGGGCGGGCGAACGCGCCGCTGGACGATCTGGCCAAGCTCTGCGGCTTTCCGGGCAAGATGGGGATGGATGGCAGCCAGGTATGGAAAGCGTGGTCAGAGGGGCATCGCGCAGAAGTGCGCGCCTACTGCGAAACCGATGTCGTCAATACCTGGTTGGTGTATTGCCGCTTCCGCCTGATGCGTGGTGAGCTTGATCGTGAGGCCTACGATGCAGAAGTCGAACTGGTCCGCAGTGCCTTAGGCCAGACAGAAGGCGAGCACTGGCACGAGTACCTGCAAATCTGGAACGCCACGCCATCCTTGCTGTAACGCGCTGAAAGAATCGCCTTTGCCTGCGAAACAAGGAAGAAATCGCTGCAGGCGCACAATGCAGTCTCCAAGCCGAACGGCGCATCAAAGAAGGAACTGTCATGAAAAAGCAAATTTCAGCTAAAGGTATCAAACTGGCTATTCTCGGCGCTGCATTGGCGGCCACGGGAGCGGTGTACGCGAACGATGGCAACCCGCAACCGCGTTCCCATGATCGTGCCGGACATCATCAAATGCATCCGGGTCATCACGGCTTTCATAACGGACATCATGGCTTTCACAAAGCAGGGCATCATGGTGGTAAAGGCATGCATCGCCATCACGGGGCCCAGCTGCAGCGCGCCGGGTTGATTGTGCCTGGCTACGGCGCTGTCAGCCGCGATTTCGTCGATGGAATGGGGCTTAACGAAGAACAGCTCAAGCTCGTAGACGAGGCCCGCAAGTCGGCACGCGAACTGCGTCAGAACCGTAAAGAACGGGTCAAAGCGGCACGCGAAGCCCGTGCGGAATTGTTCAAAAGCGATTCCTTCAATCCGGAGCAGGCCCTGAAGCAAGCAGACGAACGCCGTGCCCAGCTGGCTGCAGAACGGCGTGAGATCGATGAAAAATGGGTGGCGGTGTGGAATGCGTTGGATGCCAACCAACAGGCGCGCATCACCGTGCATTTGAAGGAGAAGGCGGAACGCGCTGAGAAGCGGGCGGAGAAACGCGAAGAACGGATGAAGCAGCGCGAATCAGCGCGGGCGGAGCGCCAAGCTGCCCGGGCATCCTGAACAAGTTGCTGGCACGCAGAATCTCCCGAGTTTTGCAATTGATGCAGTCAGTTGACGGAAGCTATATGGTAACGAGCCACTTCGTAACCGAGTAGCGACCACGAGCCACTTCGTAACCGAGTAGCGACCACCCTGCCAAATGCACACCCCGATACGCCGGAAATCTCTCCAGGTGTTCGGGGTGTTTTAGCATGTGTGGCCATCAGGCAATCTAAAGTTCACGGGGCACGGCAGACCCGTTGCCGTGCAGGTAAAATTGCGGCACTTCCTGAAAAATTCCCCAATCATGAGTTTAGAAGTATTGGATATCGAGTCGCTCGATCTCGAAGCGCGGGGCGTTGCACACCGCGATGGCAAGGTGGTTTTTGTCGAAGGTGCTTTGCCAGGCGAGCGGGTCGAGGCAAGCATCGTTAGACGCAAACCTTCTTATGAGAAAGCACGGACCGAGCGCGTAGTGCGCGCCTCATCGCAAAGGGTGGATCCGCGCTGCCCCCACTTTGGCGTTTGTGGGGGCTGTGCCATGCAGCATGTCGATGCGCAGGCCCAGGTCGCCGTGAAGCAGCGCGTGCTGGAAGACGCTTTTGGGCACATCGGCAAGCTCCAGCCAGCAACCATCCTCCCTCCCATGCATGGGCCCACCTGGGGCTACCGTTACCGCGCGCGCCTTTCCGTGCGATTGGTGCCACGTAAGGGCGGAGTATTGGTCGGTTTTCGGGAAAGACATAGCAGCTACGTTGCGGACATGACCGAATGCCATGTCATGCCCCGACACGTATCAGACATGCTGGTTCCTCTGCGCCGCATGGTGGAGTCACTGTCCACACCCGACCGCATCCCACAAATTGAGGTGGCCGTGGGTGACCAGACAACCGCGCTGGTGTTGCGTCACATGGAACCGTTGACGGCAAAAGACATCGATATCCTCCGAGGCTTCGCCGAACGCTGGAATGTTTCATGGTGGTTGCAGCCGAAGGGTCCGGACAGTATTCATTTACTCGACCGGTCGCATGAAGGGCTCCTGGCTTATACCTTGCCGGACTTCGGCTTGCGTATGCAGTATCGTCCGACGGACTTCACGCAGGTGAACCCTCACATCAATCGCAGTCTGGTGGCGCGCGCCATCTCCTTGTTGCAGGTTGAACCTGAACACCGGGTAGCGGATTTATTCTGCGGGCTGGGCAATTTCACGCTCCCCTTGGCAACACTGGCCCGGGAGGTCGTAGGTATTGAAGGCAGCAGCACTTTGACTTCGCGGGCGCTGGAAGGCGCTGCGGCTCATGGGTTGCAGGGTAAAACACGGTTCGCCACACTCAATCTGTTCGAAGTTGATGTTGCCTGGTTGCGCGAGCTTGGCCATTTTGAACGCATCTTGATTGACCCGCCTCGTGAAGGTGCGGAAGCCGTGGCGCGGGCCCTGTCTGCACTTTCAGACGAAGAGCGTCCCGGACGCATCGTTTACGTATCCTGTAATCCCGCCACGCTGGCGCGCGACGCGGCGATCATGAAACACACGGGCGGCTATGAGCTGCAAGCGGCAGGTGTAGTGAACATGTTCCCACATACAGGGCATGTCGAGTCCATTGCGGTATTCGGGCCAGGGCGTGCTTTGCCGCAGGAACCTGAGCTTGCGGAAGATGAGGAGAGTCTGGCCCAATAGTGCCTCGCTCTAGTCGGAGAAGAAAAAATCTGGCCCCGTGAAATGACGGGGCCAGATTTTTATCTGAGCAATGCTTCGGCAGGCTGTGGCCAAGTAATCAGGCCTGAGACTCAGCCAGAATGCGCTGCGCTTCCTCGCGCACGCGGTCGGGCGCTGTGCCCCCGATATGCTTGCGCGCAGCAACGCTGCCTTCGAGGGTCAGTACGTCGTGGATGTCCGAATCGATGGCTGCATGGAACTGTTGCAGTTCTGCCAGAGTGAGGTCAGCCAGATCACAACCACGCTCTTCGCAGACACGCACTGCGTGTGCAACCGTTTCATGAGCGTCGCGGAAGGGTAGGCCTTTTTTCACCAGATAGTCAGCCAGGTCGGTAGCGGTGGCGTAGCCTTGCAGAGCGGCAGCGCGCATGGCATCGGGCTTGACCCGGATGCCAGGAATCATGTCGACGAAGATGGTGAGTGTGTCACGGATGGTGTCCGCGGCATCGAACAAACCTTCCTTGTCTTCCTGGTTGTCCTTGTTGTAGGCCAAGGGCTGGCCTTTCATCAGGGTGAGCAGGGCGATTAGATGCCCGTTTACACGCCCGGTCTTGCCTCGTGCCAGCTCAGGTACATCGGGGTTCTTTTTCTGCGGCATGATGGAACTGCCCGTGCAGAAGCGGTCGGCCAGGTCGATGAAACCGACGCGCGGGCTCATCCACAACACCAGCTCTTCCGACAGGCGGGAGATATGGGTCATGATGAGGGCGGAGGCGGCGCAGAACTCAATGGCGAAATCGCGGTCAGATACGGCATCCAGCGAGTTGCGGCAGACACCGTCAAAACCCAGGGTGCGCGCGACGCGTTCGCGGTCAATGGGGAAGGACGTACCCGCCAAGGCAGCTGCGCCAAGCGGCAAGCGATTCACGCGCTTGCGGCAATCTGCCAGACGTTCTGCGTCGCGCCCGAACATCTCCGCATAGGCCAGGAGGTGGTGCCCGAACGTGACCGGCTGAGCCACTTGAAGATGGGTGAACCCCGGCATGATGGTGGCAGCATGTTCCAATGCAACCGTGGCGAGGCCCTGACGCAATTGACGCAGCAAATCGATGGCAATATCGATTTCGTTGCGCAGCCACAGTCGGATGTCGGTGGCGACTTGATCGTTGCGAGAGCGACCAGTATGCAGACGCTTGCCCGCGTCGCCCACCAGCTCAACCAGACGTTTTTCGATATTCAGGTGCACGTCTTCCAGGTCGAGCGACCAGGTGAAGCTGTCTTCTTCGACCTCGCTCAGAATCTGGTTCATGCCGCGCTCAATGGCGGCACGGTCGTCTTCAGTGATGACACCAACCGCTGCAAGCATTTCTGCATGAGCGAGTGAACCTTGTATATCGAAACGCGCCATGCGCTTGTCGAAATTGACGGAGGCCGTGTAGCGTTTGACGAGATCGGACACCGGTTCCGAGAACCGGGCAGACCAGGCTTGCGCCTTATTGGCGAACTGATCTTGTGCGGAGTTGGGATTTTGGTTCGACATAGTGCCGCGATTATAAAGGACAGGGCTTTCTCTACGGTATATTTAGAGGATTTTTCGCCCCGGCAGCGGCGCCTTGCGGGTAGGTGTCGATGCCACGATACGGATAATACGCCCGTCATATCACCATGCAACAAGAAGAAGCTTCAATTCCAGAATCAATCGCCAGCTACGGCCATACCTTATTTAACGATCTCGTACGTGACGCGGAGTGGGCAGGCATCTTCATGTTGGTGCTTGCCGGCCTGTTCGTATTCCTGGGCACGGCCCTACTGATAGCACGCGTGTTGGGCACGATCTCGCAGCGTGCGTTGCGGTTGGCCGGGCGGCAGGAGTGGGCAGAGGGTCTGATCAGCCATCGGGTCTTCCGCAATATCGGGTTCGCCTTGCCGCTGCTCGCAGTACTCAGCAACCTGCCCATGCTGGCGATTCGTCCCGACCTGGCCATCTTGCTGACGCGCATCATCACCTCCGCGGGTGTCGTGTTTGTTTTCTTGGCTCTAATTGGTGTGCTGCGCACCTGGGAAGATATTTATTCCGCCAGTCACCGCGCGCAAACCCGGTCAATCAAGGGGTATGTCGAACTGGCGCGCATTCTGCTCTGGGTCATTTGCACGATACTCGTTGTGTCCATCATGATGGACAGGTCGCCCCTGCTGATGCTTTCCGGTCTGGGTGCCTTGTCTGCCGTCCTCCTGCTGGTCTTCAAAGACACCTTGCTGTCTCTGGTGGCCAGTACGCAGATGAGCAACTACGACATGCTCCGACTGGGCGACTGGATAGAAATGCCGCAGGCGGGTGCGGACGGTTTTGTCATCGACATGGCGCTGCACACGGTGAAGGTGCAGAACTGGGATAAAACCGTCACAACCATTCCGACCTACAAGCTCTTTTCGGAGAGCTTCCGGAACTGGCGCCACATGTTCGAATCAGGCGGGCGCCGCATCAAGCGGACACTGCGTATCGACGCCAGCACGGTACGCTTCCTGACAGAACAGGAGATCGAAGCGCTACGGCGCTACGCCTTGCTCGGGGAGTACCTGGACGGCAAGCAACAGGAACTGGAAGAAAGCAACCGCCAGCTCGGCGAACTGTCAGCCATTCCCGCCAACCGGCGGCGCTTGACCAACATCGGTACCTTTCGCGCCTATGCCAAGGCCTATATCGAACGACACCCGGAAATACGTCAGGACATGATCATGATCGTCCGGATGATGGAACCGCACTCCGAAGGCATACCCATCGAGGTGTATTGCTTTAGCAACAATACCGCCTGGGTCGAATATGAACGAATACAGGGTGATATCTTCGATCACCTACTAGCAATTTTGCCGGAGTTCTGGCTGCGCCTTTACCAGTCGCCCGCCGGCAGCGATATCGCAAGATTGCAAAACTTCACAAGGAACCAGGAATGAAAATGATCTCCGCCATCATCAAGCCCTTCAAGCTTGACGAAGTGCGCGAAGCCCTTGCTGACATCGGCGCGACGGGTGTCACCGTCACTGAAGTCAAGGGTTTCGGGCGCCAAAAGGGTCATACGGAGCTTTACCGTGGCGCAGAATATGTGGTTGATTTCCTGCCCAAGTTGAGGGTAGATGTCGTGCTGCCAGCGGCCATGGTCGAGGCCGCCATCGACGCCATCATCAAGGCTGCGTATACCGGCAAGATCGGCGACGGCAAGATTTTTGTGTCGCCGATAGAGCAAGTCGTCCGAATCCGCACGGGCGAAAGCGGCATCGACGCTTTGTAGCAACAGGACTCAACGGTAGGCGGGTTCCTTACCCGCCGCCGGGTCGCATTCGGTCGCGGAATGGGCATCGCCCGGCCGCGCTGGCTGCGCGCCTGCCGTTCAAGGGCGGGCTGTGCCAGCCACTTCCCAAAAGCCGGGTAGGAAAGCCTCGGCTACCAGCAGGGGCTGGCCTTGTCGCCAGAAAATCGAGCACCGCGCAAGCACGGAAGTTGGTGTTGGACACTGCGCCTGCAGATGCAGCTGCATGGAACGATATATCGGTTGTTGTCGCTTGAGGCGGCTTACGAAGAACGGCGAGCGCAGAATCTGCGAGTCGTGATAAAGCATGTCCGCGAGCGGACGTGTCCTTAAACGCCGCATGCCTTGCCATAGGCCATGGGACGCCGCCAAGGGGGTGAAACTTCGCGCGAAAACGCAATCCGTGCCATTAATACTCATGCAAATTTCGCGCAGCCAGACCTCGCTGCGCGCGGCGCGGCCGAGCATCCAGGCCTCGTGCGGGTGCAGGCTATCCACTTTTTCTCTGACGACCCTGAGCTTGACTTCACCCAGCTGACGTAGCCCCGCAGTCAGGGCATTGGGACGAAACAGCCAGAATTTTTGGTGCGAAGTAAGGGACGGGGGTGCGGCGACCTGCCAGCCGCTATGTCTGCCGGGTGTAATTTCCATGCGCGTATTATCGCCAAAGACATACAATGCTGCCCATGGAAAAAGTAAGAATCTCGAAGCTCATGGCCGAACGCGGCATGTGCTCACGGCGCGAAGCCGACGCCTATATCGAACGCGGCTGGGTGCGCGTGGACGGAGTCATTGTTTCCGAACTTGGCAGCAAGGCCTGGCCACACCAGAAGATCACTCTGGAGAAGCAGGCGCGGCAACGCCAGACCTCGCGTGTCACCATTATTCTGAATAAGCCGGTGGGGTATGTCTCACATCGGGCTGATGGCGGCTACAGGCAGGCAGTGTCCCTGATCACGCCCCAGAATCTGTATCGGCCAGCCAAGCAGCCCCATGCTTTCGATCCTAACCATCTCAGAGGCCTGGCACCGGCCGGGCGCCTGGACATCGATTCCCAAGGTCTGCTCGTTCTGACCCAGGACGGTCGCATCGCGCGGCAACTGATTGCAGAGGACAGCGATATCGACAAGGAATACTTGGTGCGCGTCGAAGGTCGCATCGTGCCGAACGGGCTAGAAAAACTCCGGTTCGGGCTTTCCTTGGACGGCGCACCTCTCAAGCGTGCACAGGTGGAGTGGCAGAACGAAGACCAACTGCGTTTTGTTCTGCGGGAAGGGAAGAAGCGTCAGATCCGGCGCATGTGCGAAATTGTCGGCCTCAAGGTCGTAGGCCTGAAACGCGTGCGCATGGGGCGCATCGTTCTGGGCGACCTTCCGCAGGGCAAGTGGCGCTACCTGCGGGAAGGTGAGAGCTTCTTCTGATCAGCTACGCTTGCTGCGCGTGAGCGAGTGTTGCGCGCGCTCGTCTTGGCCTAGCGTCTGAACCAGCCAGGGAAGGGATTGCTCCAGCAAGGCGTATAGGGTCCAGGGCGGGTTCACGATGAACATGCCACTGCCATACATGCCATGGCCTGTCGACGGCGGGCGCTTGACCTGCAGCGAGGCATGCACCCAGACTACATCCATATTCTCCAGCGCGCGCGTAAGCATCTGCACTTCGCGGCGGGCCACCATGGGGTACCAGACGGCAAAACTCCCCGTGCTAAAGCGTTTCAGTCCTTCCTGTACAGCCGTGAGGGTATGTCGGTAATCAAGCTTGTTTTCATACGACGGGTCGATCAAGGTCAAACCGCGTCGTGTAGGGGGCGGCAGCAAGGCCTTGATGCCCTCGAAACCATCTGACTGCATCACCATGACCTGCCGTGAGCGCCCCCGAGGATGTCGGGCCAGATTCCGCTGCAGGACGTCAATTTCGCTGGGGTGAAGTTCAAATAGCCGTAGTCGATCGCGCTCGCGCATTGCCTCCAGGGTCAACCAGGGCGACCCCGGGTAGTAGCGCAAGCCGCCCTTGGGATTGAAGGCCCTGAGGGCCTCTAAATAATTCTGTACCAGTTCGGGCGGATTTTGAGCATCGAGCAGCCGCATGACGCCATCAGCCGATTCCGGTCGGCGTTGCATGGTCGTATCTTGCGGTTCTTGCTCCGTAGCAGGCCGCCGACCTCTATTGTGTGAAGCTGCCGCCGTGCCGGACGCCCATTCCCCCTGCAGGTCGTAAATGCCCGCTCCCGCATGCGTGTCGATAACCCAATAAGGGTTGTCTTTAAGATTGAAATGGTGCAGCAGTTGAACCAGGACGGCGTGTTTCAGGACGTCGGCATGATTTCCGGCATGAAAAGCGTGGCGGTAACTGAACAAGGCTTGCTCTCTTCAGGCTTGGCCTGGGGCCATGGTGACAATTTCGTCGGTGATGATGGCGTTGCATCCCCAATCCAGGAATTCACGGGCACGTTCCGGATCATTGACAGTCCAGACAGCCAGGGTAAGCTCGGCATCACGCACCTGCTGAACAATTTCCCTGGTGAGGTAGCGGCCGTTAAGGTTAAGGCCCTTGCACTCAAGCCACCTGATCCGTTCACGCCAGTCGGGTGGCAGTTCTTCTTCGATCAACAGTGCACGGGGCAGTTCGGGCACTGCATCTCGCGCGGCAGCCAGTGCCTGTTCGGAAAATGAAGACAGCAAGGGAGGTTGGTCGGCTCCTTCCCAGAGCTGGCGCGCCAACATGGCGATGCGCTCACCGGTGTGTGTCTCCATGCCGGTGGTCGGCTTTATCTCAATGTTGCTATATATGCCGTTGGCCCGCGTATAGGCGGCAATGCCGTACAGCGTGGCGATCGGCTCACCGGCATAGATGGGAGAATGCCAGGCACCAAAATCATGACGGGCGAGTTCGGCATAGCGGAAGTCGGCGGCTCGGCCGGTGCCCGTGGAGGTACGCTCCAGCGTGTCGTCGTGTAGCAGGACCGGAACATCGTCCGCAGTGAGCTTCACGTCGTACTCCATCATTCGAAAACCATGCGAGGCACCGAGGCGAAAGGCGGCCAAGGTGTTCTCCGGTGCGGCGCGGCCGGCGCCACGGTGAGCAATCCATTCAGGGTAGGGCCAGACGTATTGAGACTGGGGCATGGGGCGAGCTCCGCATTTGACCGCCGGCGTGGCGGAATGGAAGGCATTTTATCCCCGCTTGGCAACGGCTGGACCATGGAGTAGCTGGGAATGAGGGGCTAATAGCAGGAAAGCTGGTGGTAAACTCCCGCAAAGCGAAAATTTGGGGCCCGTTGGCCCCGGCTTGATGCACGTTTTCCGGAGCCTCCGAGGTTTCGCAACTGAATTCCAGGTGATGAATGTTCGATTTCATACGCACGAACCGGCGCTTTATGATGCTCATATTGCTTGTGCTGGTTCTCCCTTCGTTCGTGTTGATCGGTTTCAGCGGCTATACCAACTACGTTTCGGGTGACAAGGAACTGGTCGTCGTCGGCGACTCCGCCGTGACGCTTCAGGAATTCGAGATGGCCCGACGCAACCAGCTGGAACAGCTGCAGCGCAATACGATGGGGCGGTTCGACCCGGAAGTGCTGAACAATCGCGCGGCGCGGGAAATGTTGCTGGAATCCTTGGTGGATCGCCGCGTTCTTGTGACCATCGCCAACGAAGAACGCTTCAGCGTTTCTGATGCCTCCTTGCGCAATAGCATTGCAGAAATGCCGGAATTTCAGGAAGACGGCCAGTTCTCTGCTGATCGCTACAACCAGCTGCTGGCAGCGGCCGGCCTGAGCCCCCGAGACTTCGAACAAGGTCAACGCGGCGAACTGGCCCTGCAGCGCGTTGTGGGCCCGGTTACCGTCAGCTCCTCGGTTCCATCCGTCGTATTGCAGCGTGTTCAGGCTGCCCTTACAGAAACCCGCACAGTTCGCCTGCGCACGTTCCCGGTGTCCGACTACCAGAAAGACATCGCCGTCAGCGACGAAGCTATTCAAGCCTGGTACGACGCGAACAAAGACAGCCTGATGGTTCCCGACCAAGTCGCGGTGGAATACCTGGTGTTAAATGAAGAAGCTGCCATGCAGGCGGTGGGCGAGGTTGCCGAGGCGGACCTTCGCAGCTATTACGAACAGAACAAGAGCCGCTATGTGACGGCGCCGCGTGTCAATGTCAGCCACATCCAAATCAGTGTGGGCGAGGGCGCCTCTCAGGAGGAACGCGAGGCAGCGCGCAGCAAGGCTGAAGCCATTGCCGAACGCGTAAAGGCAGCGCCCGAGTCTTTCGCAGACGTAGCCCGCGAAGAATCTCAAGACGTTGGCACAGCGCGTGATGGGGGGCAGCTTGGCTGGGTGCGTCCTGGTACCTGGCCGGCCGCCCTGGAAGAAGCTGTATTCGCCCTCAAAGAAGGGGAAGTATCGGGGGTGGTCGAAGGTCCGGGCGGCTTCCATGTCTTCATTGCCAACCAGGTCGAAGCAGAAAAAGGTGAAACCTTCGAGCAGGCTCGTGCCAAGGTCGAAGAGGAAGTCCGTCGGCAGCTGGCCGCGGAACGATTCGCTGAACAAGCGACTCGCCTGACGGACCTGGTTTATGACAACCCCTCCAGCCTCGAACCTGCTGCTCAAGGACTCGGCCTGGAAACCCGTACCGTGACGGGCGTCACCCGCGATGGGCTTCTGGGTGTGGATGAGGTCGGCGAACAGGCAGCCGCAGCAAGTTCCGACGCCGTGATTTTCGAAGACCCGCGCGTTAGAAGCACTTTGTTCAGTCCATCGCTTCTGAACGAGAAGGCCAATTCCGGCGTGATCGAGATCACACCTGATACGCTGGCCGTTGTGCGCGTGGCATCCTTCGAACCGGCGCATGTCCCGGCGTTGGAGCAAGTTAAGGGCAGAATTGAAACCATTCTGGCGGCTGAGGCTGCCAGTAAGGCGGCAGCCGCGGCTGGCGAGCAAGCACTCGCTGCCCTACGTGAAGCTGGGGCCGACACCGAAGGGCAGGACGAATTCGGAACGCCGTTGACCGTCAGCCGTATGGACACCCAGGGCCTGGCCAAACCCGTTCTGGACGCAGTGTTTGCGGCCAATGCTTCTGAGCTGCCGGCTTACGTTGGCGTGACCGGCCCGCAGGGTTATGTTGTGGCCCGCGTCGAAGCGGTAGAGCCGGGTGAAGAGAACCCCATGCTCGCGACAGGTCTGAGCATGGAGCTCTCCCGTAGCCTGGGGATGGCCGAACAGCAGGCCGTCATGCGTGAAATGCGTGCAACCCTGGGCGTGAAACGCACGGCCGAGGCGGAAGAAGCGCTCTCTGGCGAAGAAGGCTGACTGGCCGCTCTCCGGTTTAAAGCATGGCTTCCAAATAAGGCCATATCGTTTCAGCGATATGGCTCTGGGCCTCCACCGTCGGGTGGAGGCCATCCGCCTGGAACATGGCTTCGTCCAGTGCGACGGGCTCAAGCATGAAAGGAACGAGCGCCACCGCGTTTTCCTTCGCTAGTTCCCCGAACGTCTCGTAAAAGCGCTCCGCGTATCGCTTGCCGTAGTTGGGAGGGATGCGCTGTCCGATCAGTAGGACTTTGGCCCCTCGGGCACTTGCCATATCTATTATCCCCTGCAGGTTTGCCTTCATATCTTCCAGCGGCAGCCCTCGCAAACCATCGTTGGCACCCAA
>JAJUJD010000077.1 GCA_029267315.1 Alcaligenaceae bacterium
CTGCGTTACACCCCACCAGAAAATGTGCAGACTGACCGTCAGGACAGCTGCGTGACCGCCTTTACCTGCCGTAAAACCCACGTGCCCGCCAAGGTGCTGGTGCAGGATTTCAACTTCCGCGCGGCGGCCATGGAAGACAACCTCAATTTCCAGGCAGATGTTTCCGGCGGACGGCGCGGGCTGCGCATGTTCTATGGCGATAACCTGCGCAGCGAAGCGGATGTGAGACGCCTGGCCAATGTTCGGTCTCAGGAAATTGCCTGCAAGGCTACGGTCTACCATGGCACGGCCCCCGCCATCGGCGTTCGCAGCGGCTATTTTCTGGAGGTCTCGCACCACTTCCGTGACGACATGAACGGCCGCTACTGGGTGACCTCGGTTCAACACCAGGGCTCACAGGCGGGCGTGGTGCTGGCCGGCCGCAATACTGTCTATAACCGCGACGAACAGGGCGCCATTTATGAATGCAGCTTCACTGCGTTGGCAGGCACCCAACAGTTCAGGGCCGAACGCCTGACGCCCCGCCCCGTCGTACATGGGGTACTGAACGCCATCATCGATTCCGAAGGCGATGGCCAACATGCCGAACTGAACGAATACGGGCAGTACAAGGTTCAGTTGATGTATGACTTACCCAACCCTGATCAGAAGAAGAATTCTTCGTGGTTGCGCATGGCCACCCCTTATGCCGGCAACAACAATGGCATGCACTTCCCCTTGCTGAAGGGTACGGAAGTGCTGGTCGGCTTCGTAAAGGGCGACCCTGATCAACCCATTATTCTCGCGGCCGCACCCAATTCCGAAAACCACAACATCGTGCGCGATACCAACGCCTATTGCAACGGCGTGCGCACGGTAGCGGGCAACATCATGAACATGGTGGATAAACCGGGCCAGGAAGCCATTGCCCTGTACTCACCCAAGAAGAGCTCGGCAATCTATATTGGCACGTTTCCCTTGGTCGGAACCGATGTCTCTCTGGTCGAACAGAAGACCTCCGACCCGGCATCCGTCATTGAGAACCTGGAGTAAGCGCATGCCCGGCCCTCTGATACATAACAAACAAAGGTGCATGCCATGGCAGAAGGCATAGTCAACATCTCAGACGGTGAATCCTTCAGCTGGTTTGCAGGTGGCAAGACCGAGATGTCGGTCAAGAACAATCTGGAGGTCATCTACGGCACCAGCACGTCCGTTGCCATAGGCCTGAAGAACGAATTCTGGCTGGGGCATACTTCGGAAATCTCGATAGGCTCTAAGATCGACGTTTCGGTGGGCCCGTCATTCACCCTCTCGGAAGCGACCGAGCTGGACTCCAAGGAGCATGACGACGCCCATTACATGACCTCCTGGACGAGCACCATCGGCGCGAGCCCCACACAGATTCTTGCCATGAAAAAGCTGCGCTACGCGGCTTTTGTCCTGGTGGGCCTGCAGACCGCCCTCATGATGGCCGCCGCCATTACAGCCACGGTGCGCATGAAAGAGGACCCGGAAGCGGAGGAGCTGGTCAGCCCGGGGGTGGGGGTCACCCTGACCGTACTTCCACAGCTCGCCGCCATCGGGGCGGGCATCACAGCCGCCGTTCTGGCCTGCATGAAAAAATGGGGCAGCCTGAAAGATATGGGCGACCCGGCCGCGGCGCTCACCATGGATGCCGACGGCGGCATATTTCTGGGTACCAGGAAAGCTTCCGTGCCCAACACTTACACCGCCGGCGTGCTGATCAACGAAACCGGAGTGCAGATCAACGCCGCGCAGAACGACCTGGGCTACGACCAACCCGCCGAGAGCGATTCCATCATCGGCTTCACTCAAGATGCCGACTCCCAAAACGGCACGCGGGTTGAGTTCGCGAATGACGGAGGCACGCGCATATACGGAAAGTCCATGCGCGTGGCGCTGAAGGCCTCGGCAGGCAAGGCACTGAACGTGGCCCTTGCCGAGGAACATCATTTGAAGGTTACGGGTTCAAACAGCCTTACCCCCACTGATGCCGGGGTCAGCGTCAGCAGTGACGGCGTGCTCTTGAAGCGCGATGCCACCACCGCGATTTCCGCACAGAACGGAAGCGTCAACGCCATTGTTGGTGGGGCGAACGGCTCTGCGATGCGACTCACCCCCACGGGTGCCAGCTTGAGTAGCGGCATGAATTTCATGAGCGTGGATAACTCGGGTGTGTATCTGCGCTTCGGTTCCAATACTTTTCAGATCAGCCAGCTCGCCATCACCCTCTGCAGCAACCTTACCGTGCTGGGCGGTGGAGCAGCAGGCCCCTTCACCGGCCTGGCGGACGCAATCCGCGACATTACAACGCTGAGCACTGCCCTGACGGCCACTTATACCGCCGAGCAAGTGAACCAGACCGCCTTCGATACCGCTCGCAACTTCACCGATATCGGCAACAGAACGGCCATCACGGTGCGAGACACGCCCACTACGTTGCTGGAGAAACTGAAATGGCCGTCGTAAGCCCCTCCCGCCGTGACGCTTTGGCCGGGCTGCGGACATTCAAGCCTGGGCGCTGTGAAGTGGTTCACCGTGTATTCAGCCCCGGCGCCGGGCGTTACGCCATGTCCTTCGGCGTGCTGGTTCCCTTCGTGCTGAACCCGCCTGGCCGTAATGTGGAATTTGAAGAATTCACATCGATTTGGGAGTATGCCGCCGATATCCTGCCGGAAGGCGAGATTCTGGATGAGGCCTGGCCGAAGCCGCAGGGTGAATTCCTGGGGGCCGGCCATTGCTACCCGCCCCAGGGCCATACCGGGCAACCGGTTTCGGCCAGCATCAGCGTCGGCCGTCTGAGTAAACGCCTGGCTGTGTATGGTCGCCGCCATGTCACCGCAACAGGTGGCATCAGCGCGCCCGAAGCCTTCGACCGGGTGCGGCTGGACCTCTCCAATGCTTACGGCGGCGAAGGCCATCCCTTCAACCCGGAGGGCAAAGGCCTGTCGGCAGAGCCCGCCGCGCGCGAACTTCCGAACGTTGAAGACCCTGATCATCTCATGCGCACGCCGGCGGAACGGCCGCCAGTTGCAGGCTTCGGGCCCATTCCCAGCATCTGGCCGGAGCGCTCGCGCTACTTGGGCAACCAAGACGAGCACTGGCGCAATACCCGTTGGCCACATCTGCCGGAAGATTCTGACGCCCGCTATTTCATGGCCGCTCGGCCAGACCAGCACCTTGACGGTTTCTGGGAAGGCGGTGAAACCGTGCGGGTGCTCAACATGCACCCCGAATACCCTGAATTGGTCGGGCAAGTTCCACGTTCACGGCCGCGTTTTTTCGTCCACCAGTCGTCTGGCGAGGAAGACGTTCAGTTTCATGAACTGAACGTGCGCATCGATACCGTGTGGCTGCTGCCCGAGGCGCGCCTGGGGGTGTTGATTTTCCGTTCGAGCGTGCCGGTTCAGCACCCGGACGGGATGGATGTAAATGCCTTCTACGCTGATTTTGAAAACCCCGACGAACCCGCGGCACCGGTTGCCAACCACCTGAACAACTGTCTGCGGGCCATGGCACCCAACCTGTACGAAGGGGTACCTGACACCACCTCGCCGGAGTTCAAGGCGACGCTGGAAGCCATGTCAGAAGAAGGCCTGTTGGACACCATACGTGAACAGCGGCAATTCTTCGAGCGTGCCCTTCAGAACACGGGGCTGAGCGAACCGGAACTGCTTACCCAGCTTGAGGCAAACCCGCTCACCCGACAGTTTGCGCAAACGGTGAAGCAGCGCAGCCGTTCACTGACTGGGTTCTTCAAAGAAATCGAATCGCTGGTCGCCTTCATTCAGTCGGAAGAAAGCAAGACGCCGGCTCCCCCCGCAGAACCGGACCCTGCCAAGGTTTTGACCCCTTACCCACAGGCAGCCGAGCACGCTGTGCAGTCGCCGGCCGATGGCGCCGTGAACCCCGCCTTGTACGATGCCGCTGCGGCGGCAAGAAACCGCCAGCTTGTACTGAACGCCGTGGCGAGCGGCCACAGTTGCGCCAACCTGGATCTATCCCATGCCAACCTGGCAGGGCTGGACCTTGGCGGAATGGATTTCACGGGCGCCGTGCTGGCTGGTGCCAACCTGGCTGGCGCACAGTTGCAGGGGGCGCAGCTAAACGGCGTGTTTGCTTCGGGGGCGCGTTTTGATGCCGCCAACCTGGCGGGTTGCCAGCTGCTTGGTGCCAGCCTGAACGCAGCCAGCTTCAATGGGGCTGTACTGCGCGGGGCCAACCTTGATGCTGCCGATTGTTCCGGAGCCAATTTCTCGGGGGCAGAGCTTTCCGCCGCGAGTTTCCGCAACGCCATCCTGCGCAATGCATGGATGCAGGGCGTGCGCGCCGAGCGCCTGGTTGCCAGCGGCGCGGAATGCTCCCAGGCCAACCTCGACAACGCGCAGCTTGCCGGCGCCATGCTGGAGGGAGCCAACTTCAGTGAGGCAAGCGCCCAACGCATCAACCTTGAAGACGCCGCCGCAACTCGTATCAACCTTTCACAGGCGGACCTGAGCGGTGCGCGACTGGCCCGGGCCGACCTGAGCAACAGCCAAACAGGCCCCGGCACCTCGCTGATCCGCGCCGTACTGGACCACGCCACCCTGAACGATGCCAGCTGGATCAGCGCCGATCTTCAGCAGGTTTCCATGCAGGGCGTCCAGGCCATGAATGCGGATTTTTCCGACACGCTGCTGGGCGGCGCCGTACTCAGGCGCAGCGACTTGCGCGCGGCGGTGTTTGACCGTGCGGCTTTGGACGATGCCGACCTGTCGGCCTCCAACCTGATGGAGGCCTCTTTCGTGCACAGCCGCCTGCACCGGTGCAATTTCGAACACTGCAACCTGTACAACGCCACGTTCAAAGACACTGACATTGCCGGCGCTAATTTCCGGCATGCCAACCTGGACCGCAGCGCCCTGGCCACCGAATGAAACCAATAAGGCAGACCTCATGTCCATGTCTCCACAAGCCCTGATCAAGAACGGCGTTCTGGAAAACGCCGACCTGCACGACGCGAAACTGGCGGGAGCCAATTTTTCGGGCATCCAGTTTCGCACTGTCGACCTGCGCGGGGCAGACCTTTCCAACGCTGACCTTACCCAGGCCCAGTTCGAAGGCTGTGACCTGAGCGGCGCAATGCTGGAAGGCAGCCAACTGGCCGGGGCCGTCTTCAAGGCGGTAAAGCTTGAAAACGCACGCCTGCTGGGAGCCACAGCCCTGACTGCGCAGTTCTTTCAATGCGACCTAACTGGCGTTGTCGCGCAAAATGCCGACTTTTCTGCCAGCCTGTTCGAAACCTGTAAGCTGGATAATGCCGACTTCAGCGCCGCTACGCTGCACAATGCCCGCATGGGGCCTTGTTCCCTTAATGGTACGGCGTTCAAAGGGGCGAAGCTCAGCCGCTGGATGGTGCTGGAAAGCGACCTTTCCACCGCAGTCTTCGCTGATAACGACCTTACCCAGGCCATGTTGATGAAGGCCAATTTGGCGGGGCAGCGCTTCCCCGGTTGTGACCTGACACTGGCGCTGCTGGTGGAAACCAACCTGCAAGGCGCGGATTTTTCCGGCATGGATCTTTCCCGGGTGCAGTTCTCAAAAGCGGTGTTGAAGGGTGCAAATCTCAGTGGTGTGAAGGCCGTTGCCACCAGCTTCGCGCTGGCCGACCTGAGCGCCGCCAAACTGAGTGATAGCGAGTTCGACACTTGCGATTTTTCTCTGGCCGTACTTGACCAGGTCGATGCAACGCGTGTCCGTGTCAAAGTCACCCCCTTCAGCCGTGCGAAAGCCCGCCGCTCCGTGTGGGATGGCGCAACGCTGGAGTTGTGCGACTTGTCCCATGCCGTAGTGGATGAGGCCAGCTTCCGCAACAGCGAGTTCAGAATCTGCAACTTGCATGAACTCTCCGAAGAAAAAACCATCTGGGATGGCGTCGCGTTTAACGACACCTTCCGCACTGACCCTGTCCGCGCCAAAGCGGAGAACTGGGCGCCACCGCCTGCACCCTAACCTGGTGAACCGCCATGTCAGCCACCGTCCATAGCCTTCACCCTCAGAACCGGGCCGCTACCGCGGCACCCGCCTATGGCTTGAGCACAGCAACCGTTAAGGCCGTGAGCGGAGATCTCATCGTGCTGCGCCACTCTGAACACGCCGAGGGGCGCCTGGCGGCCAGCTGCCTGCTCGCCCCCGAGCCCGGAGATACCGTGCTCATCACCCACGCCGAACACGCGGCGCCAGCCTACATACTGGCCGTCCTGGAACGCGCACGCCCGCAGGCCGCAGAACTGAACCTGCCCGGCGGAAACACGCTTTCTTCAAACTCACAGGGTTTGACTCTGCATAGCCAGACACTGAACCTGAATACATCCGGCAAGTTGCAGATGAACAGCAGCGAAGTGGACATCAACGCCGCCAGCGGCAGCATGCGGGTGAAACACTGGCAGGGCTGGTTCGATACGGCGGAAACCCACGCCGTGAATGTGAAATTCACGGCCAAAACACTGTCGTCTCAGGTGGGGCGCTTGATTCAACGGCTGGTGGAAAGCTTCCGCCGCACGGAAGGGTTGGATGAAACCCGTGCGGGCCGCGTACACGTGAGCGCCCAAGACCACCACCACGTTAATGCTGGCCACATCACGCACACCGCACGCGGTTTCGTGAAAATCGATGGCAGCAAGATCGACCTGGGCTAGCCAATGTTTGTGACCACCATCCAGGCTGGCCAAGCCAATTGCGACCCGGACGTCTGCAAGACCCCAGCACCACCCGGCCCTCCCATTCCCGTGCCATATCCAAATATGGCGCAGACCACCTTGGCCAACCCGACCTCGCTCAAGGTGATGGTTTGCGGCAGCCCCGCCCTAACCAAATCGTCCAAAATCCCAATGAGCATGGGCGACACTGCCGGCACTGTGGGCGGCGTGGTGTCAGGTTCCTTCATGGGCGAATGCACGTTTACATCGGCCAGCCTGAAAGTGAAGTTTGAAGGCACGCCCGCGCTGCGGCAGATGGATGCCGCCAAGTCTAACAAGGGCAACTGTTTTGGAGCGATCCTGGCGCCCAGCCAGGTGAAGGTGGATGCGAACTGAATGAAGTTTGGCGAATACTGCAAGGCTCAGTTGGAGTGTTCCTGCATGCGGAAAGCGGTTGGCGCCTTAGCCTGCATTTCCTTCACTGGCCGGCCGCTGGCGTCTAGCTCAATGCGTTCGCCCGGGTAATGCTTGAATAAGGCGCTACGGGTCTCGCCCTGAAAGCGGTAAGTGGCTCGCCAGGGTTTTTCGGTATAGCTCACCGTTTCCGTGGGAACACAACGGGTTTCCACATAAAAGTTCTGGTCGGCCACAAATTGCCCGGGTTGCGGATCCGCAAGCAGTGCCTTGGGCGGGTTATCGGGAAAGAGCAGCTTCCACAGGCCGTCGCCCAGAATGCCGCCTACCATGGAAAGTGCAATGGTGACCGGCAGCTTGGTAGGCCAGAAATGTTGGGCAAGAACCCCCCCGGCATACGCGCCAGCAACCATGCCCGGCCCCGCGACCGCACCCACCGCCATACCGGCCAGGATGGTGGGGTAAAACCATTTCTGGCTGGACGGCCCATAGTTGCCCGTGAAATGAAAACCCACGGCCCCTCCCAGCACACCGCCCAAAATGGGCTGCCAATACTTCACCACCCACGGTTGCGCCGCGTACTGCGCCCTGGCCCGCTCGTGGTCTGTAACAATCACACGCCAGCACATTTCCGACTTTTCCCTGTGCTCGATTGTTTCCTGTGTGGCACTCAGCACGGGCACGAAATTTTGTGGGAGCCGTTGCAGCATGCGCTGGTGAATGGGGCTCGCGCTCTGTACATGAGCCGAACTTCCAGCCTGGGCCTGAGCGGAAGCTGGTGCATGAATAGCCCCCGCCAGGCACCCCGTCGCCACTACTGCAGCGTATCGGTATGCTGCGAAACCCTTTAGAATTCGTGGCCCGGCGGAGTTCATAAGTTATAATCCGGTGCAAAAGCGTTACATAATGTGTTGATATTGCAGTTTATTTTTTAACCCTGTCAACCTGCAACTGCCCGGGGGCACATGCCTTTGCATCAGCCGATATTTGCCGTGCTTGTCAGCCTCCTGGTCTTGCTCCAGGGGTGTTCGAGCATGAACTCGGCGATGGGGGGCAATACTCAGAAGGAAGCCAAGGCGGAAGTCTCCTGGCCCTTCCGGCGTAACGGCATACAGTTGGAACTTATTGCCGCCAACGATATCAACGCTTTCTTCAACCAGCCCCACACAGTGGTGCTGGGCGTGCTGCAAATGGAAGACAGCAAGCCCTTCCTGCAGCTGCTCAACGACCCGAAAAAACTCACTGCCATGCTGGCTGACGGCGACCCGGGCAAAGATTTTCTTCACCTCGACCGCTACATTGTCTCGCCCGGCAAGCGCGACATTCTCGACATCGACCGGGTGCAGGACGCCCGCTATGTGGCAATCGTCGCAGGCTACTACAACTTCGACCCCAGCGGCGCAGCGCGCCTGTTTCGCATTCCCCTCAACATCAAAAGCGAGGGAATGGTCAGCACCACTTATACGGCCACGCCGGCCAATCTCGCGCTGCGGCTCTATCTGGGCCGACAGCGTATCGTCAATGCACAAAGCCTGACTTTCGACGCTGACGCTGCTCCCAACGTAGAATCCATCCCCCTTGATCCTCAGGAAACCGAGATCAAGCTGGATGAAAACACGCTGCGGCAAGGCGGTTCGGCCGGAACACGAAAACTCCGGCAATAGGCTAAGAAGGAAAAAAGGAAGAACATGGATTTCTGGAGCGGGACATACTGGCATCAAGGCTTGTTCTTACAGCCTCAGCATTTCCAGCGACAGGAACTGCACCAGCAATTCCTCAGGAAACCCTTGTTCGACATGACCACACCGCACTTCTGGGGCGTGGGCCATCTGGAATTCGGCCCGGCAGCTGCGTCGGCCACCAGCGTGGAAGTGCGCGAAGCACGGCTGCTGTTCCGTGACAACAGCTATGTGGAATTCCCCGGGAATGCCGTGATCGGGGCGCGCTCCTTCGACAAGATCTGGACAGATACCGACCAACCGCTGGATGTCTATCTGGGGCTGCGCAAGCTCTCGCCCAATGGCCCCAATGTCACCCAGGTAGATGCTTTCGACCAGGCAGTGTCGGCCACTACCCGCTTTGCCTCGCAACGCGACGGCCTGGTGACGGCCGACCTCTATGCTGATGGCCCGGCCGCCACCGTTCCCGTGGTCAAACATGTCGTGCGTATTTTCTTTGGGCCGGAACTCGCCGCGCTCGACGACTACGACCTCATTCCCATTGGCCGCCTTACGCGGGACGACGAAAGCATCAAGTTCACCCATGACAGCATCCCGCCCTGCTATGCCATCTCCGGTTCCCACACCTTGCAGAACATGCTGCGCGATATCCGCGACGACATGGTGGGGCGCATGCGGCAGCTGGCCGAGTACAAGACGCCGCGCGACATCCAGCGCGAGGAGCTCGACCCCGAGTTCCTGATGCTGATGCAGTCGCTGCAGTCACTCAACCGCGCCATTCCCTGGCTGGCGCATTACACGGAAACCGACCAGGTTCACCCCTGGCAGGTCTACGGCTTTTTGCGCAGCTGCGTGGGGGAACTGAGCACCTTCGCTGCCAATTTCGACATGCTCGGCCGGCGGCGCGACGGCGACGACGACGGCCTGCCACCCTATGACCACCTCAACTTGCACGCTTGCTTCAGCACGGTGCGCCGGGTAGTGAACCAGCTACTGGCGGAAATTTCGGTTGGCCCGGAATTCCGCGTTACGCTGGAGCCGCATGAAGATTACCTGGTGGCAAGCATCCCGCGCGAATTCTTCGCCGCACGCAACCGCTTCTATCTGGTGACGCAGACCGCTTCCAAACACGACTATTCCAGCGAGAGCTTCCTGCAGTCTGCGCGCCTGGCGGCCCCGCAGTCGCTGCCCGTCATGATTGACCACGCGCTTCCGGGAATTGACCTGATCGAGATCGCCACGCCGCCCCAGGGCCTGCCCAAGCGCGCCAACGCCCGCTACTACCGTATCGAACAAATGAGCAGCGAATGGGAAACCGTCGAGCAGTCGGCCCAGCTGGGTCTGTTCTGGCCAGATGCGCCATCAGACCTGCACGCGCAACTGATTGTGCTGAAGGGCTGACATGAGGCTTTCCGACTACTTCATCCCACTGACGGCTCTGATCCAGGCCAATTCGGATTCCTCCACACTCACACCCGAAGACCTGGCTGGCCAGATTGACGCGCTGATCCAGCAGGCGCAAAGTCGGGCTCTGCAAGATGAAGTGTCACTGGACGATTTCCAGGCGGCCCTCTTCCCCGTGCTGGCCTGGGCGGACGAAACCATTTCGCGCCGCCATAAATGGGCCTCTGAACACGCCTGGCAGAAGCACCTGCTGCAGCGACGCTATTTCAAGACCGGGCTGGCCGGCCGCGAATTTTTTGATCGCCTGGAGGCCCTGCCCGCCACGGGAAACGGCATCCGCGAGGTCTATCTGCTATGCCTGGCATTGGGCTTCAAGGGCAAATACAGCATGTTCCCGAATTCCGCCGATCTGGCCAATATTCGTGTGGAGCAATACAAGCTGCTGCAGAAGGGTGACCCCGCTTTCAAGGCTGCGGGGGAAGCGGCGCTGTTCCCCTCGGCCTATGCGCTCAATGAAGGCGGCCCCCGCAGCCGTGGTTCCCGGGGCCCCATGCTGCGCAGGCTGACCTGGCGCAAGGCCATGTTCTTCATTCTGCCGCCACTCATCGTCATTGTGGTGGCCATTATTCTGCACACCGAGCTCACAAACGCGGTGCAACACTTCCGCGAGGTGGCGGACCTATGAAAGCGCTGTTCCGATTCTTTCTTTGGGTCTTTCTGCTTGCCTTTCTGGGGTTGTTCAGCTGGGTCGTCACCCTTTATCTTGGCTGGCCTTCCTGGGGTTGGGCGCTCATCTTCTTCGGTGTACTGGGGGTGTACTTTGGTGTGCGCCTGCTGCGGCGGCTTTGGTATTTGTCACGGTCGCGCGTAAAGCTGGCTGCTTCGGAAGCGGCGGGTCGCAAGGCGGTGGCGGAAAAGCCCAACGGCCTGGCCGAGCTCACGAACAAATGGAAGCAAGGCATTGCCACCCTGCGCAGTTCTTCCCTGCGCCGCTTCGGCAACCCCATTTACGCCCTGCCCTGGTACATGGTGGTGGGCGAATCCGGCGTGGGCAAGACTTCAGCCATCACACGCTCGCGGCTGGCCACACTCAACCGCAATATCAGCCAGTTTGAACCCATTACCCAAACGGTTAATTGCGACTGGTGGTTCTTTAACCGCGCCGTCATCATCGACACGGCTGGTCGCTATGTGTCGCCCGAAGGCGGGGACGACTCCCAGGCGGAATGGGAGCGCATGCTGGAGCTGTTGGCCAAATACCGCATGAAGGAAGGCCTGAACGGGCTGGTACTGACGGTGGATGTGCAGCAGCTGATGGCCGACGACGACGCGCTAGAGCGACGCGGCCACGCCATACGCGAACGTGTGGACCAACTTATTCGCCTGTTCGATAAGCGTTTCCCCATTTTTGTGCTGGTCACCAAGAGCGACCTTATCTATGGCTTTACGGAGTGGGCCAGGGCCTTGCCGCCCGACGCTCTGAACCAGGCCATGGGGTACGCCGGCAGCCTGGAGCAGGGCGACCAAGCCGAAACGCGCTTTCTCGACAAGGCGCTGGGCGACATCACCGAACGGCTCAAACTACTGCGCCTGGACATGGCAGTAAAAGGCGTGGAACTCAGCCCGGAACTGCTGCTCTTCCCTGAAGAACTGACCCGCCTGCGCGCGGGGCTGCAGCGTTTTCTGAAGGCGTGCGCCAGCAACAACCCTTACCTGGAACAGCCCCTGCTGCGCGGCCTGTTCTTCAGCAGCGCACGCCAAACCGGCACCCCTCTGCCCAGTGCACTGGCCAACCTGCTGGAAACCAAGGCGCCAGAAGGGCCGCCCACCGAGAAAGGCCTGTTCCTGCACGACTTCTTTGAGCGCGTGCTCCCGGCCGACCGCTGGACTTCTCTGCCTACGGTCATCGTGCACCATTGGCGGCAAGTCACCCGGAACCTGGCCATTGTTTCCTGGGTGTCCATCTTCACGGCCATTTTGGTTTTCCTGCTGCTGTCCTGGTACCAGACGCGCGCCAGCCTGATCGAGATTCAGCGCGCTTACCCCCAACAGCCGGCGCTCAGCAGCAACCAGACCGTGCAGCTGGAAAATCTGAACCGTGTGCTGAATGTCATTGACCTGATTCTTGACCGCGAACAGCAGTGGCAGACTCGCTGGCTGGCGTTCAGCCCGGACATCACCCGCCTGGAAGAAGACATCAAGCAGTCATATGTGCGTGGCTACCAGGCCTTCTTGCAGAGCTTCGCTCCATCCACGAAGTTGGGTGACACCATGCCCACGGAAGGGTCCAGCCCTGAATATGCAGAAGCTGTCCTGGGACTGGTACGCACTATCAACCTGGCACGCGCACGCGTGGCCGGCGCAGATTACCACCAGCTGCAAGCCATGCCGCAGATGCCGGAAGGTGCCATCCGCACTTTGCTGCCCAATCTGCCTCCCGAAGTGGTGAAGGTGTCCAACCGAATGCAGGTCGCGTACATGGCATGGAGCGACCCCAAAGACCCCTTCTTGCGCCAGCAACTGGACCATGACCAGCA
>JAJUJD010000084.1 GCA_029267315.1 Alcaligenaceae bacterium
GAAATCCGGTGCATCCACCCCAACGAACACGTCGGGATGATGGGCCAGCCAGCGGCGTGAAACATCGCCATAAATCCGTAGCAAGCCGGGCAGACGCTTGAACGCATCCACATAACCGAAAACCGTTAGCGCATGCATAGGGTGCCAAGTGTCGAAACCTGTCTCCTGCATGGCTGGCCCGCCTATTCCTTCGCAGTGGACGCCGGGCGACCGCTGCTGCAGGCCCCTGATGACGCGGCTGGCCAGAAGATCGCCCGAGGGTTCGCCGGCGACCAACCCCACCCGGATAGACATCAGCGCACAATGCCCCGGCCGGGGCGCTCGATAAAGGACGCCAGGACGTCGATGGCGGCGCCCGCTTCCGGGCGCTCCTCCTGCAGTCGGCGCATGGCTGCTGCGGCCTCTTCCACCTTCAGGTTGCGGCGGTAGAGCAGCTTGTATGTTTCCTTGAGCGCAGAAATGACATCAGGTTCGTAGCCCCGACGTCGCAAGCCTTCGGAATTGATCCCCACGGGGCGGAACGGGTCGCCCGCCCCAACCACATAAGGAGGAATATCTTGACGCACAGCGCTGCTGCCACCAACCATGGAATGGGCACCAATGTGCACAAATTGGTGGACGGCGGTCTGACCGCCGATGATGGCCCAGTCATGAATGTGAATGTGGCCGGCAAGCTGTACATTGTTGGCAATGATGGTGTGCGAGCCGATCTGGCAGTCGTGCGCGACATGCACGTAGGCCATGATCCAGTTGTCGTCACCCAAGCGGGTCACCCCGACATCCTGGACGGTGCCCGTGTTTACCGTCACGTACTCACGGAACATGTTGCCGTCGCCGATTTCCAGTCGCGTGGGTTCACCGCTGTACTTCTTGTCCTGCGGCATGCCCCCTATGGAACAAAACCGGTAGAACACGTTGTTGGCTCCGATCCGGGTGTGGCCGTCGATGATGCAATGCGGACCAACCTGGGTGCCAGGCCCAATGGTGACATTGGGGCCGATCAGGCTATAGGCGCCGATTTCAACGTCATCAGCGAGCACCGCGCCGGGAGAGACTATGGCTGTGGCGTGGATGCTTGCAGGCATATCAGTCTTCCAGTTCGCGGATGGCACACATCAGCTTGGCTTCGGCCACCAGTTGTCCATCCACTGTTGCCCGTGCCGTGTACTTGCATATGGCGCGCGAGATCTTGTCAGCCGTGCTTTCAAGACGGAGCTGGTCACCCGGCACTACGGGACGCCGGAACCGCGCACCGTCCACGCCCACCAGGTAATACGCCATCTTGGGGTTTGCCGGGTTCACCCCGCTGTCGCCTTCGAAAGAAAACAGCGCTGAGGCCTGAGCGAGCGCTTCGATGATGAGGACGCCAGGCATGACTGGATGGTGGGGAAAGTGGCCGGTGAAGAACGGCTCGTTCAATGTGACGTTCTTGATGGCCACAATGCTCTTGCCAGGCACCATTTCCAGCACACGGTCAACAAGCAGCATCGGGTAACGGTGCGGCAAACGCTCCATGATCTGCTTGATATCGAGTTCTATTTTTTGCGTATCCTGCATGAGAATGGCGTAAAAGTTATTGAGAAGATGTCTGGCGCGTATCCGCGTCGCTGGGTTCCAGCGTTTGACGTTCTAGTGCACGCAGGCGCCTGCGCAGTGCGGCCAATTGCGGCAGAACCGCCGCATTGCGCTGCCAGTCGGAATGATCAGCGTACGGGAATACACCCGTGTAACGCCCCGGTTTGTGAATACTGGAGGTGATGGCCGTTGCACCGGATATGTGAACGTCATCACCGATGGTGAGATGCCCAGCAGTCATGGCCGCACCGGCCAGCGTACAACGCTTGCCTATGACGGTGGAACCAGCCACCCCCACGCAGGCGGCCATGGCAGTGTGATCGCCTACCTGGCAGTTATGGCCGATCATGATCTGATTGTCCAGTTTCACGCCATTTCCCAGCACTGTATTTTCCAGCGCACCCCGATCCACCGTGGTGTTGGCGCCTATCTCGACATCGTCGCCGATGACCACCCCACCCAGCTGGGCAATCTTTGCCCAACCGCCCTGCCCGCGGGGGTCCGGCGCAAACCCGAAGCCGTCAGCGCCAAGAACGCAACCTGAATGGAGAATGGCACGGTCACCCACGGTGACCCCATGGTACAGCGTCACCCGTGCATGTAAAAGACAGTCCTGGCCCAGCGAAGATCCTGCGCCAATGACGCAGCCGGGACCGATACGTGACCCCTTGCCAATGCGAACCCCGTCTTCGATGACACAGTGAGGCCCGATGCTGACACCATCAGCCAGTTCGGCCGTTTCGGCGATGACGGCAGTCGGGTGTATGCCCTTGGGCAGTTTTTCAATGCGATGACGATCAAACCACTGCGCCAGCAAGGCATACATGAGGTACGGCTCGCTGCAAAGTACCGGTACGAAGGCGAGCGCATGCCCTTCCAGATGCTCTTCCCACACCGCTGGTGTGACGATTACGGCTGCCGCGCGGCAGCTGAACAGCTGCTCCTGCAGCTTGGGATTGGACAGAAAGCTGATTTGTTCAGGACACGCGCTGGAAAGTGAACCTAAGCCGCGTATAAGCGGGTTGCCGGAACCAGGGACCGGCTTGCAATCGACTCCAAACACATTGGCTTCAGCCAGCAGTCGATCAAGCGCAATGGCCTGTTCCGGCGCAAGCAACAGAGGCATGGAAGATCAGCCACCCATTGCTTTCAGGACCTGATCGGTGATGTCTATACGCGGACTGACGGTAACGGCGTCCTGGATGATCAGGTCGTAACCCTGTTGCTCGGCAATCGCCTTGATGGCTGCATCGGCCTTCTCAACAATTGCGGAGAACTCTTCGTTGCGACGACGGTTGAAGTCTTCCTGGAATTCACGGCGCTTGCGCTGCAGATCGCTGTCAAGGTCGGCCAGGCGGCGTTGACGCTTGATGCGTTCGGACTCCGAAAGAACGGGAGCGTCTTTGTCGAACTTCTGCGCTTCGCTACGCAATGAGTTCGCCAGACGTTGCAGTTCGTCATCACGCTTCTTGAATTCGTTCTCGATCTTGGCCTGAGCCGCCTTGGCCGGCTTGGAGTCACGCAGGATCCGCTCCGTGCTCACGAAGCCAATCTTGGTGCCCTGTGCCTGCACAGGGGCCGCTGGCACAGCGAGCGCGGCACCCACTGCGATCATCGATGCAAGCACCCACGCACGTTGGCCACGGACAGCAACCTGCGACAGAGCGGAAAGTTTTAATGCGATTTGAGACTTCATGAATTCTCTACCTTGCAAGGAGCGAAGATCAAAAGATTATTGTGCCACAAGGAGGCCGGGAACATGCCCGGGCCGCGGTTTCCACTGCGGCCCGATGCACAGAGATGTGGCGGAGTTAGAAGGCCGTACCAATCTGGAACTGGAAGTTCTGCTTCTCGTCACCCGGCTTCTCATTGAGTGGCCGACCGTATGACAGCTGCAGCGGACCCAGTGGCGATTCCCACGACAAACCGATACCCGCAGAGTACTTCCAACCGCAAGGATCGGCCACGTGGTTGTTTACGCCTGCATAACACGTGCCACCGCCAGTGGTACTCACCTGGCCGGCATCAGCGAACAGGAACCAGCGCAGGGTGCGATCACGCGATGCTCCTGGGAATGGTAGATAAAGCTGGGCATTCGCAATCAAACGGCGAGAGCCGCCGAGATAATCATTGGTGTCGATGTCGCGCGGGCCCAGCGATGCACCCTCGTAGCCACGAACCGTGCCAATACCACCGGCGTAGACGTTCTTGATCACCGGGAATGATTTGCCACCGTATGTCTTGCCCCAGTCGGCCATGACGTTGAACGCCAGTGTGTAGGACCGGCCCAGCGGTATGTAGTGCTGATGTTGACCATGGAGCATGTAGTAGCGAAGATCCATAGTCGAGAAATCAGCCGACAAACGTGTGTAATAGCCCTTGGAAGGCGCCAGGGCGCTATCACGCGTGTCCTTGGACCAGCCAACGTTGAAGACCACCGAGTTGGTGCCTTCGCCGTATTCGTCGACAAAATCGCGGTAGGCCCGCGGAGTGTTGGAGCTCAGGCGGGAGAGTTTATTGTGCTCGAAACTAATCCCGGAGAATATGCGGTCGTACTCGGTAATGGGCACACCGAAATTCAGGCCGCCCCCATATGCAGTGATTTGGTATTCGCCCCAAGAGTCGTAGGCGTCGTAAGGCTCGGTACGGCGGTAAAACAGTGAAGTCGTTTTGCTGATACCGTCGTCCGTCCAGTACGGGTCGGTATGCGAAACCACCAGAGTACGGTTGCGCTTACTGGTATTGACGTTTAACGACAGTGTATTGCCGCTGCCGAAAATATTGTCCTGGCTGATACCAGCCGAAAGCATGACCTTGTCCGTGGAGCCATAGCCAACACCCAGATTGATCAGGCCCGTGGGCTTTTCCTTGACGTCCACGTTGACGTCTACTTGGTCGGGGCTTCCGGGTACGGGCGAAGTGCTGACTTCCACTTCATTGAAATAGCCCAGGCGATCGACACGGTCGCGCGAGGCACGGATGCTGCCGGAGTCATACCAGGCGGCTTCCTGTTGACGGAACTCGCGTCGGATGACTTCATCGCGCGTGCGGGTGTTGCCGCCAATCTGGATGCGCCGCACATACACGCGGCGGCCGGGGTCGACGTAGAAAGTCAGATCGGCTTCGTGTGAATTGCGGTCAAGCACCGGGTTGGGATTCACATTGGCAAATGCATAGCCCAGCCCGCCAAGGTATTCGGAAATCTTGCGAACGGTTTCGTTGGTTTTGGCCGCTGAGAAGACCTCGCCTTCCTTGACATCGACCAAGTCCTGAAGCTGTGGTTCCAGTTCAAGCAACTCGCCTGCAAGGCGCACATTGCGCAGGGTATATGGCTCACCTTCGTGAACCGTGATGGTGATGAAGATGTCCTGGCGATCAGGGGAAATCGTGACCTGCGGGGCCTCCGCGGTGAATTCAAGATAGCCGCGATCGAGGTAATAGGAGCGCAACCGCTCCATGTCGCCTTCCAGCTTCTCGCGCGAGTATTTGTCCGTGCCGGTATACCAGGTCATTATGCCGCTTTCAGTCAGCTCGAACTGATCCAGCAAGGTGCCTTCCGAGAAGGCCTGATTACCGACAATATTGATTTCCTTGATGCGCGCCAGATCGCCTTCAAAGATGTCAAAAGCAATCCCAACGCGATTACGCGGCAAGGGCGTGATGACAGGGTTGATTTCCACCCCGTACTTGCCCTTGGAAAGGTATTGCTGCTTGATTTCGAACTCAGCCCGTTCCAGCATGGAGCGGTCGAACACGCGGCCTTGACCGAACCCCACCTGTTTGAGCGAATTGGTGATGGCAGCTTGGTCAAACTCTCGCATGCCGTTGAATGTGACGGATGCAATAGTGGGACGTTCCTGGACTGTGACCACCAACACGGTGCCGCTGGTGTCTATCTGGACATCGCTGAACAAGCCACTGGAATACAAACGCTGAATGGCCTCGGCCGCCTGCTCCTCAGTGAAGGTGTCACCCACCTTGACCGGCATATGCGTGAAGATCGTGCCGGCATCCACGCGCTGGATGCCGTTGACCTGGATGTCCTTGACCACGAAAGGCGTGAACGCTTGTGCGACGCCAGAGATTAGCAAGGTGCTCAGCAAGACGGGCAAGGCGCGTCTCGCAAATGGAAATTTCCGGCTAAGGGACATCCTGGACGATCCTCTGTCGACTAAATGGTGGAAGATTGTACGGCACATCGACTTTAGCTGAAAAGCCGCGTCAAGTCGTTGAAAAATGCAAGGCTCATCAGTGCCGCGAGTACGCCTAACCCAATGCGCTGCCCTGTCATGAGCCAGCTTTCCGGTAGGGGCCTGCCCCGCAGGCCTTCCAGCGCATAATAGAGCAAATGCCCACCATCCAGCATGGGTATTGGCAGCAAGTTGAGTACACCGATGCTGACACTGATCAAAGCCATGAAACTGATATAAGCGGCCAAACCTACCCGCGCAGTTTGACCGGCGTAATCCGCAATGGTCACCGGGCCGCTTACATTGCGCAATGATACTTCCCCGAAGATCATGCGCTTGATCATCTTGAAGGACAGAATCACGGTGTCCGCCGTGCGCTCCACGCCCTTCCACAGGCTTTCAATCGGGCCGTACCGGACCGTGACCATAGCCAGGTCCGCGCCGAGCATGACGCCGATGCGCCCCACCGATGCACCCTGCTCGTCCTCCTCCACACGAGGGGTGATATTCAACCTCAAGATAGTGCCGTCGCGCTGCAAGGTGACGGGAATTGTCTCTCCGGCAGATGCTTTCACCGTGTCCACGACTTGAGCCGCCGTAGGCTCAGACACATTGCCGATTGACAGGATCACGTCCCCCGGCCGCAGCCCTGCCGCCTCCCCTGCCCCACCTGCGACAAGGTCGCGCACAAGCGGCCGCGGAGCCATGAGTTGCAGCCCGGCTTCTGACATGGGGTCAGCAGCATCCGGTTCCACTGAGACCGGGTCAAGGAACAGCCTGCGGGTACGTGTTTGGCCGGCCGCAGATTCCACCTGAACTTCCACGGCACCGCCTCGTGAAAACACGTCCATCAGTTGCCAACGGGCGTCATTCCACGACGTCACATCTTTGCCTTCGATGGCCATGATGCGATCTCCCGCTTCGAACCCGGCTCGGGACGCAGGCGTATCCTCCGACGGCAGAGCCAGCACCGGAGCGGGCTGCATGCTTCCCATCATTCCCAGCAGAGCATAGAGAATGACGGCAAGCAACAGGTTGGCAAAGGGGCCGGCGGCAACGATGGCGGCCCGATTACGCAGGGGCTGCTGATTGAAAGCCCGCCGTTCGCCGAAGTTGGAGTCAGGGCCGCCTGCATCGTCCAGAAACTTGACGTAGCCCCCCAATGGAATGGCAGAGAGCGCCCATTCTGTGCCGTTATGGTCGACACGACGCGCCAGCACTTTGCCGAAACCCACCGAGAATCGCTCGACATGCACGCCACAACGGCGCGCAACCCAGTAATGACCAAATTCGTGAAAAGTGATCAGGACGCCCAGCGCAACGGCAAAGGCCAGCAAGGTGAACAGCATGATGCTCCGTGTGTATCGACTCAGGCCCGCAACAAGCAGAGCTCAGCTGCCACTGCGCGCGCGTGACGATCATGTTCCAGAACGTCTTCCAATGTACTGGCCGGGCACCGGACAGACTCGAGCCGGTCCAGACACTCGCCGATAATCTGAGGAATTTCAGTATAGCGAATCCGCCCCGCAAGAAAGCGGTCTACGGCAACCTCATTGGCGGCATTCAGACTGATGCACGAAGCCTGTCCAGCACGCAGAGCTTCATAGGCCAGTGACAGACAGGGAAAACGTTCTGGCTGCGGCGGTTCAAAATCGAGTTTCTGCATACGCGCCAGGTCCAGAAGGCCCACCCCGCTCTCGATGCGTTCGGGGAAACCAAGCCCATAGGCGATGGGGGTGCGCATATCCGGCTGGCCCAGCTGCGCCAGAATAGAGCCATCCTCATATTCGACCATGGAGTGCACCATGCTCTGGGGGTGGATCACCACTTGAATGCGGTCAGCATCCATTGAAAACAGCCAGTGCGCCTCGATTACTTCAAGGCCTTTATTCAACATGGTGGCCGAATCTACGGATATCTTGCGACCCATGCTCCAGTTGGGATGAGCACACGCCTGGTCGGGCGTGACATCATGCAGTGCTTCCAGGGCAGTCGTTCGGAAGGGCCCGCCCGAGGCAGTGAGCAGCAGGCGCCGTACCCCTTTGGCCGGCAGCTGCGGTGCGCGTGCGCGATCTGTGCCTTCGGGCAAACATTGAAAGATCGCGTTGTGCTCGCTATCGATGGGAAGCAGCTCGGCCCCACTATCGCGAACCGCCTGCATGAACAAACCACCTGCAGCGACCAGTGCTTCCTTGTTCGCAAGCAAAACCCGCTTGCCCGCCCGGGCAGCAGCGAGTGCGGCCGGCAGCCCAGCTGTACCCACTATGGCGGCCATGACGGTGGAGACCTCGGAGTCAGCCGCCGTTGCAACAAGGGCTTCTGCCCCCACTCTTACTTCCGGCATGGGCCTGCCTACTGGCCATTGTCCCCGAAATTTTTGCGCCGTCTCATCGTCAGGCACCACGACGATAGGTGCGCAACTGGATATTGCCCGCTCGACCAGCTTGCCGATTCGGCTGTACGCACTCAAGGCGTAAACCTTGAAACGATCGGGATGGCGCGAGATCACATCAAGTGTGCTCTCACCGATGGAACCCGTGGCACCCAGCACGCAGACATTCTGTACCTTCATTGAAAAACCATTCCTGTCAGCATGATGGCCACCGGAGCCACCGGCAACAACGCATCAATACGATCGAATACGCCCCCATGGCCGGGAAGCAGATTGCTTGAATCCTTCACGCCAGCGCGGCGCTTAAGCAGGGATTCGAACAGATCGCCGATGATGGATATGGCGCCCAGAGCAGCGGCCAGCAGGAAAACGACGGGAAGCGACCAGCGTTGCGCCAGCAATTCGCCGAAGCTGCCGGGCATGAACGCAGTCGCGGTTGTCCAGATGGCCGCAGCCACGACCCCGCCAATGGCGCCTTCCCATGTCTTGCCGGGGCTGACCCGGGGGGCGAGCTTGCGCTTGCCGAATGCACGACCGGTAAAGTAAGCGGCAATATCGGCAAACCAGATCAAGGCCATCAGGGATACCAGACACCACGCACCGTATTCCACAAAGATCAAGACCAGGGCGGCCCAAGTCGAGACGACTGCCAACACGCCAAATATGCTGAGCGCCGCATGCATGCGCGGTGTGTCAGTGCGCCCCTGAAACACCTGCGGCACAGCCAGTATCAGCCACAAAATGGCCACAACGGGCATGATCAACGGGTGTATCAAGTTGGGAACTGCAGGTACGGCAGCTGTCGATGGCATCCACGTCCATATCAACCATGCCATCACTAACGAGGCAAAGACTGCTATCCACGGCGCCGCCGGCCGCCAGGAGGCAGAAAGCGTCAGTCGCAACCATTCCCAAAGCGCACAGCCAGCCATGACGAGCAACAAAGCGATCAGTGGCCAGGGGCTGCTGGCCAGCAAGGCACCCAGCAATACCGCCAGGAGAACAACTGCGGTCAACACTCGCTGCATCAACATGGAGACCTCTCTTTTCTAAGCGGAATTGGTCAGGCACCGCTCTTCAACTGAGCACTGGTGCGTCCGAAGCGACGTTCCCGCGTACGATACCACTCGAAGGCCGCGTCAATGTCGTGTGTGGAGAAGTCCGGCCAGTACCGCTCGGTGAAGTACAGTTCCGAATACGCAAGTTGCCAGACGAGAAAATTGGAAATGCGCTGCTCACCACCCGTGCGAATGAACAAATCTGGCTCTGGCGCAAATGCCATTGATAAATATGGGGTGAGTGCAGCCTCGTCAATCTCTTCCGGGTTCTGCGCCAGGGCGGGCTGTTCTTTGAGCAAACGTTTCATTGCTTGCAGGATATCCCAGCGCCCGCCGTAGTTGGCTGCAATAGTCAGGTGAAGAGAATCGTTATGCGCTGTGCGCGCTTCGGCTGCGCGGATGAGCTCCTGCAGGCGCGGTTCAAAGCCGGCAATATCACCGACCACCCTCAGGCGTACGCCCTGATCACAGAGCTTGCCGACCTCTTTTTCAAGGGTCTGCACGAAAAGCCGCATGAGGAGCGAGACTTCCTCGGGCGGCCTGCGCCAGTTCTCGGAACTGAAAGCAAAAAGAGTGAGATACGCGACGCCGCGCCGACCGCAGGCTTCAACTACTCGCCGCACGGTCTGCACGCCGCGTACGTGACCCGCTGTGCGGGGAAGAAAGCGCTGGGTCGCCCAGCGCCCGTTGCCGTCCATGATGATGGCAAGGTGACGCGGCACATCCGAATGTTCCGGAACGGCAAGGGTGGAGCTCTGGTGCATCGAGCTGCGCTGACATGACGGTCAGACCGTCATGATCTCCGCTTCTTTTTGAGATACGACCTTGTCGATCTCTGCGACATATTTGTCGGTGAGCTTCTGCACTTCGTCCTGCATGCGACGCTCGTCATCTTCGGAGATTTCCTTGTCCTTGACCAAACGCTTGAGGGCGTCATTTGCTTCGCGACGCAGATTGCGCACCGCCACCTTGGCCTCTTCGCCTTCGGCCCGCACCACCTTGGTGAGGTCGCGGCGGCGCTCTTCCGTCAGGGGCGGCATGGGAACACGAATGCTTTCGCCCATGGAAACAGGGTTCAGACCAAGGTCTGATTCGCGAATGGCCTTTTCGACCGGGCCGGCCATGCTCTTTTCCCAGACCTGCACATTCAGAGTGCGCGCATCAACGACCGTAACGTTCGCCACTTGGTTGATGGGGACCATGGAACCATAGTATTCGACACTGACGTGATCCAGGATGCCAGCACTGGCACGGCCCGTGCGGATCTTGGCCAGACCGGTGCGCAGGGCCTCGACAGATTTCGCCATGCGGCTGTCGGCAGACTTTTTCACCTCTGAAAGACTCATTGTGATTCCTTTTGTTCTTCAGACATGCACCAACGTGCCTTCGTCTTCACCCGAAACGGCTCGCATGAGCGCGCCCGGTTTGTTGATCGAGAAAACCTTGATGGGCAACTTCTGGTCGCGGCAAAGCGCAAAAGCCGTGGCATCCATTACTTCAAGACGCCGGACGATGGCCTCATCGAAACTGATGCGCGCATAGCGTGTGGCGTTGGGATCCTTGTTGGGATCGGCGCTGTAGATGCCGTCGACTTTGGTTGCCTTGAGTACGATTTCCGCACCCACTTCAGCCCCGCGCAACGCGGCCGCGGTGTCCGTGGTGAAGAAGGGGTTACCGGTACCTGCGGCAAAGATTACGACCTTTCCTTCTTCGAGATAACGCAGTGCCTTGGGACGAATATAGGCTTCCACCACTTGATCGATACGCAGTGCTGATTGCACGCGGGCATCGACACCACCGTGCTTGAGCGCATCCTGCAATGCCAGGGCGTTCATCACGGTTGCCATCATACCCATGTAATCGGCGGTGGCGCGGTCCATGCCCTGGGCACCGGGCGCAATACCGCGGAAAATGTTCCCGCCTCCAATGACAATGGCCAGCTCGACTCCGCTCTTTGCGACGGTGACGATCTCTTCCGTCATACGCAATATTGTGGCTCGATTAATACCGAACGCGTCTTCGCCCATGAGGGCTTCACCCGACAGTTTCAGGAGGACGCGCTTGTATGTTCTGGTCGTCATGGAGGAAATCCCGGAAAACAAACGCAAGTTTAGATGGAAATTGCCGGCCCGAGTGGGCCGGGAGTGCCGGCGCGAACGCGCCGGCATGAAGAGTGACCTCAGGCGTTGCCTGCGGCGGCTGCAACTTCAGCGGCGAAGTCTTCGGCCTTTTTCTCGATGCCTTCACCCACAACATACAGGGTGAAGCGGTTCACCTTGGCGCCCTTTTCCTTGAGCATCTGCTCGACGCTCTGCTTGTCGTTCTTGACGAAGGGTTGGGACAGCAGGGTGACTTCCTTCAAGTACTTTTGAACGCTGCCTTCAACCATCTTGGCAACGATCTCTGCAGGCTTGCCGGACTCGGCAGCTTTCTGCTGAGCGACGGAACGCTCACGCTCGATATCTTCAGCGGGCACACCGTCGGCGCTCAGCGCCTTAGGCTTGGAGGCGGCGATATGCATGGCGACATCCTTGCCCACCTCGTCGTCACCGGCGAAGTCTACCAGTGCGCCGATGCGGCCACCGTGCACATAGCTGGCGAGGTTGTCAGCAGTTTCGAAACGCTCGAAACGACGGATGGTCATGTTTTCGCCAATCTTGCCAACCAGGGCAGCACGCACGGACTCGACAGTACCGTCGCGGAAAGCGAGTTCGCTCAGGGCTGCTACGTCGGCTGGCGCCTTTTCGGCGACCAGTTGGGCCACATCGTTAACGAATGCGATGAAATCATCGTTCTTCGCCACGAAGTCGGTTTCGCAGTTGACTTCGACCACTGCACCAGTCTTGGCGTCAGCAGCGATGTACAGGCCGACCAGACCTTCCGCAGTAATACGCGCTGCCGCCTTGCTGGCC
>JAJUJD010000054.1 GCA_029267315.1 Alcaligenaceae bacterium
CCAGGGTGTTCATCTACGAAACCATGGGCCGCCACGCCGGCTGGCTGGCCGCCGCCGCCGGCCTGGCCGGCAACGGCCGCGACGAGGCGCCGCACCTCATCCTGTTCCCCGAGCGCCCCTTCGACGAGGCCGATTTCCTCGAAACCGTGGACAGGACCGTCGCCCGCGTGGGCTGGTGCCTGGTGGCCGCCAGCGAAGGCATCCGCACCGCCGACGGCCGCTTCGTGGCGGACGCCGGCGGCGGCAAGGACTCCTTCGGCCACACCCAGCTGGGCGGCGTGGCCTCGCACCTGGCCGGCCGGGTCAAGGACACGCTGGGCCACAAGGTGCACTGGGCCCTGCCCGACTACCTGCAGCGCTCCGCCCGCCACATTGCCTCCAAAACCGACCTCGACCAGGCCATGGCCGTCGGCAAGGCCGCCGTGCAGCTGGCCCTGCAGGGGCGCAACGCCACCATGCCGATCATCACGCGCACCTCGGACAGCCCCTACCGCTGGAAGATCGAACCGGCGCCGCTGAGCCGCATTGCCAACCGCGAGAAGACCGTGCCGGCGCGCTTCATCCGCAGCGACGGCTACGGCATCACCGCCGCCGGGCGCCGGTACCTGGAGCCGCTGATCCGCGGCGAGGCGTACCCGCCGTACGGGCGCGATGGAGTGCCGGCGTATGTGAAGCTGAAGAACGAACTGGTGGGCAAAAAGCTGGACGACTGGGACGGATGACCGGGATGGCCCGGATATTGCTGGACACCGGGCGAGGCCGATGATTCGTTCACATTTCCACGCACCTAGGGCCAACCCCAGATCCAAATTACGTCACTTCCCGGCACGAAGTGACGCGTTTCGTCACCTCCAGCCCAGCCTGACCACCCCTCAACTGTGACCGGCCCCATTTTCGGCACTTGACGGCGTCGACACAGGGGAGTTTGGCACGCCTCCTGCGTACATCCCTTCTGCACGTGCGGCGTCGCACGGCTGCCACAGGACCCGGCCAGCCCGGGCCTCGCGGCACGTGAGTTCCAATCACTCCTAGGGGATATACACATGAAAAAGATGCAGAAGGGCTTCACCCTGATCGAACTGATGATCGTCGTGGCGATCATTGCCATCCTGGCGGCGATTGCGCTGCCTGCTTACCAGGACTATGTGGCTCGCTCACAGGTTTCGGAAGCCGCTTCGCTGGCGTCCGGTGCCCGCACCGCAGTCGCCGAGGAATTTGCTAACAGGGGCGTGTTCACCGGCATCGACAACACTACAGCAGGTTTGGCCGCTGCAACTTCGATCAACGGCGAGTACGTCAACAGCGTGACCGTCAACAACGGGGTGGTGACGGCTAACATGAGGAACGGCACTCCGACCAGCGGCAAGGTTCAGAACGGCAACTTGGTTTTCAGCCCGTCTGATCGGGGCGGCTCGATTGCGTGGACCTGTAAGGCAGGCAGCAACATGGACCCCAAGTACCTGCCCAGTTCCTGCCGCGACTGATTTCATCGGCTGCGCAAGTAACCTCCGAAGGGGCCGCATCTGCGGCCCCTTCTCTTTGAGAAGATCCAGCCATGCGCATGAACTGTCGCGCCCTCATCCTCCTGCTAGTCGCGGTTGTTCTTGCAGCGGCAGCAATGACTGCGTATTGGCCAGGACTGGCTGGCGGCTTCATCTTCGACGACTTCCCGAACCTGGTCCACGAGCCAGCGTGGAAGATCGAACGCATGAATCCGCAGCAGCTGGCCCAAGCCATGAGCAGCGGAATTTCCAGCAACCTCGGGCGGCCGCTGGCGATCCTGAGCTTCGCGCTCAACCACGCCTTCACCGGTGCCGATCCCTATTGGCTCAAGCTCACCTCGCTGCTGCTGCACGCAGGCAATGGCCTGCTGGTGTTCCTGCTCTGCCGCCGCCTGCTGCGGCTGCTCCCCTCCGGCCCGCGCCCTGCGGGCGATCTTCTTGCTCCCCTGGTGCTGGCAGGCGCGTGGCTGCTGCATCCGCTCCAGGTGTCCACGGTGCTGTATGTGGTGCAGCGGATGGAAGTCGGCGCCGCCACCTGCATCCTGCTGGCGCTGCTGACCTACGTGCATGCACGCACCCGCCAGATCGAAGGCCACCGCGCATGGCCATGGCTTGCTGCAGCCGCACTGGCCACACTGCTCGGCTTGGGGTTCAAGGAGTCGGCGCTGCTGGTGCCCGGCTTCGCCTTCCTGATCGAGGCCTTCCTGCTGCGCTTTTCCGGCTCCCAATCAGGCCACCGCAGCAACGGCTGGGTAGCGTTCTACGCAACGGGGTTCGCGCTGGCGCTAGTCACCTGGTTGTTCATGATGCTACCGCCGTCGAGCCTGGTGGCCAGCTACGGGGCGCGTGATTTTGGCCCGGGCGAACGCCTGCTGACCCAGGCGCCGGTGCTGATGATGTACCTGAAGCAGATCGTGCTGCCCCTGCCGGAAAGCATGTGGTTCTACTACGACAACTTCCCAGTCAGCCGCGGACTCGGCGAACCTCGCACGCTCCTGTCCGCAACCCTGCTGCTGGCCCTGCTCGGCACCGCTGTGGCCTGCTGGCGGCGCTGGCCGCTGACCAGCTTCGGGATCGTCTGGTTCTTCATGGCGCACGCGCTGACCAGCAACCTGATTCCGCTGGAGCTGGCCTTCGAACACCGCAACTACCTGGCACTGCTTGGAATCCTGGTGGCCACGACGCAACCGCTTTGCCTGCTTGGACAGCGGCTGCATGGCGATGCCCGGGCCACGCTCGCCTTGATTCCAGTATTCACACTGGCCGCCCTGTGCTGGATCCAGGCCTCCACCTGGGGGGACCCGATGCGCCTGGCCTGGGCACTGGAAAACCGCAATCCCGATTCGATCCGCGCCAGCTATTCTCTCGGCGAGCAATTCCACATTGTCTCCAGGGACGACCCCACGACCCCGGAGTGGAGCATGGCCCTGCGCCAATACGAATACGCATCGCGTCTGCCCGGACAACAAGCCTTGCCGCTGCAAGGACAGATTCTGCTGCTTGCCCGGGCAGACCATGACATCCCGGCACCGGTCTGGGAGCAGTTCCGCCAAACCCTGATCCGGAAAGGCAAGCACGCCGAGCGGGTCAGCTCACTGTATGCGGTTTCACAGTGCCGGATCGAGGGACGCTGCGCGCTGGACGACAACGAGCTGCTGACCACCTTCCTGCATGTGCTCGAACGCTATCCACACAACGCTACGCTGCTCACCATGTACGCCAATTTCGCCTGGAATGTCCTCGATGAACCAATGTTGGCCATCCGGATACAGCGCGATGCCGCCGCACATGCGCCGCACAACCCGGCCATGCGCGCGGCACTGGCAAAGTTCTTGCTTGCGTCTGGGGAGGAGGCGCTGGAACAGGAGGGGCAAGCCATCGCAACTTCCCTGCAACCTCACGCGCCCACGGGCCAGGAACGGCCCGAGTGACCGCCGCTACACCGGCAAGGACGAATCTGTTGGCAAGACCCGGCCAGCACCGGGAACCAGGCATCACAGGGGGGGGGCGACATGACGCAGAACAGGGGATTTACGCTGATCGAGCCGAGGGACTCTCCCTCACCCAGGGCGCCAAGGCCAGCGTAACCGAACACTTCGCCAACAGGGCGATGTTCCCCAGCGACAACTACGATGCGGGCCTGGCTCCGCCTGGCTCGATCACGGGAAGCTATGTGAGCGCTGTCACGATTGGCAGCGGCGACGGCGAAATCGCGGTGACGTTCGGGGGCAAGGCCAACAGCATGATTGCCGGACAGCAATTGCTGCTACAGGCCAGCGATGCCGGCGGCAGCCTGACTTGGAGTTGCAGCAGCCAGAACATCCAACCGCGCTACCTGCCAACCTCCTGTCGATAAACCATCCGGCATCGGGCCGGCAGCTTGCGCACCCCGGAGGCCAGCGCCGATGATGCGGCCTCCCGCCGCCATCCGCGCTCACAGGCCGCACTTGCCACACCATCCCCATCCCCGCCCTGAAACACCATGGCACCGGTACGCATCCGTGCTGGCACTCCCCCTCGCACTGGTAGCCACGGTGCTGGCCTACTGGCCAGGCCTGGCCGGCGATTTCCTGTTCGACGACTACGTCAATCTCAATGCACTGGGCAGGTACGGCGGCGTCCATGACCTGCAAACCCTGCTCTTCTACCTGACTTCCGGGATCGCCGATCCCACCGGCCGACCGGTGGCAATGGCCAGTTTCCTGCTGGACGCACAGGACTGGCCGGCCGACCCATTCCCGTTCAAGCGCACCAACCTGCTGATTCACTCGCTCAACGGAGTGCTGTTGTACAGCGTACTCGTGGCCTTGGGGCGCCGGCTGAACCAGGATGTTGATCGCGTGCGTATCGCCGCACTGGGTGCGACCGCACTGTGGCTCACAAGCCCACTGTGGGCCTCTACCGTGCTGTACGTGGTGCAGCGCCACGCCATGCTGGCAGCGCTGTTCACGCTGGCCGGTATCCGTGCCTGGATCGGCAGTCGCAACGCCTTTGACAGTGGAAACGCCAGGCGTGGCTGGCTGTTGGCACTGCTGGCGGTGCCCGTGTTCGGTTGCCTTGCGGGCCTGAGCAAGGCCAACGGCCTGCTGCTACCGATCTTGCTGGCGGTACTGGAGTCAAGCGTACTGCGCACTTCCGGCCCGACACATCCGGCCCAGAAGCATGCCAACCGTCTCCTGATATGGCTGCCTGCACTACTGCTGCTCGCCTGGCTGGGCTGGCACGCAATGCAGACCGGCCTGGACGGCACCAGGGGCAGGCCATGGACGCTCGAACAGCGGTTGCTGACCCAGCCACGCGCCTTGTGTGAATACCTGTGGCAACTATTCGTTCCGGGTCTGAACGCCACAGGGGTATTCGCCGACGGTTTCACCCCCTCGCAGAACTGGCACTCGCCGTGGACCACCCTGCCGGCACTGCTGGCAGTGGGCATCATGGCCACCACAGCGTTGGTCCTGCGCTGGCGCCAGCCAATAGTCGCCGCCTCGCTTGGATTCTTCCTGGTCGGGCACATCATGGAAAGCAGCGTGGTGATGCTGGAGCTCTACTTTGAGCATCGCAACTACCTGCCGGCAGCGTTGCTATTCTGGCCGTTGGCGTGGTGGCTGGCATCCCCGACCCGCTTCAGGCGCTGGTTGCTCGCAGGCCTGATCGGCTACGCCAGCCTGATGCTGTTGACGACTGCAGCACAGGCGCGACTGTGGAGCAACCCCCTGACGCTCGCACTGACCTGGGCCGAGCAAAATCCGCACTCGGCCCGCGCCCAGGCGCATGCCTTTCACGAAGAGCGGGCCGCCGGACGTGATGCGGCAGCCGAACAGCGGCTGGCCGCCTTGCTCGACGACAATCCCTACGAGCCACAGTTCGCACTCAACCTGCTCAACCTGCGCTGCGAACAGGGAAGGGCTGGCGAAAGTGACGTGGCCCGTGCCGCAGCAGCCATCACGGCCAGCCGCGGGTTGGCGCGGGACATCAATTATCACTGGCTTTCCTCCGCGTTGTTGCCCAGCTCCGGCGCTGCCTGCGCCGTGCTGGCCGAAGCGCACCTGGAGCGCCTGATTGACGCCGCAACGACGCAGGCGGGGCAACCTGGAAACAACGCGGAAAGCCGCGCGCGCGAACAGCGCCTGCTCGGTCATTTTGCCTTGCGCCAACAAAACTGCGATGCCGCAGTGCAGGCATTTGACAGCCGCATAAGCGAACAGCCACGCCCCGAATTCGTGCAGTCGCATGTCGTACTGCTAGCCAGCAAGTGCAGTCCCAGCTACGCCCTCCTGCATCTTGATCGCTATCTGGAGTTGGGCGCTCCGGTTTCCCGCGCATCGTCCCCCATGCTGCGCGTTCGCGACCACATCATGCAGTCATGGTGGAACACACATTGGGAGACCCTGCGGGTGACCCTGGAGGCAGAAACCGGGCAGATGACTGACTGAGCCCGTTACCGGCAATGATCTGGCACGCCGACTGTGCGTCAATCACACCACACTGAAGGCAAAAGGTGACTATGGCTGTCCCCCTCCGCGCTTCCTCTCCTGCCTCAACCGTGCTTGTCTGCGGCGGAGCGGGTTACATCGGCGCGCATATGTGCAAACAACTTGCAGAGGCAGGACACACGCCTGTCACCTTCGACAACCTTTCTACCGGCCACCGTTGGGCGGTGAAGTGGGGCCCCTTGGTAGAAGGCGACCTGCTGGACGAAATGAAGCTGGCGGACGTATTCGCCGAGTACCGTATCGCCACGGTAATGCATTTCGCCGCACGATCGCTGGTGGGCGAGTCCGTGGTCCAACCCGGCCTGTACTTCCGCAATAACGTGACCGGCACCCTCAACCTCCTGGAGGCAATGCGTGCAGCCAACGTGCGCAGCCTGATCTTTTCATCCACAGCCGCGGTGTACGGCATCCCGGAATACACCCCGCTCGACGAACTTCATCCGACCCGGCCGATCAATCCCTACGGCTGGAGCAAGCTGATGGCCGAGCAACTGATCGCCGAGTATGCGCAGGCCCACGGCCTGCGCGCTGCCTGCCTGCGCTACTTCAACGCCGTCGGCGCGGACAGCGAAGGCGAGATCGGTGAGGCACACGAACCGGAAACCCACCTGGTCCCCAACATCATCAAAGCCGCGCTGGAACCTGATGCAGAGCCGGTCACGATCTTTGGCAATGACTACGACACTCCCGACGGCACCTGCATCCGCGACTACGTCCACGTCGAAGACCTGTGCGCGGCGCACCTGCTGGCGATGGAGTATCTTGCACGGCATGAAGGGGGACATGCGTTCAACCTCGGCACCGGGAGCGGCAGTTCGGTTGGCGAAGTGCTGGCCGCGTGCCGGGCTCTGCTTGGCGGAAAACCCCAGGCAACCATTTCATCCCGCCGCCCGGGCGACCCTGTCCGGCTCGTGGCCAGCGCCGAAAAGGCACGCTCCGAACTGGGTTGGGCACCCCGCCACACCCTGGCAGACGCCATCAAGCATGCAAGTGCGTGGCACCGCGCGCAGATTGAATACTGAGGCACGATGAGGCGCACCTTGGCAATGGTCTGGGCGCTGTTCGCGCCCACCGAAAAGCGCCGGGCGATGGTGATGCTGGTGCTGGTGGTGCTGATGGCGCTGGCCGAGACACTGGGCGTGCTCTCGATCATGCCATTCCTGTCGGTGCTGGCGCGGCCCGGCATCGTGAACGAACATCAGGTACTACAGGCGATCTACCAGCACTCTGGTGCCAGCGACATGCGCGGGTTCATCATCATGCTGGGGCTGGCGACCATGGTGGTGGTGGTGCTGTCCTCTGCATTCAAGACTGTGACGCTGCACCTTGTGAACCGCTTCGTGCACTTCCAGCGCCATTCGCTGAGCGCGCGCCTGTTGTCGCGCTACCTGCACCAGCCCTACGAGTTCTTCCTTGACCGCAATCCGTCAGAGCTGAGCAAGAATGCGCTCTCCGAGGTGGATCAACTGGCCCTGGAGCTGCTGCAGCCCATGGCCATGCTGATCGCGCAGGGTGCGGTGGTGACAGCGGTAACGCTGGTGGTGTTCGCATACGACCCGTGGATGGCCCTGTGCATCATGACCGTGGTGAGCGCACTCTATGGCGCAATCTACCTGCTGGCGCGCAAACGCCTTGCGCGCATCGGGGCACTGCGGGCTGCCGCCAACGCCGGGCGCTACAAATCCTGCAACGAGGCGCTGAGTGGGATCAAGGACGTGAAAGTAACTCACTCGGCACCGGCGTATCTCGAAGAGTTCTCGCGGAATTCGCGCGAATTCTCACGCCACAGAGCCACCGCAGAAACCCTCAGCCAATCCCCTCTCTATATCGTGGAGGCTGTGGGCTACTCGGGCCTAATTGTGATTTCCCTGGTGCTATTGTGGCAATCCGACGACATTGCCCGGGTACTACCCGCGCTGGGTCTGTACGGTTTCGCCGCATACCGGCTGCTGCCGGCTGTGCAGGTCATGTACCGGGGCTTTGCGCGGCTACGGTTCTCCAGCGCCATCCTGGACAACCTGCACAAGGACCTGAGCCTGCCGGAGCAAAAGGAACACAGCAGCGGACAACCCATCAAGCCACAGCGGGAAATCCGGCTGCAAGGCATCCGTTACGCTTACCCTTCTTCACCGGACAGGCCGGTGCTCGATGGATTCGATCTCGTGATTCCAGCCAACACCAGCGTAGGGATTGCGGGCCGGAGCGGCGCGGGAAAGAGCACCCTGATGGATCTGTTGCTCGGACTGCTGCACCCGCAGGCTGGCAGCATCACCGTTGACGGCGTGCCGATCACTCCGGAGAACGCCAAGGACTGGCAGCGCAGCATCGGGTACGTGCCGCAACATATTTACCTTGCCGACGCCAGCGTGGCCGAGAACATCGCCTTTGGCGTATCCACAGACAAAATCGACATGCAGGCGGTGGAGCGCGCTGCGCGTGCCGCGCAAATCCACGATTTCGTGACGGACGAATTGCCGCAGGGCTACGCCACCAGGGTGGGCGACCGGGGCATCCGCCTGTCCGGCGGCCAGCGCCAGCGCATCGGTATCGCCCGCGCCCTGTACCGCGACCCGCCGGTGCTGCTGATGGACGAAGCGACCAGCGCGCTGGACGCACAGACCGAGGCCGCCGTGAACGCTGCCGTCCGCAGTCTTTCCGGCAGCAAGACCATCGTGGTCATCGCCCACCGCCCGGCATCGCTTGCGTCCTGCCAGCAGGTGGTGGATATCACGCCCATCGACCGCCAACGGGAAGCCCCGTGACCATCGAAATAGTCACAGCCCTCATCCATGCCGGTGGGACGGTGCTTGCGGCCACCATAGGCAGCGTCAGCGTCCTGCTTGTTGCGGTGCATCGTAAGTGGGTCATCCACCTGGCCCGCACCGTCGAGGCATATCACGCGATGGAGACGGAATGGGTAAAGCAGGACATCCTCGCGTCCGGGAATGAAGCGACCGAAGGTCGAATCACTAACCGGCGCGGCGTACTGCGAAGGGAGCTTCTGGGCGACGAGCGCCCCGAATTCGTTAGCGCCAACCAGGCCAGGAAAGTACGTGCCCGATACTTCAACTTCGATTGATCCGAGCGTTTTCCGCAACCTGTGGCATGACAGGAAACAGACAACAACATGAGCCTGACGACGAAGATTCCCGGGCTGCGTATCATCACGCGCACCCTTGAGTACATTAATCGCCTCGCTCCGCTACAGGAGTTCGCGGACTACGACGAATACTGGGAAACCCGCGCGGATGACGGGCGGGTTTCGCGTGTACTCGACCGGCACAAAGTGATCGCCGGTCTGATCGATGACGGGGCATCCGTCCTGGATATCGGTTGCGGGGACTGCGCATTCCAGCAGCACCTCTTGCGCGCCAAACCGGGCTGCAAGCCACTCGGCCTCGACACCTCGACCACAGCGGTGCAGCTTGCACAGGCACAAGGGTGCAATGCTCAGGCCATCGACCCTACGATGCGGCTGAAAGACCAAGTAACGGACCATTGGGACGTGGTGACCCTGATGGAGGTCATCGAACATGTCGCCGATGCTGAGGACTTGATGCGGCAGGTGCTCGAGCTCAAGCCCTCACGGATTTTCGTGACCATCCCCAACGTTGGCTGCCTTAAGCATCGATTGCGACTAATGTTTGGTGGACGGTTTCCGATCACCACCATCATCTACCACATGAAGGAACACCTTCGATTCTGGACAGCCAAGGACTTCCGACAATGGGTAGGCGAGTTTGATCTTGAGGTCCGATCAATTCACGGGCAATTCTCCCATGGCGACCGGTTGGTGGAATGGGCGACCAGAAAGCACCCCTCTCTTTTTGCCCCACAGGTCATTTACGAACTGCGCCTGCGTCGCTGATGCCATGTTGAAATTTATTCGCAGACTCTTTGTCGTTGCGCGACCGATCATCACACGCCGCTTTGTTTACGGCTACATCTACAATCTTGCGTGTGGCATTGCGGCAATAAAGGAAAAACACATACTGCTGGAGTCCCATCACGGCAAAGCGTTTTGGGGCAGCCCTTACGCGTTGCTTCAGTATTTGGCTGGCCAACCTGGCTTCCAAGGCTGGACATTTGTAGTAACCGCACCACGCAAGCAGCGCAAACAATTGAGCAAAGAGTTTCCGTTCCATCGGCTCCGCTTTGTGCAGCCGAGAAGCATCCGATATTCATGGCATCTTGCCACCTGTAAGTGGCTTATAAATGATGTCACATTTCCTCTTTTCTTCTCTCGGAGAGCAGGCCAGAAGTACCTCAACACTTGGCATGGAACCCCATTAAAATATATTGGGCGTGACATCAAAGGTAATTCTGTTGCCCAGTTCCAAAACGTTCAGAGAAACTTTCTGCAAGCGACACACTTGCTCGCACCAAATTCATACACTGAAACAGTCCTTCGGGGCGCCTACATGCTGGAGGGCCGATTTTCCGGTGAAATTCTCCGATGCGGTTACCCACGCAATGACGTACTGGTTAAGTCGCGCGGAAGACGGCCAAAAAATAGAAGTTTTCAAGCCGCCTTCATGCCAACTTGGCGAGGCACGCTGGACACGCGCAGCAGGGATTCCCGCGAACAACTTGCAACACTTCGTGAACTGCTGGATAAGCTTGATGCGTCCCTTCGCTCTGACGCGACACTCTGGGTCAAACTTCATCCATTGGTGGCCGGAAAGATTGATCTCGAGTGCTATTCAAAAATCCGGCCCTTCCCAACTGAGATTTCGCCCTACGAGCACCTTGCTAATTGTAACTTGCTGATTACGGATTACTCCTCCGTTCTATTCGACTTCGCGCTCACCGAGCGCCCCATCGTTCTCTATGTTCCGGACGAGGATATCTATCGTGAGCAGCGCGGCTTCTATATCTCCCCGAGCATCCTGCCCCTGCCAAAAGTCCGTACTCCCGACGCACTTGCTGACGCCATCAACCAAGCCGGCGCAAGCCCTCCGCCAAGCCTCAATGAGTATCGGGAGTTCTTCCGTTCTTACGGCGAATGGGAGCACGGTGACAGCTGTGAGCGCATCTGCAATACTTTTTTTTCCCAAACAGGAAACATCAAGCGCGCCCCGGTCGTCCGCTGGCTGCCAGTAATGCAGAGAAAGCATGTCCTGCTCTATACCGGTTCCATGCAGCCAAATGGCATTACCCGTTCATTCAAAACACTGCTCTCGATGATTGACACCAGGGAGGCATACTATACGGTTCTTGTCGACACAAGCTTCGACCCAGAAGGAACCGAATCCTTCCTGAAGAATCTTCCAAAGGGAGTTGGATTCATTCCGCTCACCCTGCACCTATACATCGGCCCACTGGAGCTTCTGCGAGTCCTCTGGATTTATCTATTCAAGCACAAAATGCAAGAAGCGCCTCGCGTCCTGGCTCGGATCTGGGAGCGCGAGCATCGACGCATTTTTGCCGACTCCAGGTTTGACGCATTTGTCAATTTCAACGGCTATAGCTGGCGCGCCGCCCTGCTGGCGCTTGGCTCGACATGGAGGCGTATCGTCTATGTGCATAACGATATGGCCTTGGAAATCGATGCGGGCAAGATACTTGACAAACGTCTGCTGGAACTTTCCTACCGCACCGGAGACCGTATCGCCTTGGTGCGCGAGGGCGTGGAAGAAGAATATTGTCGACGTTTCCACGACTACCGAGAGAAGGCAGTCTACGCGCCCAACTGCTTGCGTGCCGACGTAACAGCCAAGGCCGATGAGCCCTTGGCCAGCGCCATCCACGTACGGTCGCCAGCGGGCCAGCTTCAACGCGTGGAGCGCATGCTTGCGAAGGACCACACCCATCGCTTCATCAACCTCGCACGATTCAGCGCCGAGAAGGGACAGGCGCGCCTGATCGAAGCGTTCGAACAGGTGCATGCGGAGCATCCCGACACGCAGCTTTTCATCGTTGGCGGGTATGGCCCGCTCCTGTCCGACATCCAACAGAAGGCAAGCCGATCGAGCGCCTGTGAAAGCATCTGCGTCATGCTGGGATCAACCAACCCCTTTCCACTCACAAAACGTTGCGACACCATGGTGTTTTCATCGTTCTATGAGGGGCTTCCGTTGGTAATATTTGAGTCGTTACAGCTTGGGCTGCGCGTGTTGTCCACAGACATTCCCGGCCCAAGAGAGTTTCTGCAGCAAGGCTATGGGCTGGTTGTCGAGAACAGTGTTGGCGGGCTTGTCGAAGGTATGAAGTCCGCGATATCCCGCGACATTCCGTTTCGCGAGTTCGATTTGGACGCGCATAACCGCGCCGCCCTGCGCGCTTTCGAGTCCTTGCTTCATTAAGCGACCGGCATCCGGGATCTCTCATTTGGTAGCAACTGTAAAATGATCACGACCATCACCTTCGGGACCTTTGACGTCTTCCACGTTGGCCATCTTCGCATCCTTGAGCGCGCCCGCGCTCTCGGTGACCGACTGGTCGTGGGGGTGTCGAGCGATGCCCTCAACATCAGCAAGAAGGGGCGTGCGCCGGTGTATCCACAGCACGAGCGCATGGCAATCGTCGCCGCGCTGCGCTGCGTGGACGAGGTGTTCCTGGAAGAATCACTGGAACTGAAGCGCGACTACCTGCTGCGCTACCGGGCCGACGTGCTGGCGATGGGCGATGACTGGCGCGGGCAGTTCGACGGCTTTTCCGACACCTGTCGGGTGGTCTATTTCGAGCGCACCCCGGCGATCTCCACCACTGCCGTGATCGAGAAGATCAGGCTCTAGGAGCCGGACTGGCCGCCACCCTGGTTTGCCGCTAGGAAACGGGTCAAGCGCTTCACGCACCGCTCCGAGGCCTTTCCGTCCGCCAGCCCGCCATAAACTGTCTGCTTGATCCCGTGATGGCGCGCGGCATTCGCCTGCCAATAGGTGTCCGGATGCGCCAGCACCTGGTCCAGCGCGGCGGTCATGGTTTCCAGACTGTCGACGACCGCCCCATAGCGGTACTCCGGCCCAAGCGAGAACCCCTTGCGGAACGGCGGCTCAACGTCGAGAAAGATCGCCGGCCTGTCAAGCAGCAGGAAGTCGAAGGCAATGGACGACCAGTCGCAGACCAAGGCGTCGCAGGCCAACAGCGCGGCTTCCGCGTCGGGATATCGCGAGGCGGGAAGCGCATGGACGTTCGGGTACCCGGCCACGTCCACGCCTTCACTGTTGAGATGGGTGCGCAGCACAATGCCTCCGCCATGCATTGCGGCAACAGCCGCCATTGCACCGATAAACTCATGCTCATCGCAGCCGAACGGAAACAGGCTGCGCCCACTGGAGTCCTGCTTCCAGGTGGGCGCAAACAGGATCAGCTTTCCCTCGACGGGGAGGCCGAGTGACGCGCGACACTCGAGGCTATCCTGCCCGGGGCGCACCAGTCGGTCGGTGCGTGCATAGCCGGTGGCCACAACCTGTTCCGGGGTGAACCCGAACTTCTGGACATACAGCTCGCGATTGAGCTCGGAGGCCACCCAGATTTCGTCGTACTTGTGCTGCAAGTGAAAGTCGTCCGCATCGAAGCCCTTGTACGGGATCCCATGCCAGACATCGAAGAACCGCAACCCAAGCGCCTGATAAGTCCCGCACAAAGGCCCCAGGGAGTGCAACCCGTGACTGGTGACGACTGCGACAGCATCGGCCAACAGTTTGGAGCACGCGGTTGATGGCGCCCACTCGCTGCTGACTCCCGTTGCTTGCAGCTCGCGATGGTAGGTGGCATCCATGGTCAGGAAAACCGGTCGCAGCCCGAGGGCATGGTTGCCTTGGAGATAGTCATACAACGCGAGCAGGTTGCCATTGAGCTTGTGCCCGTAGAACACGATGGTCTGCTTGGGCGTGTCTCGCCGCAGCTTCCGGCGGGCCAACCCTAACAGCCCCTGGAGGAAGAATCCGAGCAGAAGCATCCAGTGGGATACGCTGGACTTGTTGACCTTCATTACGCCCCCTCGACCAACCCGGTCAGAAGGTCCGCGTAGCGATCTGCAATCCGGTCCCAATCCAGTTGTTCAACCAGGTGCTGGCGCATTTGCAATGTTCGCTTGCAGGCAGCAGCGCCGCTTTGCAAGTCGCGCAGGATTGCGTCCGCAAGCACCCGCCTGTTTCTTGGGTCGACGATGCACTCCGACGACAAGTCTCCAAAAATGTCCTGAAGTCCATCCACATCGCCCGCCAGTGCCGGGCACCCACATGCAATCGCTTCCATCAAGGCCACTGGCAGCCCTTCCTGATCTCCCGAGGTCGTCTTGACAAACGGAGCCACGAACAGGGCGGCACGGCTGTACAGTGCCGGCAACTTTTCCTGAGGAACTGCGCCGAGGAAACGGACCGACTGCGCCAGCCCAAGTCGATCTACCTGCCCCCGCAGCCCATGTTCGTCCGGCCCAAAGCCCGCAATGGTCAGGACAACATCCGGACGTTCACGCAGAACCAAGGGCAATGCGTCGAGCAAGTGGGGCAGCCCCTTTTTCTCGACCAACCGGCCAACGAACAGCAATTCGTTGCCCGAACGCTCGATGCCGCGGGACAGAGTGAAGCGCGAAACCAGGTCCACCCCCATCGACAACACCGAAACCTTCCCGGCACCTGGCCCCATCCTGGCGACTTCATCCCGCATCGCACTGCTGACCACAGTGACAGCAGAGGCTCGGCGCAAGACGAGCCGCTTGAGCGCCTGAAATGGACGGCTGCGTAACGCGTACAGGTCGGCCCCATGCGATGTCACGAGAAAAGGCGGGTTTTTGCGTGATACGCCCTGAATCGCCATGGCCACCAATCCCTGCGGCACGAGCCAGTGGGCATGGACCACATCAATCCGCAATTTTCGGCGTAGGCGCCATGCCGCCCATGCTTGGGCCAGTACGAATCCGGGTACCAAACACGCCTTCCAGCGGGAATTACGAAGGTTGGTAACGATACCGCCATCATTTACCAGCGTTTCCCACCTTGCCGGCGCGTAGCGATAACGCACCACCCCCACTCCATCCATTGATTCTCTTGGCAACGCTCCCTGGGCATGTGGGCACAATACCGTCACATCGAAGCGCTTGGTCAGACGCTTGGCCAGTTCATGCACGAACGCTGGTTCCGGATCACCTCGCCAGCGGGGATATGTCGAAGCCAGCACCAGTAAACGGAGGCGACTGCCGGACAAGGGTTGGAGTTCAGGCATCTCTTCTGTCGTCACCCTGCGACGCAAGGTAGGTCAGGCTGGTGATCTGCTCGGAAATCAGCCCGATCAGGAAGATAATGACCGAGGCACTGAATAGCAGCAGGCTCATATTGGTGAACCTGTGCATCGTGAAGTAAGTAAATGCGTAATAGCCCAAGCCCGTGAAAAAGAACATCATCGCCACCGGCACAAACAGCTTCAGCGGCGAATACAACGTGGCGATCTTGAAGATGATGAGCAAAAAGCGAATGCCGTCACGGATCGGGCGGATATGGCTCTTGCCGATACGCCTCGCCACAGGGATCGGCACATAGGCCACCGGGTAGGCACTGCGAAAAAATGCCATGGTGCTGGTGGTGGGATAGCTGAAGCCATTGGGCAACAGATGTAGAAACTCGCAGAACCTGTGCGCGCGAACCACTCGGAAACCCGAAGTCAGGTCCTTTACGTCAAAGGCCGTCATCCGGCTGGCCAGCCAGTTGTAGAAGGCATTGGCCATTCCCCGACTGACCCCGGCCTGCCCACTCCAGTCTCGTGCGCCCACGACCATGTCATAGCCTTCTTCCAGCTTCGCCAGCAGCTTGGGGATGCTGGCCGGATCGTGCTGCCCGTCCGCATCCATGAAAACAAGCACGTCGCCCCGCGCTGCGCGGGCCCCGCGCTTGATGGCAGCGCCGTTGCCCATGGAGTACGGTGCGGACAGCGTTCTGGCGCCGTGCTCTGCTGCAACAGCTGCGGTATCGTCGGTAGAGCCGTCATCCACCACGATCACCTCGGCCTCCAGCAGCAGCGCTCGCAGGGCCGGCAGCGTGCGGCGCAGTCCTTCGGCCTCATTCTTCGCGGGCAGGATGACGGAAATTTTCATGGGTTCCCCTTTCCGACAAGGGTAGCTGTTGGGGCTGGGGTTCGGAAGCTCATGGTCCCACCAACCGGACCGGCGGGTGAGGCTCCGGCTGTGGCCGGGGTTGCGCCGGGGCTGCGTTGTTGCGGTAAAGTCGCGAACGCATAGGGGAGAGCTTCGAAGAATGAACGCAGTTGTCGCCGCGAACCTGGTAGGCATCACCGGCATCGCCCGGCGTCTGGTGCTGGACGGCGCCCTGGACGAGGGCGCCGCGCGCGAGGCGCTGGACAAGGCCACGGCCGAACGCAAACCGGTGGCTGCGTGGCTCCGCGAGAAGAAGCTGGTAACGGCTTCGCAGCTTGCAGCAGCCAACTCGATCGAATTCGGCATGCCGGTGTTCGATCCGGCCACCATGGACGCCGCGCACAACGCGATCAAGCTGGTCAATGAGGAGCTACTGCGCAAGCACGGCCTGCTGCCGCTGTTCAAGCGCGGCGGCAAGCTGTTCGTCGGCACCTCGGACCCCACCGATACCCGCGCCCTGGATGAGGTGAAGTTCAACGCCAACCTCACCGTCGAGCCAATTCTGGTGGCGGAGGATACGCTCAAACGCACATTGGAACTTTGGTTGGAGGCTAGCGACAGCTTCGGCGACGCCCTCGACGACGCCGACGGCCTGGAAAGCCTGGATGTGGGCGGCGATGAAGCCGGCTCTGACAGCGGCAGCGACGTCAAGGGCGACGACACACCGATTGTGAAGTTCGTCAACAAGGTGCTGGTGGACGCGATCAAGAAGGGCGCATCGGACATCCACTTCGAGCCGTACGAGAACGACTACCGGGTGCGCCTGCGCATCGACGGCATCCTCAAGCAGGCCGCCAAGATGCCGGTGAAGCTGAACACGCGCATCACCGCCCGCCTGAAGGTCATGGCGCAACTCGACATCGCCGAGAAGCGGGTGCCGCAGGACGGCCGCATCAAGCTCAACCTCAGCAAGACCAAGCAGATCGACTTCCGCGTCAGCACCCTGCCCACGCTGTTCGGGGAGAAGGTGGTGCTGCGTATCCTGGATGGCAGTGCCGCCAAGCTGGGCATCGACAAGCTGGGCTATGAGGAGGAGCAGAAGAAGCTGTTTCTGGAGGCGATCCAGAAGCCTTACGGCATGGTGCTCGTGACCGGCCCCACCGGCTCGGGCAAGACAGTGAGCCTGTACACGGCCCTGAACATCCTCAACGACGAGATCCGTAATATCTCCACGGTCGAGGACCCAGTGGAAATCCGGGTGCCTGGCATCAACCAGGTGCAGATGAACGTGAAGCGCGGCATGACCTTTGCCGCCGCCCTGCGCAGCTTCCTGCGCCAGGATCCGGACGTGGTGATGGTGGGCGAGATTCGCGACCTGGAAACTGCC